>JAZRXI010000091.1:0-37975 GCA_045600145.1 Clostridia bacterium | reverse complement strand
TGATCCCTGCGTGTTCGGCGATGATCCTTGAAGCCGAAGCTTTGCTTACGCCATGTGCCATTATTTCAAGGAAGCCTATACCGCGGACCTTACAGCAGTTGACTTTATCGGCAAAATTGCTTTTGATTTTGTCTTCAAGCCGTACTGCCGAGATTTCATCGTGCAAACCTATAGTTATTTTGATCGTCTCACCCGGGGCGTAAGAAATATCCTCGGAATGACCGTGGCACGAATGCAGTTCGATTTTTTCGGAATCTTCCTTTGCAAAGTCAATTATCTCACTGACTACGCTTTGCGGAATGACTGAATTTGAGATGATTTTATCGCCTTGACGAACCGTTGCACCGTTATCTGTCGCAACGTAATCGCATTTCAAATCCCAAAGCCTGCATCCGCCCAAGAAATCATTGTAGCATCTGCCGGTGCAAAATGCAAAAACGTTACCGTTTGCGCGAAAGTCTTCGACGGCAACGTTGTTTTGTTCTGTATCGGTCGTGTATGTACCGTCGATATCGGATACTATCAGTTTAGCGCTTGCCGTACATTCTTTCATAATAGTTCTGATAGTCTCCCTTTAAGATGTTCTCCCACCACGGACGGTTTTCAAGATACCATTTTACTGTTTTCTTTATGCCGTCGTCGAATTTTGTTTCGGGAAGCCATCCGAGTTCGTTATGTATTTTTGTCGGGTCGATCGCATAGCGCATATCGTGACCGGGACGGTCGGTAACATATGAAATAAGGCTCTCCGGCTTGCCAAGCTCTTTAAGAATGGTCTTTACGACCTGCAAATTCGTTCTTTCATTGTGACCGCCGATGTTGTAGACCTCGCCCTCTCTGCCCTTGCGGATAACAAGGTCGATAGCGGAGCAGTGATCTTCTACATACAGCCAATCGCGGACATTCTCACCCTTGCCGTAAACGGGAAGCTTTTCATCTGCCAAAGCCCTTGAGATGATAAGCGGTATGAGCTTTTCCGGGAAGTGATACGGACCGTAGTTGTTCGAACAACGGGTTATAGAAACGGGAAGCTTGAAGGTGCGGTGGTATGCAAGCACCAAAAGGTCTGCCGATGCCTTGCTTGCCGAATACGGGCTTGAAGTATGTATCGGTGTTGTTTCCGTAAAGAAAAGATCTGTTCTGTCAAGCGGCAGATCGCCGTAAACCTCATCGGTCGAAACCTGATGGTAACGCTTGATGCCGTACTTGCGGCATGCATCCATAAGTACCTGCGTGCCGAGTATGTTGGTGCGCAGGAATATTTCGGGATTCTCTATAGAACGGTCAACATGACTCTCCGCGGCAAAATTCACAACGATATCGGGATGCTCTTCTTCAAAGAGCTTAAAAACGCATTCGCGGTCTGCGATATCGCCCTTTACAAAGCGGAATGAAGGATTCTTCATTGCCTCGTCAAGTGTGGCAAGGTTTCCCGCGTATGTAAGCGCGTCAAGACATACTATTCTGTCCTCGGGATGATTCTTGAGCTGAAAGTATACGAAGTTGCTGCCTATAAAGCCGGCACCGCCTGTAACTATAATAGTCATACCGTTATCTCCTCAATACTTAAAATTACAATCGCTGTCCTTTAACAGCGGAGCATTTGCATCCTTGTCCGAAATTATCGGGTCTTCGATATTCCAATTTACGTTTATCGACGGATCGTTGAATTTGATAGAACGGTCACATTCCTTGCTGTAATAGTTATCGCATTTATAAACGAATTCAACGTTATCGGTAAGTGCTACAAAGCCGTGTGCAAAGCCGCGAGGAATAAAGAATTGACGCTTGTTTTCGGCGGAAAGCTCAACGCTTACCCACTTGAGATATGTCGGAGAGCCCTTGCGGATATCCACGGCAACATCCATTACAGCACCGGCTACGACGCGCACAAGCTTTGCCTGTGCCATCGGATCCATCTGAAAATGAAGCCCGCGCAGTGTACCTTTCTTTGCAGTGAAGCTCTGATTATCCTGAACAAAATCAACATTAATACCGAGCTCTTCAAGCTTCTTTTTCGACCATGTTTCCATAAACCAACCGCGGTGATCTCCGAATACATCCGGCTCTATGATCACTACTCCGGGCAATTCTGTCTGTATAGCTTTCATTTTGATTTTCTCCTTAATAAAGAATCTTTCATATACCAATGTACGCTTGTATATACTTGTTCACATCAGTATTATACTACTGTTCGATTTTTTTTGCAAGCAGGATTTGTATGCCGCTCTCCCCTATTTCCTTTTCACTGTGCTTTCCTTGATAAATCCCTTGTTATAAGCGCCGAGCAGTGCCTCAAGGTCGGCTATCTGTTTCTTTATTTCTTTCCCCGTATCTGTATCGGCAACGCGGATGCGTTTGTCGGAATACTGTGATTCAACGGTGGATGAATGAATGTCTTTCTCATTTATGACGGCGGCATCCTCTGATTCGAACGGGTCGTGCGAAACGAGAATGCGTCCGTGTGAATTATAAATAAGCGTATATCCCGCTATACCCGTAACGCTCTGGTACGCTTTTGCAAAGCCTCCGTCGATGACGAACAGCTTGCCGTCGGCTTTGACAGGCTTTTCGCCGCTGCTGACCTTTACCGGCACATGTCCGTTTACAATGTGCGAAATCTCGCTGTCAAGCCCGAAATTGTCAAGGATGCGTTCAATGACCTCGGGACGATTACGCAACTCGTAATATGTGGAACGGTTTTCTATAGACGCGGCAGAGTCGTTGATAAAGTAATTTTCAAATGTCGCCATTTTGTCCTTGCCGAACAAAGGCGAGTCGGGACCGCACCAAAGATACCAAGTAAAATCAAGAGACTTTTGCTGCTCCGCACGATCTGCTTTATTGAAATAACCTCCGCGCACCGCGCGTTCGGCGGCATCAAGATAGTTTTTGCCAAACAGATATGTTCCGCCGATGCGTACCGTTTTGAAATCACCGTCAACATTCAGCGGGATACAGCCGTGGAACATCAGATTTGAATTGAATGCCTTGTATATACTGCCGTGCGCGAAAAGAAAGCGCACATGCTTTTTCAGCTTCTCATTTTTTGTGAATGATACAGTAAGCTTGTCAAGAACGTCTTTTTCCTCGGTTGTCAGCTCAAGCGGCGCATCGGGAAGCACTGTCGGAAAGTATGTATCGTTAAGCTCATATTCCGTACCGCCGATTTCTACTTTGCCGTTGCTGATTTTGTCAAGCAGGATGCGGTCATTCATTTTGAAATCCGGATTACGTTTGATTATTTCGGCTTCACACTTAAACTGCATCACTGTTATCGCCTTGTGCATCTTTGCAATGAGAGCGGTTTCGGCTTCAATGTCAAACGGATCGAAATCAGCGGGAATGAAATCGGCACACGGATCATCATGATATGCTTTGAGTGCGAAGGTCGCAAGCGGTACGAGATTTATGCCGTAATCCTCCTCCAAAGCATCAAGATTACCGTAACGTGCCTGTATTCTTATGACATTGCATATAAGTGCACGGCATCCCGCCGCCGCGCCCATCCAGCTTATATCGTGGTTGCCCCACTGGATATCAACGGAATGATAATCGCAAAGGGTGTCCATGATTTTCGCGCCGTCACGTCCGCGATCGAAGATGTCGCCGATGACATGAAGCTTATCTATTGCAAGTCGCTGTATAAGATGTGCAAGCTTACAGATAAAATCATTCGCCATGCCGAGACGGATTATGGTCGAAATTATATTGTCATAGTATCTGTGTTTATCCTTGCTTGTTTCGTCCTCGTGCAGAAGCTCCTCGATTATGTACGCGTAAGACTCGGGCATCGCTTTGCGCACCTTTGATCGTGTGTATTTCGACGATATCGAGCGGCACATAAGTATCATTTTGTGAAGTATATCGCGGTAAAGGATGTCGGTGTCCGAAGCAGTGTTTTCGAGCAAAGCAAGCTTTTTTTCCGGGTAGTATATAAGAGTTGCGAGCTTCTTTTTTTCGCTGTGCTCAAGCGTATCGCCGAAAACACGGTCGATATGCCCCTTGATAACACCGGAGGCATTGCGGAGAACGTGACTGAACGCTCCGTATTCTCCGTGGATATCCGAAATGAAATGTTCGGTGCCTTTAGGCAGATTCAGTATCGCCTGCAAATTCATTATTTCCGCGCAGGCGCTTTCCACTGTGGGATAGCTTTTCGCAAGAAGCTGAAGATAGTGTAAATCGGTTTCGTTTTGCATGCTTTGACCTCCGAAAGAACTTTATGCGTTTATATTTTAACATATTTTGAGAAAAATACAACAGTTTTAATTTGTCAACATAGTGATTTTGTGATAAAATACAGCAAAATTCAATTATGAATTGAGAAACAGAGTATCTATTATCTATGTGCAGTGTAACATATACTTTGAACGCAAAAATGCAGAACGTTAAAAAAATAAAATTTTCAGTTGAAAAAAAATATCTATAATGGTACAATACTTTACAGAGGGGATAATATGAAAAAAATAATTTGTTCTGTTTTATGCGTAATCATATTGCTTTTGCAGCTTACCGTTTCCGCCGCGGGAACGAATGCACTGCTCTGCACGCTTCATACCGAGGATATGGCCGGGACTGCATATCAGCTTTTTCTTATGCGGTGCACCGGGCATTATGATGCCGGAACAGATTCCGTTACGCTCTATATCACAAATATGAGCAATAAGGATGCTGAATTTCAGGTGCATATCGGCTACAACGGTGATGCTGATAAAAAAGTGACATCAATAAGCTCCGGCTTTGTAAAGCTCGGCGCGGGCGTGACCGCAAAATTCGAACTTACGGATCTTTATGATGTTCCCGAAAAAGCCAACGACGATCTCGGTTATGTTCCGGATTCACATTTGAGCGGCACGAGCGTAATAAGAATACAGTCGAATGGGCTTGAAGCGGGCGATTCGTTCAGAATAATGGGTATCGACAGCTACGGCGAAGCACGCTCTACTGCGTTCAAGCTCATTTCCGAAGGTGCGGTGATAACGACCTCAGGCGAGCTTTCGGATATGGCGGATGCAAAAAAAGTCATAAAGGACAAAGATGCGGAAGGTGAAAACAAGACGTTCGGCTGGACGATGAAACAGCCGAGTGAAAAGCTTGTAGACGGATTTACGATATTCATAGCTGTTTCGGCGATACTTTGCGCCGGAGGAGTCATAATATATTTATTTTCAATACTTATAAAACGGAGGAAACAGCATGACTGACAGAGAAAAATATGAATTCTGGCTTTCACAGCCGGGGCTTGACGCGGAGGTGCGTTTACAGCTTGAACAAATGAAGAATGACGAAAATGAAATATCCGACAGTTTTTACCGTGATCTTGAATTCGGTACCGCGGGCTTGAGAGGTGTGCTCGGTGCGGGAACGAACCGCATGAATATCTACACTGTCGGGAAAGCAACGGAGGGCTTCGCACGGTATCTTAAAGAAAATTTTGAAGCTCCGTCGATAGCGATAGCCTATGATTCAAGAATAAATTCAGAGCTTTTTGCGAGTGTAAGCGCAAGGATAATGGCAAAAAACGGTATTAAGGTATATATTTATAATGAGCTTATGCCGACACCGATGCTTTCGTTTGCGGTACGTCATTATAAGTGTGACGGCGGTATAGTGATAACCGCAAGCCACAATCCCGCAAAATACAACGGCTATAAGGTGTATGGTCCCGACGGATGTCAAGCAGGTCCCGAAATGGCAGACGCAATACTTTCGTATATTGATAAAACGGATATTTTCAGGGTGGAAATGGCTGATGAAAACGATAAGCTTATCGAAAAGATACCTGACTCAACCATTCAGACGTTCATTGATACCGTTTATTCGCGCCGTGTCTGCAAAAACCCCGATGCGGTAAAAAATCTCAAGATTGCCTATACTCCGCTTAACGGTACCGGAAGAATGCCTGTTATGCGTCTTTTGGAAAAAATGGGCGTCACTGATATAGACGTCGTGCCGGACCAAGAAATGCCTGACGGAAATTTCCCGACCTGCCCGTATCCTAATCCCGAAATACGCGAGGCGCTCCAAAAAGGGATCGAGCTTGCGCAAAAGAAGCAGAGCGATATTCTCATCGCGACCGACCCCGATGCCGACAGAGTAGGCACTGCGGTACGGCACAACGGAGAATACGTGTTGATTTCGGGCAACGAAATGGGTGTACTGATGCTTGATTACATCTGCCGCGCGCATCTCGACAACGGCACAATGCCCCAAAGACCCGTGGCGGTAAAATCGATAGTTACGACCGCAATGGTCGATGAGGTCGCAAAGGATTACGGTGTCAAGCTTGAAAGCGTGCTTACGGGCTTCAAGTTTATCGGTGAGATAATCTCCGGGCTTGAAAACGATGGCAGAGTAAAGGATTATCTGCTCGGATTTGAGGAAAGCTACGGCTATCTCATGAGCGACCACGCGCGTGATAAGGATTCGGTAAGCGCGGTAATGCTCGTCTGCGATATGACTGCATATTACAAAGAACGCGGTAAAACGCTCGTCGATGTGCTCAATGAGCTTTCGGACAAATACGGATGGTACAGAAATCAAACCGCTTCGTTCACCTTTGAAGGTGCATCCGGCATGGAGAAAATGAGCGGAATAATGGAAAAAATAAGGAAGGATCCGATAAAAGAGATAGCCGGCGCGCACGTTACGGAGATAAGTGACTACAAGCTTTCGGTAACAAAAAGCAAGTACGGTGAAACTCCGATAACGTTGCCGAAATCCAATGTGCTCGGCTATAAGCTCGATGACGGATGCTCATTCGTCATACGTCCGTCAGGAACGGAGCCCAAGCTTAAAATATATATTTTCGCAAAATCCGATTCCGGCGAAAAAGCGCAGGCAAGAGTAGCAGAGCTTAAGGAAGCACTCAGCTTGCTTGTAAAATAACCAAAGCAGTAAAACCGCACAGGATGAAAATCTCTTTCTGTGCGGTTTGTGCGGAAATTTTAGATGTTGACCGCAAAGCAAAGCTTTTTTCGATCAGCAGAATTTCCAAAGGGGGGGTGTGTTCAATGGACGCGAGCCTTGAAGAAAGGCAACATGCCAAACAGATAATAATGACAACGGACCCCGTCGATAAGCTCATATGCAAAATGGCCGTACCGACGATAATCGGCATGCTTATTTCTGCAATATACAATATAGCCGATACATATTTTGTCGGGAAGCTCAATAATATCAGTGCTACGGGCGCGGTAGGCGTAGTCTTTGCGTTTATGACCATAATCCAGGCGATAGGCTTCTTCTTCGGTCACGGCTCAGGCAATTACATTTCGCGAAAGCTCGGCAACGGTGAGACGGAGCAGGCGCAAACTATGGCAAGCACCGGATTCTGCCTGTCGTTTGTCATCGGAGTAATAATAGCCGTTTTCGGGCTTATATTCCGCGGCTCGCTCGTACATTTACTTCAGGCGACCGACACCATATACCCGTATGCGGTAGATTACATCACATATATTCTGCTCGGCACGCCGTTCATGATAAGCTCGATAGTAATAAACAATCAGCTTCGTTTTCAAGGCAGTGCATTCTACGGCATGATAGGCATGACAGCGGGAGGAATACTCAATATCATGCTTGATCCGGTATTTATTTTCGTCTTTAAAATGGGTGTCAGCGGTGCGGCGCTTGCAACGATGATAAGCCAGATGATCGGTTTCATCATGCTTTGCATTATGGCGGAAAAAAGCGACGGAGTAAAAATACGGTTTTCAAAGCTTTCACTCAAGCTTATGTGGTTTAAGGAAATAATCCGCGGCGGCATGCCGTCACTTTGCAGACAGTGCGTGACAAGCGTTTCGGCGATGTGTCTTAATGCAGGTGCGGGATATATCGGCTTTATGCTCGGAACGGGCGATGCGCCTATAACCGCCATGACCGTCGTAACAAAGGTGATGCAGTTCGCAAACTCCGTGCTTATCGGCTTCGGGCAGGGATTTCAACCGGTATGCGGCTTCAATTACGGTGCGGGAGAATATAAGCGCGTAAAGGACGGGTTCTGGTTCTGTATAAAGTTTTCGTTCGGAATACTCGTTATATTCTCGGTCATAGGCTGTTCTTTTGCGGAAACATGGATAAAGCTCTTTCAAAATGACGCCGATGTTATCTCGTTCGGCGCGACGGCGCTCAAATTCCAATGCTATACATTTTCTTTGTCGGGATGGATAGTTATTTGTAATATGATGCAACAGACTATGGGCAAAGCAGTGCGTGCGTCGATACTTGCGCTTTTGCGGCAAGGGATAACGTTTATTCCGTTCGTGATTGTATTGCCTAAATTATTTGGTGCCGTCGGCTTACAGATAGCACAGCCGATAGCCGACATGCTGACATTCGTAATATCCATTCCACTGCAAATAAGTATTATGAAAGAATTGGATACTAAGGAGTAATTATATGAAAATCAAATTTTTGGGAACTACGGCGAGTACGCCCGATAAAAACAACGACAGCCCGTGTTTTCTCGTTAATGGCAATATGCTTTTCGATTGCGGCTTCGATGTTTCGGGTGCACTTCGTGCAACGGATACCGATATATCGAAGATCCGCTACATATTTTTTACGCATATGCACCATGACCATTATATCGGACTTGCGGGGCTGCTGTTTTCTTTCATACATCAGAGAACGGTACCGCTTGATGAACTGACGATAATAGGGCCTTCAGACGATGTTGAACGTGTGGTCATGCTTACATATGACTTCTTACAGCTTGATAAATTCTACAGTGAGCTTCGCCGTCCGAGAATAATCGGGATGCATGCCGGCGACAACTTCTGCACAGATGACGTATCGATCTCCACCGCGGCGAGCCGTCATCCGGTGCAGGCGCTTGCATACAGGATATGCGACGGAAGCAAAACGCTTGCGGCAAGCGGAGACACGATGTACACACCTTCACTTGCCGGTTTTTTCAAAAATGCCGACGCTCTGATACATGACAGCACACTCGGGGCAGGAAACGAACCCAACGAAAACGCTCCGCACGGCATTTCATGCGGGCATTCAACCTTGCGTGAAGCGGCAGATATCGCGGAGCGAGCAAATATCCCGGTACTTTTTCCCGTGCATATGTCAGAAAGCGACTGTGCCATATCTGCAAAAAACGTTAAGGACAGCACAAAAATACAGATCATTTGTCCGATGCGCGGTAAAGAATACGAAATATAGAGTTATTTTCGCACACATAACTAAATAAATGTATTGCAAAAGGCAACCTTATATGATACAATATATGAAAAATGAGGGTGTAGTTTGTATTCTTCACGAACGGTCAAATGTTTGCTTTTATAAAAACATGACCGTTTTTCAGGTTGTTCAACAAGAAATCAGGTTGCATAATTCAATATAAAGGGATGTTTATTTATGAAATGTGTCGGGATTTTTCTTAAACCGTTGGGAGGTGCGCTGAATGAAAGAACAAATGCTGAGTGACCTTTGGCTCATTGCGGGAATAGTTATCATTGTTTTGATCATTGCGATGCTTGTAAAGCTGCTTATCAGATTGCGCCATTTTGCCTCGGAACTGAAATACATCAACGGTGAGATAAACCGTACTTACGGAAGTACAAAGAAGCATTGGAAGCATAAACGCACAAGACTTTGGCTTTCGCTGATACCGTTCGTGCATAGGTAACCTAATACTATTCAGATGTGATAAATATGAAGCAAACGGCAAAATCACCGCTAAGGACAGAATGATACTTTTCCGCTATCTCGATTCATGAGACGGCTATACCGTAATTGATTGCGGGAATATTTCGCCGAGGCTCTCTTCACGCTCCCCTGATACATTGTGGTAATGTATGTATGCGATGCATCAAGGATGCCGCACACTGCAAAACGTATTAAATAAAGTGTAAAGCGTTACACGGTACTATGTAAAAAAAAGGGGGAGCTTTGCCCCCCTCAAACAATTCTTGTGAAAAGTTCAGTAAAAAATTTTTATTGCGCTTCGCGCAGTTAGTCTCACATAACAACTCTTATTTCTTTTGTTCCGTTTTTTTCAAGCGTATGCAATGTGCGAACGCCCTCGGTATGGCCGTCCGGATTCATTACCTTTACATCGTACACGTCATTGCCGTTGTCTACATGCACGCTGTATTCGCGCCACGAAGGCGGGATATGCGGATCGACCGTAATAGTTCCGTTTTCGACATCAATGCCAAGAAGATCGTTAAGAACGGTGCAGAAATAAATTGATGCCGATGCTGTATACCATGTCCAGCCGCCGCGTCCTGTGTTTTCACAATTAGAATACACATCCGCCGCAATAACATAAGGCTCGGTTTTATAGCGGTACGTCGCACTTCTGGTTTCGGTATGAGATATCGGATTGAGCATATCGAGTATTTCGGCACATCGTTCATTTCGTCCGTTTTGTGCAAACGCGGAAGCCGTCCAAAGCGCCGCATGCGTATATTGTCCTCCGTTTTCGCGCACGCCCGGAATATAATTGCAGATATATCCGGCATGTGAATCCTCACCAAACGGCGGATCGAGCAATTTGATTATACCGTTTTCGTCGTCAATAAGCATTTTTTCAAGGCTGTTCAGGGCTTTTTCTCTCATATCGGGCTTGCCTGCGCCCGACAAAACCGACCATGCCTGCGAAACGGCATCTATCCTGCACTCCGCATTTTTAGTGCTTCCGACGCTTTTTCCGTAATCGTCAAAAGCCCTAATATACCACTCTCCGTCCCAGCATACAGTATTGAGCGCCGAATAGAGCTTTTTTGCATGAGATTTCAACAATTCGGCATCGTCCGGATCATAATTACGGCACACTCCGATAAAGCGACTTATGACAAAATACAGGAACCAGCCGAGCCAAACGCTTTCGCCCTCTCCCCTCTTACCTATCTCGTTCATTCCGTCATTCCAATCGCCGCAAAGCATGAGCGGCAGCGAATGTTTTCCGCTTCGCTTTATCACAAGACGGATAGCGCGCATGCAGTGTTCATAGAGCGTAACACTTTCCCCGCTCTCCCATGCGGATTCATACAAATCGGTACGGCTTCCGAGCGAATGTCCTTCAACAAAGGGTATTTTTATATCGAATATTTCATCATCACCCGTCACGAGCGCATATTTCGACGCAATATACGGTAGGAACAGAAGATCATCACTCACCCGTGTGCGCACTCCCGAAAACGGCGGATGCCACCAATGCTGTACGTCTCCTTCACGGAATTGATGTGCGGCACAAAGCAATATATGCGCTTTTACTTTTTCCGGCTGAGAATACATCAGAGAAAGACAGTCTTGCAGTTGATCGCGGAAACCGTAAGCTCCGCCCGCCTGATAGAAGCCACACCGTGCAAGCATACGCGAAGCAACTGTCTGATACATCAGCCATCCGTTAAAGAATGTGTTCAGCTTTTCATCCGGCGTATTGATCGTTACTCTCCCGCATATATCCTCCCATTCACGCTTTGTTTCATCGAGCCATTCAACAGTATCAGCAGAAGCTATTTCACTTTTTATTCTTTTAAGCTCCGTTTCGTTTTTCGCATACCCCATAAAAATATCAAAACGCTTACACGCCTTTATCTTCAGCGCAAGTCCCGCTTCCCCTCCGGACGCTCCCAAGAAATCGCCCTCAAAAACCGCCTGCGGCATCCGGAATGTCCCATTTCCGAAAAATGCCTGTGAGCCCGTCGCATATTCGGCATTTTCGGCATAAATGAACATAAAGCTTCCGTTCCGTTCGGCGCACATCATCCCGTCGATATTCTTAAATTCAAGATATTTATAAGATTCGTCTTCATTTTCACCCATTACAGTAGTGACATAATAAAACGCCGAAATATCCCGTTCGCCCGCTCCTTCAAGATCAACGGAAATCACTTTTACGGTATCATGCACAAAAACCGTTTGTGTCTGACGGATTCCGTAGCCGTTATAACGGTATACCGCATATCCACGTCCGAAGATACAATCATGCTCATCCCCTCCGCCCGCGGGGTCGCGTGTGATGCTCCATGATCTCTCAAGTTTGTTATCTCTTAAAAACAGTGCCTCTCCCGGCAGATTCTCAACGGCATCATTACGCCACGGTGTCAGCTTGTTCAGTGCCGAATTATTCGCCCATGTGTATCCGCCTCCGTTCTCGCATACAAGAGTGCCGAAGCTGTCATTTGCAATAACGTTGCTCCACGGCACAGGTGTCCGCGCATAAATATAATACTCATTTCCGGCAAAACATCCGTAACCGCTGTCAAAGCTTCCGCTTATCCTTTCGTTTTTAGATGCGGAATACGGATTTTCGCCCATCTGCACCGGACGGCAGGCAAGATACGGCTCTGTGACAAGCTGTTCGGCAATATCAAACGAACCGATATACGCAAAGCTCATACCTTTTATTCTCTCGATTTCATCATCCGTCATACTCTCCTTTTTCACAAGGCGGATATTATCCTTATGTGAAAGCGTATTGATAAAACCGTCCGCCGTACGGTATTCTCCGTCAAGATAATCGGCAGCAGTATCGCATAAAACAAGCACATTCATATCAAGCTTCTGTGCAATGAGATAATTTGCGATATGAAGTATTTCTTCCGCTTTTTTCCCGTTTTCACAAATTTCCGTCATCAGCAACGGCGTTCTGTCAGAGAGTGCAAGCTGCCACAGCTTTTCTCTGTCGCCTGCTTTTTTGCCGGCGCGTGTCCGCGATATCGCCATGTGTGCGAGCTTCAGTGACAAAAGCCATTCGGCATCGGTAATGCGTTCAGCATCAATAAACGCATTTGCGCATGTGCGCGCACGTTCAAGTGCAAGACTTACCGCGGCTTTATTTGTAAGCGTCTGCTCTTTTCCCGTAAAAATCAAAAAGTCAATACGCTTCTTTTCATGCGCCGACAGGCTCACCTCCACGCATGATGCCGCGCACGGAGTAACGGGGTAATGCTTCAAGCCGTCCGAAAAATCAAGCTTCGGTGAATCAAAGCCGTTTCCGCGTCCGACAACGTTCATTTTATCCGATGCAAAGCATACATCCTCTTCCACCGCGGTCATATACGCCGATATTCCCGTCCGTCTGTTATTAACTGTAAGCAAGTTCTTTTCCGCTTTCGTTTCTATCGAAAGTCCGTTAAAATACGGATGCGCTTTATATGCCTCACACTCGACAAGTGCCGGATCAAGCACGGCGATCATCTTTTTTTGCTGTAAGTCACATGTTTTATTTTCAAGCTCGACACTGATGATGATATTCGTCCCTTCCACGCTTACCGTCTGTGTCATTTTATTTTGCTTATCCTCTGAACGATATACCGCCCGTCCGGGATAAAATTCGGCTGTATGGACAGCTTTTCCGTCGCGGGAAGGCAGATATGATATACTTCTTGTTTTTTCATCACTGACGTAAACATACATATCGCCTAAAAAAACATCGTTTTCGTATGCGGACAGACTACCTTTTGAAGATGCCTGCACCGTCACGCTGTCCGAAAGCATCAGTATTTCACTGCTTTGCCTTTCGGGACACATATATTCACGTTTCAGCTCACGGACACAATAATTCACCTTTTCACTTTCCTTAAACTCTTTTCTTTCCCTGATTCCGGACGGCATTTTTTCTTCAAGCAATACCCTTGCCGCGCTTACAAAGCTGTTGGACACAAAGTATTTTCTCAATGCTCCCGAATACAGATAATTTACGAGAGCGCAAAGGCTCATGCCCGAATGATGCGCCATATGTGAATATACGCATCCGCTTCGCCCGTTCTGCATATCAAGCGCTTCAAACAAGCCATAAATTCCCGCCATGCCGTTTTCGACAAAGCGCACAATATTATCCATGCAGGCGCGTGGTGCATATTCAAGTGCAAGCAATGTGGAATACGGAGAATATACACGTTCGTTCTTAAAGGTCGATATTGCACATTTCTGCACACCGAACGCTTTATATTTATATTCGCCCGACGTATCAATGCTGTTGAATGCCGATTCCGAAATTCCCCATATGCCGTTACAGCGGCTTTCTGTCTGTGCGCGTACCGCAAGCAATGACGATATGCCGAGCATTGAATCCTCAGTCGGCTTTATGAAGATATCCGGCATGAGATACTCAAACATGGTGCCGCTCCATGAAAGACACATTGGACTGTTATAGCACCGAGTGAACGGGCGTGACAACGCAAACCAATTCTTAGCCGGGAGCTTACCGAGCGCTATGGCGACAAAGCTCGTAAGCCGTGCCTCCGACATCAGCATGTCATAATGTCCAACGCCCGTGCCCTTGTCGGGGTCAGCTCCGATGAAGAGCTGTTTTGTGGAATTATCGTACAAAAACGCAAAATCAATATCATCCAAAAAGGCAATTATATACTGTTCTGTCACTTTCAGCTTTTCGTTCAGGGAATATGCATAAGCATATATTTTTTTGTATTCGCTTTGTATATGCCCGATAAGCGCAGAATACTTTTCCCGCCCCGCGCTCCACACACAGCCGTCGACACGCTCGTCAAAGTCATCGGTAGCGAGTATTTCACCTATCGGCTTGGGGTACGTCTTCAAAAACTCTTTCAGCGATTTCAGAGAATTATCGTCTGCCGAATCCATTTCTTCAAAAAGGCCATCCGAAAAGCTCAGCGATTCAAAATCCTTTACCCAATACTCGGCAAGCTCCGACGCGAACGATGCCGTTTCTGAGGATGCCACTATGCCGTCATCAAGGAAACGTCTGAGGCTGTCCCTGCACGCACTGCCGGCGTTTTCGTATATTTCCTCCGAATACTCCTCAATGCGTTTACGGAAATCGTCCGCCGCACTGTCAAGGCATGACGCTACCGCGTCAGCGAGCCCCTCACATTCGCTTTTTCCGAGTATCTGTTTGTTCCGTATACCTTCAAGGCTTCCGAGTACAGTCACAAGCGACGCGCAGAAATTGCCGCTGTCAACAGTTGAAATATACCGACTCAACGGTTTTTTCGTTTCGGTATCATACCAATTAAAGAAGTGTCCCCTATTCATTTCAAGCATCCCGAACGCTTCGATTTGCTTTTGAAGCATTTCGATGCACAACGACGGCGAATATGCTCCTGTTTTCATTCCGCATACCGCCGACAGAAGCGCGAAGCCCATGTTCGTAGGTGAAGTACGCTTCGCATAGCCGAGATACGGTTTAAGCTGAAGATTATCCGGCATAAGATATCCGTTATCACGCAATGCCTCGTAGAAGAAGCGCTGTGTCCGCATCGTCAACAGCTTCAATGAATGTATTTCATCCGGTAAAAGGCGCTCCTCTTCCTTTTTTACGGACTCGCCGAGCTTAAGCGCTATATACGGTACTGCCAGCCAAACGGCAGACGGCAAAATCGCGATGATAAATCCCCGCCCGCAAAGCACGCACACGGCGTAAAACAGCACCGCAAACACGCACGATGAAAAAAAGAAACGTATATACTCGTATTTATCGCCGCTTGCCGATGACGAATACGTATTCCACTGCAAAATGTTTTTACGAGTTATAAACCGACGGACAAGTGCGCGCGCCGTCGCGCGTATGCTGTCAAACGCTTCAAACGGCAGGAAGCATGCCGAAAGCAGTGTCCGCTTTATGACGTTTATTCGTCTCGGACGTTTGTCCTTAAATGCGTAATGTTTTCTGTCAAAGCGCAACGCGTCGGCATAGGCGAAGGCTATCGGAATGAACATTTCAAGCGCGGCAAGCCCCCAGATGTTATATGCCCACATACCGCATAGCGGCGCCAACATTATTTGCAGAAAAACTCCCGGTGCAAAAAGCGTCTGCACAATATTATAAAATATTTTCCACTTCGATACCGCTCCGATGTTTCCGAAAAGCCACGGAAGCAACATCCAATCTCCGCGCATCCACCGTTCACGCCGCTTATAATACGATATCGGATTTTGGGGAAATTCATCAAGAAAGCTCACATCATTCGCTCCGCGCGAAACAAGCAGTTCGCCTTCAAGCAAATCATGTGAAAGTACAGTGTTCGGTCGTATTTTGCCGGAAACACTGTGTCTGTAGGCTTCTGTCGAAAACAGTCCTTTACCGCAGAAGGTACCGGAATATAAAAAGTCGTTATACACCTCACCTACGACCGCACCGTAAGAATCTATTCCACCGACAGGTGACATTATTTCGGCGAAATTTGTCTGCTTGCCGGGAAGATTTCCGATATTCGGCTGTACGAGCCCGTACCCCGAAGTTTTTTTGCCGCAAACCGTATATTTGTTGGCGGGATGTGTCGCCGAGCCTATAAGCTTTTCAAGACTGCCCGGAGGCATTACCGTGTCGGCGTCGAGCGTGCATATATATCCGGCCTCGCGCAGCGCATCAATATTTACATGTGTTCGGAATGTATGTGTACCATCCGAAATAAAGTTGACAAGTTCTTCCAAGGCTCCGCGTTTACGCTCTCTGCCTGAAAAACGTCCGTCACACATTTCTCGTTCACGCACCGCAAGCGCGAATTTATTTCCGTGCTTTTCATTCAGCGAATTTATCCCGTTCACAAGATTTTCAAGCAGTGTGCCATCTTTTTCGTCATATTTTTTATCGCTTTCGAAAAGGTCTGCAAGAATCAGATATACGCCGTTTTCCATCCTGTTGCCTGAAAAATATTCCTCGACCGTCTTAAGCGAATGTTTTACGGATCTTTCATCCGTAACCAAAACCGTAAGCGTTATCGCGCATTTATTTTCTTTCGTATCGCAGTATTCGCTTTTCAAACGCATAAGGCGATACGGCTTGTTCGAACGTAATATTGCCCGATTGAAAATATTCACCGCAATTACCGAAAACGGTGCAAGTGACGCAATCGACAGCGCAAGCTTCATAAGGGGCGAAATACCAAACGAAAGTATAAGCAGTATGCCCAACACGCATACCGATGCCGTAAAGCCTATATACGCCGCAAGTCTGAGCGGAATATTCGCTTCCGTCTGGGTTCCCCGGAATCCCAAAATACGGCAGAGCTCATCCCTCTTATCGCCGAACAGGCTTTCGGTAAGTCCCGCATCAAGTGCCTTTTGCGCAACCTCACTCTCCGAAAGTCCGCATTTTTTGGAAAGCAAATATACTTTTTCGCGATATTCTTTTTTGCTTTCGGCATCCGAAATATCATAATCCTTGCTTTTTAAAAGAATACGTTCCTGTTCAAGACATTCTTCTCTGAGCTTTGCGAAATCGACCTTTTCTACAAGCGAACGAACTGTGTTCGGAGCATATTCACCCCATTTTTCGGGCTCGTTCAACGTTTTCAAAATAAGTTTCAGCAAGCTGTAGCTGAAAGCAAGCGGAAGCAAATCATACTCACGGCTTGTAAGTGAAAACTTTTTTGTCAAGCGCACCGTATCTTCGTTGACCGTCCCACCGGATTGTTCTGTCAACTCACGTGCAAGTTCGAAAACGCGCTCATATTTTTTGCTTTTCAGAGCATCCATATCGTGCATTACGGCAGAGCATATATTCAAAATGCGATTTTTGTTGTCACTGAGCCACTCACAGCAGTTTTCGCATTTATCAAAGCCATCCTGCAATTCATCAAAAAGCCGACGCACATAAAATTTTCCGTTCATATTTACCTCCGCTCCGATTCACTGTGCTTTCTTCCTATTATTTACAGAATCAAGCATAAAATACCGAAAAAAATCGAGTATGTCAGGTTGAATTGTCAATATGCCCTGATATCCTCTTGCAATTGCTTTGATTTATTGTTATAATTACAGTAGCTTCAAAATCGTAAAGAAATCCGTATCAAGGCAAATTTCCGATTTACATCACCACCCGAAACGGTAAAATTCTGACTTTCCGAAAAGTAAAAAAGCTCTGTCCGATTTCAAACAGAGCTTTTTTTTATCCCTTTTTGAACGTTTGTTCAATTGCAATTATATTTGTATTTTATTTGCTTATCAACGCAAAAATGCTTTTCTTTCACAAAAAAATGTGATAAAATAAGTATATGGATAATATTTTTATAAATCACTTAAAGGACCTGTCTCAGCGTGCAGAGCGAACAAACCGTTTTACGTTCACGGGGTTTTTGGGGCTCGACGAGCAAAGCATACTCAAGCAAAACGAACGTGAGCTTTGCAAATTCACGCTGTTCGGCGGCATGGACGGTTGTGAGCGGGCAGTGGTGCGCTTCGGCAGTGTTGACGATTTCGGTTATGAGGAAAGCTTTTCGATAGTATGCCTGAAGGCAGAGCCGGTGCTTGAAAAATTTGCCGACACGCTCACTCACCGCGACTACCTCGGCGCGATGATGAATCTCGGCATCGAACGCAGGAATATCGGCGACATAGTGGTAAGAGATTCATCCGCATATATATTTCTGCTTGACACCATGTGCGAATATGTTACTCAGAATCTGACAAAGGTAAAGCATACGACAATAAAGTGTACCGCCGTAAAGAATGTGCCGGACGGTGAGCTTTTCAAGCTTGAAACGCACAGCATATCCGTTGCTTCAATGCGTCTTGACTGCATAATTGCAGCAGTATTCGACCTTTCGCGCAATCAGTGCGATCAGCTCTTTGCCGCACAAAAGATTTTCGTGAACGGCAGGCTTTGCGAAAACACATCGCACATTTCTAAAACCGATGACGTCATATCTGTTCGCGGATACGGCAGATTTATTTTGGGTGAAAAAGGCGGAGTTTCGCGCAAAGGCAGACAGTATATCGAAATAAAAAGATTCATTTAGCAGGATACCTCAATGTCGACAACAGCTTGTAAAATATTTTTAAATATTATAAAATGTATAAAATACGGGGAGTGAAAATTATGAAAGAATTCAGACTTACTACAGCACTCGGCGACCACATGGTGCTTCAGCGCGAAACAGATGTATGCATCTGGGGAAAAGGCAAACAGAAGGGTGACATCATATACGCCGTTATCGGACCCTACGAAAGCTACGGCATAGTTGACAGCCACCTCGAATGGCGTTTATTCCTGCCTCCGATGCCGGCAAACACCGTTCCGCAGACAATGACCGTTTCCGACGGTGAAACACAGCTCGTTGTCAAGGATATCCTTATCGGCGACGTATGGATAGTAAACGGTCAAAGCAATGCCGAGCTTACCATGGCAGCTGCAAATTCAAACGGCAAAGGTATATACGATGACGAAATGCTCGATATACCCGCAAACATAAGAGTTATCAAGCAACAGCGCGGATGCGCGTGCATCCATCCCGAATGCATGCTCAAGCCTCAATTCGACCTCGTTAATCCCGAAAAAGGCTCATGGCGTCCGATAAGCAAAAAGGACGACATTCTTGATATGTCGGCAATGGGCTTCTTCTTTGCGAAAAAGATGGCAAAAACATTTTCGTCAACGATCCCGCTGGGCATAGTCATAGTGGCCTCTGGCGGTTCGCCGATGATGGAGCTGATAATGCCGGAGCTTGTAGATCCGATGAACTACACCAAGCCCGAAAAAGAAAACATTCCGCTTGCAGGCATCTACAACGCGCTTATGGCGCCCGTTCAGCCGATGACGATAAAGGGCATGCTCTTCTATCAGGGCGAAAGCGAGCAATGGAGATATAAAAAATATCCTTATCAGCTCAAATGGTATGTCGAAGAGCTTCGCAGAAGATCAATGCAGGACTTCCCGTTCTACTATGTTCAGATATCGTCGCATCAGGGACCGGGGCTTGAGGCATGGAAGTACATCGAAGAGGTGCGTTATGCACAGTACAAAATGCTTGACATCCTCGACAACTGCCACATGATAGTTTCAATGGATGTAGGCGGCAGAGCCGAAAATGCGGACTGGGCGCATCCGCCGTACAAGAAGCCCGTCGGCGAGCGTCTTGCCGACTGCGTGCTTGCCAACGAATACAATATCGGCGATCCCGATTATGCTACCTCTCCCATTCCCTGCTGTTGGAGCTTTGAGGAAGATACCGTTACCGTGCATTTCGACTATGTCGGTGACGGGCTGAAGCTACTTGCCGGTGATACGCTTGTCGGCTTTGAAGCAGCCTCTGAGGACGGCAAATATAAGAAAGTACGCGGACGCATAGACGGCGACACAATTATTTTCCGTGGTGTCAAGAACGCCGTGACACTCAGATACGCATATATGCACGTTGCCGATCATGAACACGCAAACCTCGGCTCGTCAACCGACTATCCCTGCTGTGCCTTTGAAATATTCAAGGATGACGACGGACTGATGCACTGAGTGCAATACTTGCATGGCCTCACACATAGACGTTTCCCTGTACCCGTGCGTTTATTTAGACCAAGTCAGTTGTATACGACAATGTAATTGTGCATAATAGATTTCCTTGTGTCATTGCAAGTCTGCTAAATCAGTGTAGCAATCACATGACAGAGAAACTGCGGAAACTCCGTATATTTCTTACTCACAACTTTGCATAAAAAATTCTCCCGCCCTACTTACGACGGGAGAATTTTTCAAGAATTCACAGAAGTTTTTTATCTCGCTTTTTTCAAAAAACGGGCGTTTTTTATGGCCGAGCCCCAAAAGAGAGCAGAGCGTTACCTTTTAACTATCCTTACGCCTGCGCCCTTATTGAAATGCGTGCCATCAGCATCATAAAAGATATCGTACGTCTGCTTTTTGAATGTAATATTTTCAAGGCTGAAATAATCCCAAATACCCACAATTCTCGGGTTTACCGTAAGCGTATCCGCCTGCGCTACAACACCGATAAGTCCGCGTATAACAAGATCGCAGAAGGTTGAATGATTGTAGTCCTTGCCGCGCTGATTTTTCTGATCCCGTGCCATAAGTATATCGCGTGCCGTCCACTTATATTCAAACGGATGCATTACCTCGTCGATAAAGCAATGCGTATAACCGTTTTCTTCCGTTATGCGGTGCATACGCGCATATTGCCTGATAAAGCCGTACAGTGCCTCATCGCTTATTACGTCACTCCTGTAATCATTCTTAAGAGCAATGACCGCGTTCAGCGTCTGCGATGTCGCAAACGGCCATACATAGCCGTTCCATAAGCATTCGTGATCACACTGATACATGAATCGCGGATGTGACATATCTGCCGTCGCAAGGCCCGTTGTTGCCGCAAAGACCTTTTCGTCTGCAAGCAGACGGAAAACATTTTCTTTGCCCGGCGACGCGAGCCCGTATTCCCACGGTATAAAGCCGATAAGCTCACGCACGTTCATTTGCGGTTCAATATCATCAGTTGTGAGCATACTGTCAATTTTAGAGGAATGTATCGCCTTAAAAAAGGTGCCGTCCCAAAGGCACTTTTCGGCAAGATATTTTATCTCAGCCGCTTTGGCTTCATACCGTCCCGCCTGCGCCTTCCTGCCGAGCATATTCTCGAGCTGTGCAAGCGCACGGGCATCACCGTACATATAAGAATTAAGCGTGGGACGTACACCACGCAATATCTTTCCTTCGGGCGATGTCCCGCTTATCGAAAATTCCATTGCATCATGATTATCGTCCGACCAATACAGTCCCCATTCAAGACGGTGAAGCTTTTCCCACGTATCAAAATATCTTTCAAGCTTTTCTATGTTCTCTTCCGCATATAAAAAATTATCCGTTGCATTAAAAAACGCGCACATAGCCGTAAGCGCCGGCGTATGATACCTGTATGTGTCACCCTTTCCCGTAAGAAAAAAGTCGATGTAATCAATAAAACGATCGGAATTTTTCCACCAGCGCACCTCATTCAAATGGTGAAACAATGGTGCACCCACCGTATTTCCCGCTCCCGCCCACGGTACAGACGGCAGAAATTCGCTCATCAGCATGCCGTATTCCGTCTTTCTGAAATGCTTACGCAGTGTCCATGTCCTAAACGCAAATACCTCCTCGATATCCTTGTCCGGACAAGTCAAAAACGGTGCGTTCGCGTGCAAAAATCCATACGCTTCGCTGTTCGGCACGGCATTGATGACGTTTTCAAAATCATCCGAATTGAATTTCTCGATATATTCTCTCTGATCCATAAAACATCTCATTTCTTCAGCTTTGCCGAAATCTTATTTATTTCGTCGCTAGGCGCACTGAAAGTCACCTGCGTTCCCTGTTCCTGATGCTCCTGCGATATCACCTTACAGCGGTCGTAAATGTATGAAAGTATGTCGCCGCGTGAGTACGGTACAAACACCGTTGCTTGTGTACGTCTTTTTTTCAGCTCGCTGACGATGCGCTCCCTAAGCGTTTCAAGCCCTTCACCGCGCGATGCCGAAATGTAGACGGCGTCCTTTATCGGCGGCAGTTCGCCTTTTACGGCGTCGATTTTGTTGACCGCTATAACGGTCGGGATGTTTGATGCCCCTATTGATGTAAGCACCTCATTGACCGCCGTTATTTGCTCAAAAAGTTCATTGCTCGAGCCGTCACACACATGAATGAGGATATCGGCGAATACCGCTTCCTCAAGCGTCGAGCGGAACGCCTCTACAAGCTGATGCGGCAGCTTCTTTATGAAGCCGACGGTATCCGTCACGCAGACCTCGATCCCCTTTTCAAGCTCACAGCGTCGTGTAAGCGGGTCAAGCGTCGCAAAAAGCTTATCCTCGCAAAAGACCTCACTGCCCGACAACGCCTTGAGCAGCGTGCTTTTTCCGGCATTTGTATAGCCCACGAGCGCTATCTGCGGCAGTTCCTGCTTTTGACGCTGCTTGCGCATCAGCCCGCGCCGCTTCGAAAGCTGTTCAAGCTGTGATTTCAATTCAAATATACGTCTGTTTATGCGGCGTCTGTCGGTTTCAAGCTTTTCTTCGCCCGGCCCGCGGGTTCCTATGCCGCCACCCTGACGCGACAGCGCAAGTCCTTCTCCGCGCAAACGTGAAAGACGGTACTGAAGCTGTGCAAGCTCCACCTGCATCTTTCCTTCCTTTGTCGCCGCGCGCATGGCGAAAATATCAAGTATCAGCGCGGTACGGTCTATCACCGGTACACCGAGTTCTTCCTCAAGCGTGCGCTGTTCAGTTGCCGTTATTTCATCGTCATATATCGCAAGCTGAATGTTTTTCGCTTGGACCGTCAGCTCAAGCTCGTTCATTTTGCCCTTGCCTATCATGCCCTTTGCGCTTTTTTGTATAGCCTTGTAAACCGTTTCACCACCCGCTGTATCAGTCAGGCGTTCGAGCTCGTCCACCGAATCGGGATCGTTGCCGATAAGTATGACACGCTCACAGACATCTGTCTGCTCCGCAAATTTTTCACGCTTTATCTCTTTATCGGCTTCAAATATCTCGTTCATCCACTCATCCTGCGGTATGCGGTAAATGCTGCTACACGAAAAAAAGCGATATCCGTCATCATTATCCGCGATTACCGCCATTGAGACGTCAGTGGTGCCGTTTTCATTTACACCGATCGCGCACATCGCATCGAATTTAAGCTTTTTCAAGCTTTCGATATCGACCTGCGAAAGATGTCCGTAACCGTTCGGATGAGTGTGGATACAGCGTATTTCCGAAAGTCTGCCTGCGCTTCTTCTAAAGCTCATGCCCGCAAGCGAAGCTCTGTCCTCCTCGCCAACTCCGACGAAAACGACTTCTCCGGAGCGTGAAAGATACAAGCATATCTCCCTGCCGATTTTGCGTGTTATATCACCGAGTTCTTGAGCAAGAGCAGGGTCGAGAAACATTCCATTCTCAAATTCAAAATTTTTTAACGCTTCGATACGTTCCTTTATATTTGACTTTAAGCCTTTCAAACTATCCATAATATCCTCACAGTAATTTGTAAATATATTGTATCACATCAAGCGCATTTCATCAATTATTTTTATAAAAAAAGCGTATCACCGTCTAAACAGTAAATACGCATCAAGGTTTGAGTTTTTCAATCAATTCTTTCCCGCCCGAATCCACAAGCAAATCATAAAATTCCGACATCGCTTTTATGTACAGCCGCCGCGCATGTCTGCGTGAATACTTGTATTTATCGGCATATTGCTGAGAACTCATGCCGCGTCCGACGCACCAATAAATAACATGCCCGCTACGTGTTTTCCTCATTCTTTCAAATGCTTCAACGAGCGGGCGAAGACTTATTATAAGCTTGTCTTTTTTTATTCCGATTTTTAATAAATACTCGACAATATCTTCCGTAAAGCCCGTGCGCCTCCTTTCTCCCGCTCCTCTGCATTCCTGCGAACATCCGACATAGCCTGACGGCCCGCACGAGAACGCAACACGCTCAAATCTTTTATCGAGCTCCCATATCAAACGTTCTGTCTCCATAGCATACAACAAAACTCTTTCTGCCGCTTCACACTTTTCCTCCATGAAAGCACCTCCGTTAATAATTCATTGTGTAAAAAAATCTGCTTTCAATAGAAAAGCAGACTGTTTACAATTTAATTATAAAATGGTGCATGTCACAAAGTCAATAGTTTGGTGACATTTTTTTCTATTTTTTGGAAAAATTTGTAAATATTTTACATTTAGTAATCGAGTTTATAGCATTTGCCTCGGGAGTATTGTTCCGCTACGGCAATGTTGATATCCCTTCCCACCTCCGCACCACGCTCGCCGATAGTTTTGCAAACCGTTTCATACGCAAGCTCCGGAGTATTGTTTTCCTCGCTCAGATGCGCAAGTATGGCCTGTTTCAATCCGAAATCAAGCAAATACGAAATCGTTTTACCGCAATTATCATTCGAAAGATGCCCGTTTGGCCCTTGCACGCGCTGCTTAAGATACGATGAGTACGGACCGTTCAACAGCATTTCGATATCATGATTTGATTCAAGCACAAGTAAATCACTTTCTTTACATGCCTCAAGCACAGTTTTGGTCATATGTCCTATATCGGTAGCCACGGTTATTTTATTTTGTCTGCAATACACAGAGAAGCCGCATGACGAAACACTGTCGTGCGGAGTCTTGAACGGCACGATATCAAATTCGCCTATAAAAAAGTCCGAGTTCATGTCAAACACTCTGACATTTTTAGATGCGATATCGGTCGTTTTCTTCAAAATTTCATTCATGGTAAGCTCGTTGGCATAAACAGGAACATCATACTTTTTTGAAAAAACGCGTATTCCGGATATATGATCCGAATGTTCGTGTGTTACTATGATCCCATCAACCGTATCGGGTGCAACACCCAACGCAGTCAGATTGTCGGCTATCGCTTTTGCCGAAAGCCCCGCATCAACGAGTATTCTGTTTTTTTCTCCGGCAACAAGGTAGCAGTTTCCCTTACTGCCACTGCCGAGCGCGCAAAAATTAACCGCCAAAGTAACAATTATCCTTTTGTTATAATGCTTATTTATTTGATATATTATAGCATTTTTCCGCATGTTTTGCAACAAAAAAGTACGGGGAGATTTTTTCGTTCCCCGCACAGAAAGCGCTATTTGAATTTTACTACAATAAACGTATCCTTATTGAGCATTTTGGGCAATTCGCATTCGGTATAGATGTTATTTTTATCAGTTTTTATGCACGAAATTATTTTTTTATTTCCGATGTCAAGCTCAAGCCTGCACGCCTTGTCGGTTGGATTTGCTATCATTATGCAGGAATCGCTTTTCCCCTTTGCCGCAACGGCGTAAATTCCATTTTGGTCAACATTTACCTCAAGTTGTGTACCGCGCTTATAAAGCTCGTTGAAGCCATAGAACGCATAATACGTACCGAACGGCTTACGGGTATACGGATCGAACATTCCGCCGTAAATGCTTACGCCGAGCCGTGCATCATAGAACATCGCGCTGTCGAGCGGAGTGTCCTGCATCTTAAGTATTGCCGAAGCCACTGTTGCTGCGTGTTTGGGCGTACCGCGCTTATCGGGCATGCAGTGCCATTCGTTTATGGTCTGCTCAACATTTTCAAAGCCTTCTTCCTTAAGACGCTTATCGACATATTCCGCGCAAATCGCTATTTCCTCGGGTCCGCCGTAATTGTGCCATGAGAAGAAATCGAACGGACATTTGTTCTTCTTGACGAATGCAAGGAAATCATCAAAAAAGCTCATGTAATAGTCAAGGTCTTCGTTCGTCGGGCATGTTCCCTGATAATCGTCGCCTGTATAAAGCCTGTAGAAGCCACAGCTTGCATAGCCGCCTATTTTTATATCGGGGAACTGCTTACGCAAATATTTTGAAGCAACATCGTAAAGGTCGAAATACTCCTGCGGTGTGCCCGTCCACATTTGGTTAAGCTCCGGCTCACAGCGGTTCTCGGGTTCATTCCATATTTCCCAATAGCGGATGTTGAAATGATATCCGTTCGCCCAGCCCTCATTATAGTGGCGGATGATGCCCGCGCAGATTTTCGCCCATTGCAGGTTATCCTTAGGCGGGAAGATATTGTACGCCTTTATATAGCAATAGTTTTCTATCGTTACGCCAAGGCGGTAGAACGTCTCGACACCGCTTTTATCAAGTGCTTCAAGGAGCTTATCCGTGAATGCGAAATCGTATGACGCAGGATCATCCGCATCCGCGTTAAAGTCACGGAAAATACAGGGTATGTCAACGAACCTTCCGCCCATCAGCATACCAAGATCATGCAGACGCGCAAACGGTATTCCCGCCTCTGTCAGATAGTGGAACATACCGAAATCCAAGCCCGAAAACGGAGGCTGTCCTACGCCGTGCAGCGGCTTGATTTTCCCTTTTACCTTGTCTGTTACGGTTATTTTCATAATGAACCCTCCGAAAATTTATGTTGTTTTCCGCTCGATAAGCCTTATCGGAAGCGGATAATCACGTTTTTTGAATGTGCCTGCCGCAACATCCGAAATAATGTCTTCAACAAGCGTGCCGAAAACCTCGCCGTAAGCGTTTGCCAGCGTTGTCAGCCCGCCGAAAACATATGCGGACGGTTGGATATCGTTCATTCCTATCACCGCGATGTCCTCAGGCACACGGATGTCAAGCTCATTAAACCTGTGAATAAGCCCGTATGCTATCTCATCATAAGCGCACATCACGCCGTTCGGTCGCTCCGCAAGCTCTGCAAAATACTCTGCCGCCTCGCATCCCGCACTTTCAAACCGCTTATCCGAAACAAAAACCTCAGTATCGAATACTCCGTTTACCTTTGCCGCATCCGTGAAGGAATGCTCCTTGCCGGATGTAAGCAATTCACCTGCAAACGCAAGCTTTCGTCTGCCATTTTGTATAAAGCATTTGACAGCGGCATCATATGCATAATTACTCATGTCAGCACATATGTGTGAACACTCACCGTTTCTGCCCATGACCACTATCGGCATATCCGATGTTCCGTCAAAATCGTCTGCCGCACTGTCCGTCAGGCATATCAGCGCATCGCACAGCGGATCATTTATACATTTGGCTATTATCTCATGTAAAAACGCCTTATCGAAGCCGAAGCTGAATATGATACTGCGCGAGCCGCGCTTTTTAAGCTCGAACGTCAAAGCATCAGCGATCTGTGCATAAAACGGACTTATGATCTCCGGGCAGATTATCGCTACCGTAAGATGTTCATGATTACGGTTCGCGGTCTTTATTCTTTTTTTCTCCTTGAAATATCCGCACTCTTCCGCGGCTTCAAGCACGCGGGCGCGCATTTCAGGAGCGATGTCAAAGGAATCGTTCAATGCCCTCGACACCGTAGAGATCGAAACATTAGCTTTTTCGGCAATCTTTTTCAAGGTCATTCCCGATTATCAGCGCCTTTCAAAAATGCAAAGCTTACATAAATTATCGCTACCACGCAGAAGAAACAGCAAATACCCGCTGTAACCTGCTGAGCATAAACATTCAAGCCGAACAGCGTGTTGCCGTTATTCTGAATATTCGCAACGAGCGGGCTGATAAGAAGCGTGCTTACGAAGCCCGTGATGCCCGCAAGAGCCTGGCAGAACGCAAGCGAATCGGCACGTTTTTCATGCGGAACGTAATCGAACACAAGGTTGATAAGCGCGCTGTTTATGCCCGCCTGCGATATACCGTGAATGATGAAGTAGAAGAAGAATGCTATCGAACCGACGGATATCGAAATATTCCATCCGAAAACATTCATATCAAACAGATGCAACGGTGTTGCGAACATAAGTGTCCCATAAGCTATGGCGGCGGCAAGCAGACACCAGCGCACAAGTGACGCAAATGAATGCTTATCGGCATATCTTCCGCACGGACGTGAAAAAATTATTCGTGCCACACTGCCTATTGCGCTCAGTATAACTGCAAAACGCTGATCGAACTGAAGCTCGTTATTCTGATATGAGCCGAAGAATGCCGCAGCTCCGTGACCCGCAATATACCAAAGCACGAACAGCACAGCTATTTGCAGTACCTTTTTTTCCTTGAACATTGATATCATGGATTTGAATACATTTGCAGAGCGTTCCGTGTATTCGATCTCGGGCTCGATAGAGAACACCATCGACAGTGAATGCAAAACCGTAAGTACGAATATCACAACCGCACAAAGCAAAAATGCTGTGTTAAGCTGATCCTTTGCCTTGAAATTATCTATTACCGCGCCCATGCCGTATGAAAAAGCGATACCTGCAACAAGCGAAATTATTTCTTTATTGGCAGTAAAGCGTCCGCGCTGTCTGTCGTCAACCGATGACATCAGCCAGCTTATTTTCTTCGGATGTGCAATATTGTACAGGAAATATGCAGTAAAGATGAACACGACAAATACAACTATTTTGAATGTCTTCGGTAGTGGCGTCACAGGTATGACATACAGAAGCATAAAAAGTATCTGATTTGCGATGCTCAAGCCGAGTACGAATTTTTTGACTGTCTTGCGTCTGAAAAATATCGAAATGAGCTGGAACAGGCATCCGAGCGATATGAATGACGAAATTATGCCAGTAAGACTGTCGGAGCATCCAAGCTCCTTAGTGATACGCGCAAGGAAGGTTGACTGAACAAGTATTGCGATAAGGTATTCAAGCGTTGCCTCGCCCATATACATTATCCGTGTTCGCTTAAATTCTTTAGTGTCCTTATCCTGCATCATGCATTCCCCTTTTTTACAAGCTAACACTAATTATAGCATTGTAAACGATAATGTCAAGCAAACCGCTTTCGGAAAATTTCCGAAAAAGCATATCCGCACTGCCCGCGATGCTTTCGGTTCAATTCAATATACCGCGGATAACGGGGATCACCTTTTCCGCCATCAGCCAGAATCCGAGATCATTGGGATGTATTCCGTCAAGAAAGCACGATTCCCGTACATCATCGTCAAAGAAATCATTTCCGTCAATGAAATATACGTTGCTGTCTCCGTGTTGCTTTGCATTTTCAAATGTCGTGCGCACGATCTCGCGTCGCTCCGAAGTATCATCATTGTCCTCAAGCTTCGGGAACGGACGCGAAAGCATCAGTATCGGAAGCTCCGGGTGCGCTTCGCGTATTCTTCTGAAGAACGGTTCATGTGTGGAACGCAGATGCGCGGGAGTGGGGGCATTGTGATCGTAATCATAAACAAAAATGCTCATGTCGATCTTATTTATATAATCTGCCAGTGCAAGCTGACCGCGTGCTGAGCCGGAAAGTCCGAGATTGATGAAATCGACGTCCAATGCACGCGAAACAAGCGTTGTATATGCGTTTGCAACATTGTTACAGCAACCGCCCTCGGTAATTGACGAGCCGTAGAACACGATCGGTTTTTCGTAACGGTAAGGTGTCGGAGCTTCAACGGAAGCGTCATCCTCGAATGTCAGCAGAATATCGTCGATATGCTCGTTTCTCGGCAGAAAAACCGTAATATCCTGCATCGTGCCGTCGGTTGCAAATGTATCCTCACACTCGGCAATATCATATGATTTCAGCTTTGCCAGACCGAGATACTTCTGATCGGGATATGCGCCGATATAGACCGATGCCGATTGACAGCCGAATGCAGACATTCCGTAATCTATCGACAGCGTGCCGAATTTTATTTTGATACCGAAGCTCTTTGAATTTGTTCTGAACCTCAATCTCGCCCCGGGACAGCGTCGTGCAAGATGCTGATATGTTTTTGCGCCCAGCTCATCGATCAGTGTCTGCGGCATGCGGACAAGCTCCTTATCAAAAAACGGTACTCCGTACAAGCGTATAGGTTCATCTGTATAACTGTATGTTTTCATGAGTTGACCTTCTTTCATCACCATTACTATGCCGATGGCATTATTTTACCACCGTACAGTATTCTATTCCGTAATATTTCATTGCCGATATCGCATTTGCGCTTATTCTTTCGCCGCACATGACTATCGGCACGGCGGGCGGACACGATACATTTGCCGCCGCGAGTATCCTGCCCTCACATTTTTCTGTCGGAAGCACTTCATATTCGGCAAACACCGCCTCGCGCGGAGAAAGCACCCGTTCGGGACGCTCAAAGCGCGGAAAGCTCTCTTTTATCGGTTCGCGCTTTCTCACTTTCAAAAGTGCATCGCTTATCCGCTGTATATCAACATTTTCGTTCATCATCAGCACCACAAAATCGGGGTCGTGAAATTCGCAGTAAATATTCTCCGATTTGAGTATTGCGGCTATCTCATCGCCCGAATAGCCGAACGGTTTCGGCGCAAGTGTTATTTTCAAAGGTTCGTCACCGCAAAGCGCATAGCCGTGTTCCAGTAAGTAAAGCTTCACTTCATCACATTTCGCAATGCTCTTTTTAAGTTTTTTTGAAAAATCTTCAAGATACGTATTCAGTGCATCAAGTGATTGCAAAATCAAATACGATGGACTTGTCGAAGCAAAAAGCGACATCGCATTTTTTGCGCATGACGCGATACCGTTATCTTTTATATGAAGATACGCGCCTCCCGTCAGTGCGGGAAGCGTCTTATGCGCCGATGTACAGCACATATCCGCGCCGAGGTCGATCGGGTGAAGCGAGTATGGCAAAAACTTAAGATATGCGCCGTGCGCACAATCGACCAACAGCATAACGCCGTACTTTTTGCACACTTTCGATATCCCTGCTATGTCGGCGATATTGCCGAGATAATCGGGGCTCGTTATATATACCGCGCACGGCTTGCGTTCCCTTACCGACGCTTCGACCTCCTCTGGTGTTACATTGCACGAATGGTACGATGTGTTTTCTTTACCGCACAGCCACGAAACTTCAAAATCAAGCATAGCCGCCGAATGAATGAACGTCTTGTGCGCGTTGCGTGATGCAATAATAAGCGGTCTTTCTTTTTTTGATGCCGTCATTGCAAGATATAGCATCGCGCGGATGCAAAGTGACGAGCCTTCAGTTGAATAGAAAGTATTGCATCCGAAAAGCCTGCTTGCGTTTGCCTCGCTTTGCGCTATTATCCCGTTTGCGCAAAACAGCTCGTCCGCGCCGTCGATCTCGGTTATATCATATTTTTCTATTCCCAACACGCCATGCCCCTTATGTCCCGGCATATGCGCACGCACAGGATCGCTTTTGCTGTATGCTTTTACGAAATCGCATATCGGCGTATCCATTATTCTTCCTCTTGCGTGGCTATCTGAAGTGCGATAGCGCATTCCATACGCTTTTTGAACAACTCACAGCCGTATTTATATACTCCCTTTACCGAGCCGGTCGCGTGATATGCGTTAGCGGCACAACCGCCGGAGCAATACAGTCTTGCCCAGCACGAACGGCATTCCTCGCGTGCATAGACATTGCATGAAGCAAATTCTTCCTGCGCTTCTTTATTGGTCACGCCGTTAAAAATATCACCGAGCTTATATTTTTCTTCACCGACGAATTGATGGCACGGATAAAGATCGCCCCACGGCGTTACAGCCATATATTCCGTACCCGAGCCGCAACCGGAAATACGCTTGTAAATACACGGACCTCCCGAAAGGTCTATCATATAATGATAGAACGTGAACGGTCTGCCCTCTTTCTTTCTTTGTATCATAAGCTCCGCAAGCTTCTCGTATTGTTCAAGTACTATCGGCAGATCCTCCTGCGTCAGTGCCGAAGGATCTCCCTCTGCGCACACTACAGGCTCCATGCTGAGTTCTGTGAAACCGAGATCAAGCATAGTCTGTATATCCTTCAAAAAGTCGGGATTTGCATGTGTGAATGTCCCGCGCATATAGTAGTTTTTGTTGCCGCGTGATTTGACAAGCTCCTGAAACTTCGGTACTATCTTTTCCCAGCTTCCGTTACCTGCGTAATCGACGCGGAAGCGGTCATGTATTTCTTTTCTGCCGTCAAGGCTTAAAACGACATTGCTCATTTCCTTATTGGCGAAGTCAATTACATCCTTATCTATCAGCACGCCGTTTGTCGTAAGCGTAAAGCGGAAATTCTTATTTTTTTCTTTTTCGATGCTCCGCGCATATTCGACAAGCCGCTTTACGGTATCGAAGTTCATCAGAGGCTCACCGCCGAAGAAATCGACTTCAAGATTGCGTCTTGTGCCGGAATTTTCAATAAGAAAATCAAGTGCGCGTTTACCGACCTCGAAGCTCATTATCGCACGTTCGCCATGGTATTTGCCTTGACTTGCAAAACAATATGAACAGTTGAGATTGCATGTATGCGCGATATGTAAGCAAAGTGCCTTTACCACTCCCGATGTGCGTGCCTTAAGCTCGCCCGCCATCGGTTCGAAATTATCCGGCGTAAAGAGCTGCCCGCTGTTTTTAAGCTCTTCTATCTGTTCAAAGCACTCGTCAGCTTCACCTTGCGCCACGCCGTATTTTTTTATCATTGCATCGGTTGTCTCTTCGCGAGTTTTTTCTTCAAACATCGCTATCATATCATAGGCGATATCGTCAACGACATGTATCGCACCCGAGCATATATCAAGCACGATGTTATATTCTCCGAATTTGTACTGATGTACCATATTTATATCCTTCCGTTGTTGAAAAATGGGGTCGTCACGTCAAAACGCGCGTGCCGAAAAAGGCACATCGCATTCTCGATGTGACAACCCCACCTTCAAATGTGATCCTTACTTTGATTCTTTTTTATTCTCGCACTTCTGATTTGCGATGCCGCAGCTGGTCTTGCAAGCTGACTGGCATGATGTCTGGCACTCGCCGCATCCGCCGTTCTTGGCGCTCTGACAAAGGTTGCGTGTTTTAACAGTTGTGATATGCTTCATAATAATTTCCTCCGTTATTATTGATTACTTATATTATAACATGTTTGTTTTTGCGTGTCAAACAGAAAACCTAATTTCAATCATCGACGCAAAATCAGCTATCTTATACGCTTGTCGCTTTTGACCGCGATCTTTGTCCCTATACTTTGGAACAGTTGCACTATCAGTACAAGGATTATCACCGCAAACAGCATTATAAGAGTACGGTAACGCTGATAGCCGTAATTATATGCTATCATACCGAGCCCGCCGCCGCCTACAACACCGCTCATCGCGGTATAGCCGAGTATCGTTGTAACGGCTATCGTAGCATTTGAAATCAGCGACGGCACGCTTTCGGGGATAAGCACTTTGGTTATTATCTGTATCGGTGTCGCGCCCATGCTCTGCGCAGCTTCGATAACTTTGCTGCTGACCTCACGCACACTGCTTTCGGCAAGACGCGCAACGAACGGGAATGCCGCTATCGTAAGCGGAACTATTGATGCGGCTGTGCCTATCGCCTTTCCCATTATCAACCGCGTGAACGGCATAACAAGTATGGTAAGTATTATGAATGGCACGGAGCGCAGGATATTTATTATTATGTTAAGTGTCTGCATCAGCCATTTCGGGAGCGGCATGATGCCGTCCTTTTCTCCGACCACAAGCAGGACGCCGAGCGGCAACCCTATGATTATTGCAAATAAGGTTGCAAGCAAGGTTGCATAAAGTGTTTCCCAAAGTGCAAATGGCATTTGGTGAAGCAATACATCTATCGCTTCTGTGATTCTTGCGTCGCTCATTAGCCTACACCTCCTCTGCGGTAACATTCTCCCGTGAGAGATATTTTATTGCCCGCTCTACCGTATCGTCACTGTTAGGCAAGCCGAGTATCATACTGCCGTATATCTTATCGCCTATCAGCTTTGTTGAAGCATTGAGGATATTCGCAGCTATGCTTTCGTCTATTGCCATTTGAGTTATTAGCGGCTCGCCCACAGCGGACGCGCCGTTAAATGTAACATAGATGATCTTTCCGTTTCCGCTTCTCACCATTTCAAGTGAAGCATCCGGGAACACAAGCCTCTTTCCTGCCTCGGAACGGGGATTAGAGAATACCTTTATGACCTCACCCTCCTCTACAACAGTACCGGCGTCAAGTATCGCAACACGGTTACATATTTCTTCAACAACGCTCATCTGATGCGTTATTATGATGACGGTAATACCGAGCTTTCTGTTTATATCTTTTATAAGCTCAAGTATTGAATGGGTGGTTTTGGGATCAAGTGCACTCGTAGCTTCATCGCAAAGCAATATTTGGGGATTAGTGGCAAGCGCTCGCGCGATTGCGATGCGCTGTTGCTGACCGCCCGAAAGCTGCGCGGGATACGATTGCGCCTTGTGCGGCAGACCGACTGTTTCGAGAAGCTCTGTCGCGCGTTTTCGTGCCTCGGCTTTGGACACCCCGGCGAGTTCAAGCGGAAAGCATATATTATCAAGGCAATTACGCTGCATGAGCAGGTTGAAGCTTTGAAATATCATTGCGATATTTCTGCGTTCGACACACAGCTCTTTTTTTGAAAGCGCACCTATATCTTTGCCGTCAATAATGATTTTTCCTTCAGTCGGGCGTTCAAGCATATTGATGCATCGCACAAGCGTACTTTTCCCTGCGCCGCTCATACCGATTATGCCGTAAATATCCCCGTCATTTATCTTCAAACAGACATTGTTCAGCGCGGCACGTCCCGTCGTTGACTTCGGAAAAACTTTTGTAAGGTTTTTTATCTCAATCATTTTTATCTTCGACCTCAGGCATCAGCGGAATCCGCAATGCTTATTTTATCGCGTCAAGCGTAGTCTGTTTTCCTCCGTAAATTCCCATAGGCTCAACATGTATAGACGCGACCGAAACTATGTGCGTACCGTTTTCGGCATTGAAATCTTCAAGATACGGAAGATGCTGGAAATAGTTTGCGTCGGCATCGCCCGATTCCACAAACTGATTCGGTGTAATATAATCACTCAGCTCATTTACTGTAAGTGTGATATTCTTTGCCGCAAGGATATCCTTGACAAGCGCAAGTATCTCGGCATGAGGTGTCGGCGAAGCCGCAATACGCACCGAAGCTCCGTTAAGTGCCGCATAATCCACCGATGCATCATAACCGTCACCGGGATCATCAACAGTGCTTACAACAGCTCCGCCGTAGGTATCATTGATGAAATCTGCTACCTTTTTGCTTTTCAATGCCGCAACAAGCGCCTTTATGATATCACTGTTCTCGTTACCCTCTTTTACGGCAAGAATATTGCTGTACGCCGACGATGCGCCCTCTATCGCAAGCGAATCCGTTTTGGGATTGATTCCCGCTAGTATCGCAAAATTCGAATTGATAACGGCATAATCGACATCCTTAAGTACATTCGGAATATTCGCCGCCTCAATCTCCACTATTTCAACATTGTACGGATTTTCGGTAATATCCATTTTTGTGGCGGTAATACCGACTCCGTCCTTCAGCTTGATTATCCCCTGCTCTTGAAGCAAAAGAAGGGCTCTTGCCTCATTTGTAGTATCATTCGGCACGGCAATGGTGATTTTTTTCTCTCCGCACCCCGCAAGTGCACACACCGCGAAAACCAAAAGTGCTACGGAAAGCAATAATGATAAAATTTTTTTCATAATATTGACCTCCGAATAAATTTATTTATTCAGTATTATAGCTCTTTTACAGAAAAAAGTCCAGAGCTTTTTGACCTGCGACATGACTTATGACAAAAAAAATAGCATTAATTAATGCTGATTTTTATAAGTGTTTCAAAATAAAAAACGCAGGAGGAATGTCGATGAAAAGAATGTATGAACCGTTGACAATAAAGGACAGGTCGGGAATGCCATAAGCATATTTTTGAGGCAATACCGCACCATAAAAACTGCTTCGAACCGAAAACGTGATGTTTTTCTGCAAGATTTGATGAGGAGGACGCGGTAATATAGGACATATTACAAGGACGACGAATCTTAAGATTGCAAAAAAGCATCACAAATATGCGATGCTTTTTATATTGTTATATTTCGTTATATTCGTTCTACGCGCACATATTGTTCGCCGACATATAATCGTAGAGCTGTTTGCCGTGTGTCTGCTCTGCTTTCTGGATATAATTCAGTACGTTGCGTGTATCTTCCTGTGTGAACTCGAAAATGCAGGTATCATACAGTCCTGACGCATGCTTTTCAGATGCAAGCAACGCATTGCACAAATACATATCCCCGCTTTTTTGCGGCGAATCGCACGCGCCATAGGTAGCCGTAAACGTTTTTGTCTGTCCGCCGTTTTCATTCGTCTGCGGCACCGTGCCGGATGCCAACTGATTCAGCATATCAAGATGATGCCTCTCCGTTGACGCGATGTCGTTAAACAGCGTCTTAAGCTGCGCATCGTTCGCCGCTTGCGCATGGCGGGTATACATTTCTATGCAAACCTCCTCCTGCTTTTTCAAGTCATTCAACAGTGTTGTTTCCTTTTGCGTTAATTCCATAAAAAATCACCTCAAGGCTATTTTTGACAGCCTTGAGGTATTTTATTCAATGTTAATTTGCTTTTTCTTAACCGTCGACAGCGTGTCGGCAGTTATTCGGCAGACATTATAAAAATGTTCTCAGCACATTGCACTCAAGTCTTTCCGCATCAAGACGCAGGTTTTGCGGCACGCGCTCGGGAAATGAGCTTTCGCTGTTCATACTGCCTGAATAATTATATTCTTTGAGCGTAGTTTTGAAATCCGCCCAATCGCCACAGCCCGATGTGGGAAGCATATGCCGATCGAATCCCAAATAGGTATCATGTATATGCAGTGCCTTGATTTTATTTCCGACCGATTTGAAGAAATCCGACGTCTTGCCGCCGACCGAGAACATATGCCCCGTGTCAAGGCAGACGCAAAGTCCGTCTATCGCATCGGTAAATTCCTTCATTTCCTCGCCGTTCGTGATGAAGCCGCGCGGTCCGGGCATATTCTCGAGGCAGACTTGCGTGTTCCACGCATATGCCATTATCCGTTTGAGATAGTGCATATTCATTTCAGTCGTTTTCTCTCTCGACGGATCAGTCTCACTCCATGAATATATAAACGGATGAACTATCGTGTACGGCATTTTCAGTTTGTCGGCTATTATCACGCCCGCTTCAATGCTCTTGATTTTTGCTTCTATCTCATCCTCACTCTTGCCCTGATATGTTTCCGCCATCGGTGCGTGGCACTGCCCTATCTCAAGACCCGCATTTTCAGCCATATCAAGCACTGCTTTTATTCTATCAGTTTCATCCGCGCTTTTTACTCTTGCAAGCTCGTTGATGTCCACCAACTGCCATCCCGCACGAACGAACAGCTCGTACAGCTCCTTTGATGTATCGACCTGACTGCTTCTGCTCAATTTCATTATCAGTATACCTCCGTTAATTTGTTGAATATCACTCTGTGCTTATCATCTATTTCGCGATCCTCATGGCGGTGTCCCGAAAACCAGCGTTTGAAGCTCACATTCGCATCTATGTAGCGATTCATTATAAAAAGACGGTATTCCTCCTCACCCGGATGAACAAGACACTGATCACAAAAATACTTATGCGTAAGGATATAATCTACCTTGTAATCTGCTTTCTTGAGGTTTTTGTATGCGTTCGCAAGCTGTGCTTCGTTTGGAGTGTCGCCCGGATTCCACAGCCCCTGTGCTTTCCATTTTGCACCGCTCGCACATCCGCCAAACACGAAATATGTGTTGTCCTCAATCGTGTATATTTCTCCGCGTTTCAAACGTATGATATTCGGTGATATGCGGTTTATGATGCCGCCGTTCCATTTTTCCTCAGGGCAGGAATCGAGATACGCGAAATTCTCATGATTCCCGTCGATCATTGCGATATTGTATTCGCGCGAAAGCAACCATTCGTCAAATTTGCGGTATTTTTCTCT
>JAZRXI010000090.1:0-27590 GCA_045600145.1 Clostridia bacterium | reverse complement strand
ATATATATAATATATATAATATACATAACATACTATATTCACCTTATATATCAGCAACAACACATGCGAAGGGAGTTAATATAAGTGAAAAAGGGACTTTTAGCAGCAGTGATAATTGTCTTGTGTGTTGCAATAGGCGTAGGCTTTACGTTCGCTTTTTACACACAGGAAACCAAAGCTGATAATATCATTACAATGGGTAACATTAAGGCTGAGGTTTCATCACTTACGGTAGACGAAGGCGGAGAGGATGTCGAATTTGACGGAAAAATCGTAAGCACAGTTCCGGGCAAAAAGACTCCGTGGAAGCTTTCGGTAAAAAACAAAGGAAATCACAGCGCGTATGTGCGTGTCTTTGCAGAAAAGACAATTACCGCGAAGGATGCACAAAGCAAGCTTGACGGCGAGCTCTTGTGCTTCGACTTCAACAGTGAAGAATGGATATACGCTGAGGATGGGTACTATTATTACTATAAGGCACTTGAGCCGGAGAGCGAGACCGAAACGCTTTTTAACGAGGTTTTCCTTTCAGTGACGGCAGGCGATGCTTATCAGGAATGTACGGCAAAAGCAAAAATATACGTTCAGACAACACAAGCGGCCAATAACGGCACTGACCCCGTAAAAGCGCAAGGTTGGCCTTCATTACCTACGATGTCGGATAATTGATGAAAGGAGATGCGGAAAATGAAAAAACGTAAAATTATTTCCATTGTGTTATGCGTAGCGATTCTGCTCTCCGCCATACCGATGCTTTCGGTGGCATCATCATTGCATGACGTTGACATAGTTTGCGGCGGGGAAGACGTAAAAGAAATATCATTCAAACAGACAGAATCTGTTGAGCTTGAAGCAAAGCCGTCATTTGCAGGCGCAAGAAACTATCAGTGGCAGATACTTGCAAAGAATGACATTGTTCCCGAGGGAGTTTGGGTAGATATTCTTGACGAAAACGAAGAAAAAATTACCCTCACATATGCGCTTCTCGAAAATGCTCTCGAATACGGAAACGATGCGCAGATAAGATGCTCGGTAGCAGATAAGAACAATAAGATTTGTTACAGCGATCCTGTTAACATTACCGTGGAGCGTGTGATAACGGCTGAATATGAAGCTCAGCGCAACGATAAGCTCGCACAGCCGGACAGCGGCAACAATTACTGCACAGTTACGATCGATTATGTATATGAAGACGAAACTCTTGCATATCAGCAGTATGTAGCGCAGGTGCTTGTCGGAACGGATTTCATTGATAACGTTGTATTCCCGATAAGGCTTGGTTATTTGCCTTATTTCAACAGCGTTCAGCAGGATTCGGTAAAATTGGAGATCCCGAAAATAAACAAGGATTATGCGTACAAGGTAATTTATAAGCCCGCGGATGTTGATTACACCGTACACTTCCTTTTCCAGGGCATATATAATGATAAGTATGACGAGGATCTGACACTTGCTCCCGTCAAAAAGCTGAAGGGAAAGACAGGCTCCGATACTCCGGTCAACGATATAGTTGCTTCAATGGAAGAAACACTAAAGGGATTTGAAGCCAGGTACACTGAGCCCGTTGAAATCCAGGCCGACGGCTCGACAGAGCTTTTCATTGAGTACGACAGATGTTACTACCTGCTCTTCTTCAATCTTGAAGAGGATGCCTACGGCACAGAAGCTGTTTATGCGCGTTACGGTACGGAAATCACAATCAAAGAACCTACGCGCGCAGGTTATGTTTTCAAAGGTTGGGTAGATAAGAACGGTGACCCGGCAGACCCTAAAACGATCCCGGCTTATTCAATGACTTATACACCCGTTTGGGAAGCAACGGAAACAAGTTATACCGTTGTCTATTGGGTAGAAAACGCGGATGATGACAATTATTCATACCTCGGTAGCTGTACTATAAGCGATGTTCTTTCGGCGACATACATCAACGGTTATGATTCGCTTGCAGATAACAAGAGCAAGATAACCTTTGCCAAGGACTTTGATCAGGAGCTTCTCAATCATATCGAATATCACCATTCGGATGAAAAGGTCTTGGTAAACGGCGACGGATCGACTATCGTCAATGTGTACTATAACCGTAAGCTCTATACGATAAATTTCGAATGGACGGGTGTTTGCCATTTAAGCACAGGACATGTCCACACTGCCGCTTGCCTCGGTTGCGGAATGGAAGAGCATGCGCATTCACTTGCGTGCTATACGTTCTCAAGCAATGTAGATATATCGTCGGGCAGAACGAGCTTCTGGTACACGCCCACATATGTACGTACTACAGGCGGACTGGATATATATCGCGTAAGCGGTATCACATTTACCGATTACTATGTTAAGTACGGAACAAGATACTATTCGATAAGCAATTATTCTCAGAACTTTACAGCAACGATGTCCTGCGGCAAGACAGAACATACGCATGTCGAGAGCTGTTATGTTTGTGATTTCAAGGATCAGGATCAGAATGTGCATCAGCATAATGCAAACTGCACCAATTCAAGCAGAACAAATTTAGTAAAGACTGTTACGGCAAAATACGATGCGGATCTTACGAATGTATGGAAAGGTAATACAGGTAACTTTATCCTCTCGGAGGACGGTCAGGTAGAGTTCGATACTTATTGGGATTGGAGATCGAGCAAGACACGCGATTTGTATGTATTCCTTCAAAAAATGCCGGGTTACAATCTTACTATGACGGCGCACAAGGAAAGCGGTTCACTGGTTACATGGTATTATTATCTGCAGGTAAATCCCGAGGAAAGCCTTGCAGGTCTTACTACGAAAACTAATAACGGCAAGACATATAAGCTGTATCATACGTCTTCCGCGCGAGGATGGGCAAATTTCACCTACGCTGAGGATTATTTCCCGATAACCGGATTTACGCAGGCTTCTTCGAGTGTGCCGAGCTACAGAAACGGCGCGATCATGTATTATAACAGAAACCAGTATAATATAGAGTATCACAACGCAGACGGTATGCTTGATGCCTATAAGAAGACCGGCATATATTATGAATCATCGCTTGCGCAGTATAATATAACTCCGCCGTATCCGTCAACATACGAGGAGAACGCCTATGAATTTGTAGGCTGGTATACGTCGGAAGGTTGCTTCCCCGGCACTGAATTTGATTTCTCCAAGGAGAAGATGCCGGCGCACAGTATCATACTTTATGCTAAGTATCAAGCCAAAAAGCATACGGTAAACTTCTATACAGATTCTTCACTTGAAACGCTTATACCCGACCAGAAGTTTGACGTTACGGATGATTCCGGTATTCAGCATGAGATCACATTTACCGGGTCACAGCAGGTATGGCACAACGATAACGTTTCGGCAACAATGCCTCCCGAGCTTAAATACAACGGTGTCGGACTTGCGGATTGGTATTATATTGACTCCGAAGGCAATCTCAGAAAATTCAGCCCGAGCATGCGTATAACCCGCGATATGGATATATTTGCAGAGTGGGATTACAGCGGCAATGGCGAATATACGATATATTATAAACTGGAAAACGAAGACGGATCGCTTGTAGATCTTGCTCCGTCCACCTACGGACAGCATAAGCTCGGCAGACCGATTACGGTTTACGCAAAGGAAGAAACATCTTTCTATCCTGAGTTCCTTAATCCCGCGGGTGGCGGCGGTTATTTCCCGATGGTAGCTTCCCACGTTATAACGATAGCGCCAAACCGGGAAAACACCTACACTTTCATTTACAAATACGCTTACGATATGGGATATACCGTTAAGTATGTTGATGAAGCGGGCACTGAGCTTGCAAAGTCCAAGTATGTTCCCACTACAAAGATGATGGTAAGTGAACAGTTCCTTCCGATAAAAGGTTATCTGCCGGATGCGTTCCAAAAATCACTCCGTCTTGTGTGGGATAAGTCACAGAACGTAATAACATTCGTTTACAGCGTTGATACGACGCATGCGTATTACAACATCACCTATTATCTCCAGGATGCCGATGACGACGATTACACGGTTTACCAGTCGATATCGTATCTCGGCGAGATCGGTGAAGATATCGTTACGGCAGTGCTTGCAAAGCGTCTTACCATAACCGGATTTGAGTATAAGCAAAACAAGTCGGTTATCCCGACAGGTACTCTTACTACCGACGGTATGATGTTCAAGTTCTATTATGACCGCGTTATGTGTCCTTACACTGTAAACTATTATAAAGTCGATACTACAACATCTGTGGCCACAAGCAAAAACTCGACGGCACGCTACGAAGCGACTGTGACTGAGTATCCCGTAACAGCCAGCGGTTATGAACCGCTCAGCGAATCGATAACAAAGAAGATAACCGACTTGACAAGCAACGTTATCGATATCTACTATACCGAACAAAAGGTTACTATCAGATATGCGATAGTTGCTCCGCTTTCACTTGAAAACGGCACTCTCAAGGTTTATGACGCAAACGATTTCGCGGGTGCAACGCTTTCACGTCTTGCCGAAACGATAAATGCGGTAACGGGCACTCCGTTTGGCTCTGCGGTGAACATTCCGCAAGGCAGCATGTACATGTTCGAAGGCTGGTACAGCGATGCTGAATGTACATCTAAGATAACGACGGGCGTTACGGGTACGGCATTTACTCCGCAGAAGACGAGTGATAACGTTTACGTTGCAACAACTTATTATGCAAAGCTGATGCCGTCCATGACGAAGATAACGGTTTCCAATACCGGAGCCAAGCAGGATGATTCGTTTATGTACAGGATCACCGGAAAATCGTCTTACGGCGATATCGACGTTGACCTCGTTATTAAGATCGACGGTAACGGCTCCAAGGTCGTAAACATTCCGATCGGCGAGTATACCGTTACCGAAATCGACAACTGGTCATGGCGTTACAGCAAGCAGAATGCTATTAAGAAGTTTGCGGGACTTAATGTTGCCGAGAACGTATATAGCTTTACCTCAAGTCTTACTAACGATAAATACTTGGGCGGCGGAGTTTCAAAGGATAACGTTTTCGACGGTAAAGGTTGATCGGAGGAGGAATGGATATGAATATTTTTACTCACGGCTCAGCCGCTAAAAAGCACAGCTTGCTTCTCTTGATAATAGCAGTATTTCTCTGCGTTGCTCTTATCGGAAGCACGGTAGCGTACCTGATCATCAGATTTGGTACAATAAAAAATGTCTTTGTTCCCGGAAAGGTTTCAGAGACAATAACCGAAACTTTCGACGGAAAAATAAAGCAGGATGTAAAGATCAAGAATACCGGCGATGCGACGGCGTATGTCAGAGCAACGGTAGTGTTCAATTGGAAAAACGCGAACGGCGAGATCCTTTATACCGCGCTTGCGGCAAACACCGATTACACTATCACCTATGATACCTCCGGTGCATGGATAAAGGGCAGTGACGGCTATTGGTATCACAAGGCTCCGATCGCTCCGGATTCCGAATCGGTTGCATTCATTAAAGAATGCAAGCCAGTTGACTCTGCGGTACCCGAAGGATATATGCTTTCGGTAGACATCATTTCGGAAGCCGTTCAGGCAGATCCAACTGATGCGGTTAAAGCCGCATGGGGCGTTCAGGTCGCTCAAGACGGCAGTCTCAGCTTCAGTTAAGGAGGAATGCAGATATGAAAAAGTTTATTTCATTTATTTGCGTATCGGCAATCGTCGCACTTCTCCTTACTTCGGTTTCCGCATACGCTACAGGCGTTACCTATGACGCCAAGACACAGCAGTTCATATATGATAACAACAAGTCATATACTGCTACAGATTTGTTCGAAAACTTCAAAAGCTGTATGCCCGGCGATGTGCTCGAACAAAAGATAACAGTTAAGAATCTTCCTGCCGACGGTAAGAAAGTACAGCTTCTTATGCGTTCTACCGGCGGTAAGGATGAGAAAGCCGATGAGCTTCTCAATATGCTTACGCTCACAGTTGAACAAACTAACGGAAACGCGGTATATTCCAAGTCTACAGCTCAGAGCGAAGGCAATCTTAAGGAATGGGTAGATCTCGGTACTTATACAGAAGAAAAGAATATCGAAATAACCGTTAAGTTGGAGATCCCGATAACACTCGGAAACGAATATCAGAATCTTGCGGATGAAGTGCATCACATCATTTGGGAGCTTAAAGCAATAGAGACTGAGCCCGAGGCACCTGCGCCACAGGAAACAGGTGATGTTCTTCCGATAGCCACGATACTTTCACTTGCTTTTGCCGTGGCAGTGCTTACCTCGGTTGCGTTCATTAAAAAGCGTAACGAACAGTAATATACAGGTAACATGTGCCTTACACATGTACAATATAATCCATATTATGTTATTAAGCCACAATAACAAATTGAAAGGAAGTATAGTAAAATGTTTAAGAACAAGAAAGGTTTCACAATAGTTGAACTCGTTATCGTAATTGCCGTTATCGCAATTCTTGCGGCGGTACTTATCCCCACATTCTCATCAGTTATCGAGAACGCAAATAAGTCTGCTGCCGTTCAGGAAGCTAAGGCTTCAATCGACATCGTTGCTATGGAAGAAAACCTTGATACTTCAGTTACAATGTCGAACTATAAGTACATTGTTGTATCAGAGAAGTATGCTTTTGTATACACGACCGCTACCGGCTTGGATACAGCAAGTCCCGTTAAGTTTACCGACTTTGCTACAGATAAGACTCAGGCACAGTATGTTGCTCTTTACAAGGACGATGTAAACAAATTCTTTGCGCATGATGATGCAAGTGTTACAGCTGCTATGAAGCCTGAAGCGGCAACACCAGCAGATGCAGTGCCGGTTAAAGAAAATGCTGACATCAGCGCTAAAGTTATTATCGTTAGAGTTGATGCTGACACTGATTTCATAACTGCTCAGCCCTAACCGGTCAGTATAGGTAAATTACTTGATTTTCGTGGCTTAATTATATATGGAGGCGCTCTGTCCGTTAAAAGCGGGCAGAGTGCCGTATTGCATATTAAACGACTTTGGTCAAAGAAATCAAATCTTCGTTGCTTTTTTTGACGAAAGCAGAAAATGTGAAACATAAGCAGCTTTGTTGACTGAAAAACCGAAAAACTGTTTAACTGTAGTATATATGCGATGTGTCAAGGCTGATGCACTCTGCGAAACATATCAAAGTGTAAAGTGTTACACGGTACTAAAGGAACGCAAGCGGGAAGTCGAGGGCTTCCGGCTCCAACGGACAAATGTTGCTTTGCGTTTAACATGGATCGTTACGCTTACTGTGCAGGCTCGTAATAGCGCAAGAATGTTTTTTATAGTTTAATCACTTAGTTTTCTGCCGTTTGCTTTAGACAAAGCGGCGCAAAGCACAATAAAAGTTTTGCCGCGCTTTTACAAAAGCGCACAGGGGTGCGGGGGCAGTGCCCCCCATAAAGCCGAGGCGCAAAGGTAACTAAATATTTAAAGAAAATTATCTTGTTTTTTAAGGGAAGTGGTAATATGTTGAAATTCAGCGGAAACAAAAACAATAATTCGTTGGCGATAGTTATTAAACCGTCAAAGTTAAAATTTTATTACATGTCGGCGGGAGATAAGAATACGCTTACTACCGCGGAGTATGATTATAAAGCGATCCTTTTCAGCGCCGGGTTTTACGGTGAGCTGACAACGATGGTGACAGACTATCTTGCCAAGAATCCGACAGTGGCAACCGATACGGCTATTACATTAGTTCTTCCCGACAGTGGCATGGCAACCGATACACTGCTTATTCCCACCATGAATAAACGTAAGCTGAGTGAATCACTGAAGGTCGCGATCGAAGGTTCTTACCGCAAGCATGGCGAGCTTGAGATCAATTCATTTATGGCGATGCAGAATAAGCGTCAAACGCTGTTTGCGCTCGTTATTATGCGTAAAGACTTGTTGAAATGGGTATCAGCGGCATGCAATGACGCGAAGCTAAAGCCTCAAATCGTCACACATGCTTCGGCATGTATCGTTAATGCCATTGCACAGCTTAATCCGAAGTTGCGTACCTCATCATATATGTTCATTGATATCAAAGAAAACAGCACCACAGTCATTTTTGTTATTCACGGAAGGGCGGCAGGATATTATCCGTTGCCGTTCGGGTATTCGATCCTTCAAAAAAAGCATGTGGTTTCCGAAGATATGCTGTTTGAACATTCCGTTGCCGAACTTGTAGTTCTCAACGCAAAGGAAAAAGCGAAAGCAAAACAGCTTACTATGATGCAGGATGATACCTTGCAGGGTCAGGCAGAGGAGCTTTCACAGGAGGCGGATGGCGCCGTTGCTGTGGATGAGGATGAAGGACCGGATGAGTTTGAGGAAATAGCCGAAAAGGCAGCGATGAACGATACGGCAATAAAGACATTGCCAAAAAAAGTTCCGCGTAAGCTTCCGAAATTTATGCTTCGTCCTGAACCGACAACAGACGAGGCAATGGCATACGAGAATTTCAGAATATTTATAAAATGGGCGCTGAATCTTATTCAGTCTAACGATAAAATCAAAATGCAGGGTTCACTAGAAACCGTGTATGTAAATATGCCCGAAAATTTCAGCTTCGTTATTGATAAAGCCAACGAGGAAAAAGAAGAAAACGGGATCACGTTTACTTATTTTGATATTCATGCGGAAAAAAGCAATATTTCACGCAATCTTGAAGCGTTTGGCGCGTTGTTCCCGTCAACGATCAATAAGGTAAGCGTTTTTGGAGATAATGGCTGATGACGCTTTATTATCTGACGGTAACTTATGTTCTTACGGGAATAGTCGGACTGTGTGTCGGAAGTTTTTTGAATGTCGTTATTTACAGAGTACCGGAAAAAATGTCGATAGCATATCCTTCGTCGCACTGTCCGCAATGCGGCTATTCGCTTAAATGGTATGATAACATTCCGGTGCTTTCGTATATCATTCTCGGAGGAAAATGCAGACAATGCAAAAAGCATATACCGTTTCGGTATACGGCTGTCGAAATCCTGAATACGGTGCTTTGGTTGCTGTGTGCGTTTGTTTATTTGCCTGGAGCTCCCGTGTATGCGTGCTTGAACGCGCTGGTATGTTCACTTTTGATATGCGTTGCGTTTATCGACCTTGAGCATATGCTGATATTTGACAGATTCCAAATAATGCTTGCTGTTCCGGCGTTGCTCAGTGTGTTTTTTGATAAAGAGTTTGCATGGTATTCCCATTTGATAGGTGCGCTTGGCGGATTCCTTGTGTTTTGGGCTGTCGGAGCGGCGGTCACAAAAATTAAGGGGCAGGAAGCACTCGGCGGCGGCGATATCAAGCTTGCCGCAGTGATGGGATTATTTCTCGGCTGGCAGAGATTTCTGCTTGCGATGCTGATAGCTTCGATCACTGCAAGTATATGCCTGCTTAGCTTAGGCAAAAAGAATCCGGATAGGCAGTATCCGTTTGGACCTTTTCTGGCATTCGGCTTTATAATCGCCGGAATCTTCGGCGGGTTTATTATAGCAAGTTATATGAATTTGATTTTATTATGAGAGGTTTTTTGATTTATGAGTATGAAACAGTATAAGTATACGGCAATTAATCTGAATAAGGAAAAATTCACCGGCACTTTCCTTGCCGAGGATGAACGGGAGCTCGCAAAAGAGCTTGCAAAGCAGAATCTTTTTCTTACTTCCTGCTCTGTATATAAGGGCGGAACGCCGTCGGCATTCTTCACACTCGGTACGGGTAAGGTCGGTATGGCGGAGCTTACGACCTTCTGCCGTCAGCTTGCGATAATGCTTGATGCCGGAATCTCGATCCTTGAATCAATGGAGTGTCTTAAGGATCAGGCATATACGGCGTATTTTAAGAGCTTACTTGAGGTAATTTATGATGATGTAAAAAGCGGTGTACTGCTGTCGGATGCGCTGGAGAAGCACAACAATGTGTTCCCCGAGTTTTTCAGAAGCATGATAGCTGTAGGTGAGGCGAGCGGCAGACTCAATGTGGTTCTCAACGCACTTGCCGATTACTACGAACGCGATCAGGCAATAAAGAAAAAGACCAAAAGTGCACTTTCGTATCCGATAATGCTCGGGGTAATGGCAATAGGTATAGTTATCCTCATGCTTGTGTTCATCGTGCCTACATTCAGAAACTCACTTTCGTCGCTCGAAGTTGAAATAACGGGCATAACGAAGGTCGTTTATGATATCTCGGATTTCATGCTGGTGGCATGGCCGTTTTTTGTGGTCGGATTGATAGTAATTGTCGGCGGCATCTGGATTTTTTCAAGAACCGAATACGGCAAAAAGACGCTTGATAAATTCAAGCTCAGCACTCCGCTCGTAAAGTCGATAACTCTTGACCTTATTACGGCACGCTTTGCAAGTGCGTTTTCACTTCTGCTTTCAAGCGGACTTGATATTTCGGAATGTCTTGATTCGTCGCAGGTGGTGCTCGGGAACAGCTATGAGACAGAACGCTTCGTAAAAGCGGCTGACGAAATCAAGCACGGCTCAAAGATAGCCGAAGCATTTGAAAAATACAAGCTTTTCCCACAACTGATGCTTCAGATGATAGGAGTGGGCGAGAGGACGGCATCACTTGAAACCGTACTCAACCGTACACGCAAATTCTTTGATGAGCAGGTTGAAACATCGCTTACGTCACTTACGTCTAAAATACAGCCGGTGATGCTCATAATAATAGGCGCAATAGTTGCGGTAATGTTCATTGCGGTATACTCACCGATGATTTCTATAATGACAAGTCTTGCAGTTTAATGGAGATAAAAAATGGATATCAATGCCGAATTGATGCAATTTTACGTTTATAAGAAAATCCTTAAACGTAAAGATGCCGATCAGATTTTTGAAGAATGTAAAAAACTTAATGCTTCGGTGCGTGACTATCTTCTTGTAAAGGAATATACGACCGAGCCGTCAGAGCTTGAAGTGCTTTCGGAATATCACTGCATGCCGTGCATAGAAATCGATATGCTTGATATCGACAAGAAGCAGTTTGATTGCTTTACGTTCGATTTTATGAAAAAACATAAGATCATTCCCGTAAGCATCGAGAAAAACGGCACTCTGCTTGCGGCGGTGGGCAAGCCGCTCGATTGCAGTACGATGTCGGCACTTGCCATGTGCTATTCGGGGCCTGTGGATTTCGTGCTTGCGCCGCCTACGCAGATTGACAGATATATTGATTCTCTTGCAGCTGTGATTTCGACTTCAAGAGCGTTGAACGATCTTAATTCCGAAAAAGATGCGCAGATATTTGCGGAAAATGCGATCGATGAGGTGGCACTCAAGGCCGACGATGTTATAAACAATCCGTCGGTGCGCCTTGTTGATTCAATAATCAAGGAAGCTATCCCGTACCGCGCGAGTGATATCCATATCGAGCCATTTGAGAAAAAGGTCAAGGTGCGTTACCGCATCGACGGTGACCTCCAGGAACGTGCGGAATTTCCGAGCGAATCGTATAACGCGATATGCGCCCGCTTGAAAGTTATGTCGGGCATGGATATCGCAGAACACAGAATACCGCAGGATGGTCGTATAAATATGGTGATAGGCGGCAAGGAATATGATTTTCGTGTATCGACCCTGCCGACGGTTTACGGCGAAAAATTCGTTATCCGAATCCTTGATAAGACGTCATTCCACTTCAACCGTGAGGATTTGGGCTTCACTGAAGAGGAAAATGTCGTAATAGATAAGATCCTTCAGGTGCCGCACGGAATAATCCTGCTGACGGGTCCCACAGGATGCGGAAAATCAACAACACTTTATTCGTTCTTAAAGGAAATAAATGACCCCGCGGTCAATATAATAACCGTAGAAGACCCCGTTGAGTACACGATGGCGGGCATCAACCAGACGCAGGTGAACGTCCGTGCGAACATGACATTCGCCGCCGCGTTGCGCTCGATACTCCGTCAGGATCCTGATATTATAATGATAGGTGAGATCCGTGATGAGGAGACTGCCGAAATAGCCGTCCGTGCCGCTATAACGGGACACCTTGTATTCAGTACGCTCCATACGAACGATGCCGCGGGTGCTATAGTACGTCTTGAGGATATGGGTGTTAAAAACTATCTTGTTTCCGATGCACTTGCAGGCGTTATCGCACAGCGACTTGTGAAGCGCTTGTGCCCTGCGTGCAAGAAGCGCGGCAAGACGACGGCAAAGGAAATGGAAATACTCGGTATTACTGAGCCGATAACGATTTCAAGACCGCAGGGATGTCAGTTCTGCAACAACACGGGCTATAAGGGACGCGTGGCAGTACATGAGATACTCTATATGACCGAGGAGCTCCGTGAAGCCGTCTCTGAAAAGAAGAGCCTTGACACACTGCGTAAAATAGCCGAAGCGGACGGTATGCAGACACTGCGTGAATCCTGCCGCTCGCTGGTGCTCAAGGGAAGCACGAGTATTCAGGAGTTTATGACGCTCAGCTCAGAATGATTTTTCGGAGGTAATGATGGCACAACAGCATTTGTATTCAAGAGTACCGGCGCGCATGAGCGCGTTCAACAGAACGGACGGTTTTGATACGTTTGCGTATTCGGAAAATATTACACGGGATTTTATTGAAACAGAGCTCGCATCTGTTTATGATAATAAGCCGACTAAAGAGGATGCTGCACTTATTGTGGAGGATAAGCTTCCGCCGGTATTCTGCCAAAAAACGGCGAACGACGGACAGCTAATACAAAGCTGCATAAGCTTCTTAAAGAAAGATTATACGGGTGAGCGCAGTTCGTACCTTGTACATTCGCTTGTAATGGAGGGCGCTGAAAGTGAGCAGGCGTTAAATTCTCCCGATAGCGTTATTTTTAACAAAGCACTGTTCCGCACCGATCTCAACGGCATTGATTTCAATGCACTCGATACGGTTCCGGATTCGGCAATGCCCGAGCTGAAATATACATCGGTCAAATCCGAAGATATTTCATTTGTTACAAAGGAATACGATTCTACAATGATGCGCAGGACGCTTTATGCCTTAATAATGGCGGCGTGCGGAAAGACAAAGAATATCTATATATCACTTCCTGCGAAGCTTGATGAGTTTTCGGAAAAGTCACTGCGTTTTATCAATGCGGTGCTTCAGGTGTTCCCGTATCACATTCGTCCGCTTCTATCGTTTGCAACATACGTCAGCGACCCGGCGAGATTTTCAAGCTTCAGAATAAAATGTATCCCGGAAAATCTTCCTGCGCCTCCCGCGGCAAAGGGGTATTCATTGCGCTTCACTGCACGTGAGGCGATCGGCTTTACGGATGAAGCAGTGTCAACAAGCATTTTTCTTGTCAATTTCTTTTACAGTCTGTTCGATAATGATGCTGTACGCAGAGAATTTTTGAATTACGCATCGCATGTGGTAAATAATTCCGAGGCGATGCGAAAGCCGTCAACGAAGAACCTCAACGAGCTTGTGTTCATGTTTCAGCAGTGCTGTGGCTTGTATCAGGAAAATGTCGTTCTTCCGAATGACGATAAGGTCTATGAATTTGTCTGCATTTATGACAAAAACAGAATGGCGCTTTCGGATGAATATCGCGCGCAGGCACTCAAGTGTCTGTGGCGTTATCCGAACAACCGTCTTGCAATACCGAAAAACGTATTTTCGAAGGTGTCGTCGATTTATCCGGATGAAACCGTGGCTTCAAAGCGCACCGTCATGAACATAGTACTTGAGCTTATTCATACCGATATCATGCGTGATAAGCTGTTCACATTCATAAAGGCGAATTATCAGGGCGAGGACGAACAGACAAAAAATACTATCAATGAGGACTTGAGCAGAGTATATTACGGTGGCTTTTTGCAAGCGCCGATATTACAGTTTTTCTCGCAAAACTTTAAGTCTGAGCCGGAAAACACACGCGATATAGTTGTCGAAAAGCTACTCCTTACGATTCGCACACCGGCAATTCAACCGGCGGTGCTTGAGTTTTTCGATATGCATTACGATGCCTTAACGGCTTCGCAAAAAGAAAAGTTTTATACGACCTTCTATTCCATGATGCCTGAGTGTGACGAGCTTGTTATTAGAATGACAGATATCGTCGATAAGCATATACTGTCGGAAAGCGATGATTTCAAGAAACGCGTGGGTGATAAAATATGCGAGCTTGCCGAAGCCAATCAAAAGCGCAAAGAGCCTAAGCTTGTGCCGATGCTTGCTCAAAAAGACGGCTTTTGCGCCGATACGCTTCTTAAAAAGGTATTTGGTGAGTGGAGCGGCAGAAAAGTGTTTGAGGATTACGTCAATGCCGTGTGGGAACGTTCGACTGATATTAAGATAACAAGCGTCGCCGCGCTGGCCGATAAGGCAGGCGAAATCAAAAAAGAGACTGCCGACAGACTTTTTGCCATTATCAAAAATCTATTTGAAACAAGCAATACAAAAATCGGACTTACAACGCTTATCAACGCCTATAACGAAATTGAAGCAAAGGAAACTTTCGACGAAGTACATCGCACTTTGCGTGACGGGATTTGTTCGGAATGTATTATTCCCGCTGTGCGCAAGGCTGTCCCTGAGGCGTTTAACCGTAAGGTGGACCCCGACGGAATAGCCAAGCTTTGCGATTTTGCCAAAAACAAAAAAGCGATCACCGAAAGCGAGGAATACAAGCCAATGCTTGATTATTCGGCTGTGCTTGACGCACTTGACAAGGGCGATGCTTTCTCGATGATTTCCGGATGCTGTTCGTTTGATCAAAAGAATCTGCGCATATGGGTGGCGGATTGCTTTGCACATGCTCTCAAGGAAAAAGCATGCACCGGAAACGAAGCATTGCTTATGTATGTTATGATCTCTTACATGAAAACGAATGAGCTTAGCTTTGAAAGACCTTACAGAGATTTCCGCGACCTGATGCCGGAGACGACAGATGCCGAAAAGGCGGTGCAGGCGGAAAACGATGCGGTCGAAGCGCTTGTCACGGTCGGTAATCACATTTTTAATTCGGGATTGCCGGAGGAGGCCAAAGCTTCAGCGTTCGGAATAAATTCGGAATTCATGCAAATAATAAGCGCTTATGTTCAAAAATGCGGCAAAAAAGGGCGTAAGAGTGTACTTGAGTTTGTCGCGAAGCTCTCGGGCATAAGACCTGAATATACATCGTATATCCAGAAATGTGCCGATGCGGGCAATACGGGCGGATTTTTTTCCAAGTTATTCAAAAAGTAAATTTTAATATATTAACAGCAGACACAGGACGAATAAAAGGAGAAACGGCATGATAGACATTAAATTTTTACGCGAAAATCCTGAAATCGTAAAGCAAAACATCAAAAATAAGTTTCAGGATCCAAAGCTTCCTCTTGTTGATGAAGTAATAGCACTCGATAAAGAAAACAGAGCAGTCATCCAGCTTGCCGATGAGCTGAGAGCCAACCGCAACAAGTATTCAAAACAGATAGGCGCGCTCATGGCACAGGGCAAAAAAGATGAAGCAAACGAAATGAAAGCGCTTGTAACCCGGCAGGGCGAAAAGCTTGCTGAGGCGGAAAAGCAGGAAGCCGAGCTTGCCGAGAAAATCAAGAAAATAATGATGACAATTCCCAATATTATCGATCCGAGTGTGCCGATAGGCAAGGATGATTCCGAAAATGTCGAGGTGGAGCGCTTCGGCGAGCCGAAAGTGCCGGATTTCGAGATACCGTATCACTCTGAGATAATGGAAAGTTTCGACGGACTTGACCTTGACAGCGCGCGTCGCGTCGCAGGCAACGGCTTCTATTATCTTATGGGCGATATTGCAAGACTTCATTCGTCAATAATATCATACGCGCGTGATTTTATGATCGGGCGCGGCTTCACTTATTGTGTTCCGCCGTTCATGATACGTTCCGATGTCGTTACCGGAGTTATGAGCTTTGCCGAAATGGACGCGATGATGTATAAAATCGAAGGCGAAGACCTCTATCTTATCGGCACAAGCGAGCATTCGATGATAGGCAAGTTTATCGATCAGATGATTCCCGAGGAAAAGCTTCCTTATACGCTTACAAGCTATTCGCCGTGCTTCAGAAAAGAAAAAGGCGCGCACGGAATCGAGGAGCGCGGCGTATACCGCATCCATCAATTTGAAAAGCAGGAAATGATCGTTGTTTGCAAGCCCGAGGACAGCAAAATGTGGTTCGATAAACTTTGGCAGAATACCGTTGACTTGTTCCGTTCACTTGATATTCCCGTGCGTACACTTGAGTGCTGTTCGGGCGATCTCGCCGACCTTAAGATGAAATCTGTTGACGTCGAGGCTTGGTCCCCGAGACAGAAAAAGTATTTTGAGGTGGGCTCATGCTCTAATCTGGGCGACGCACAGGCACGCAGACTTCGCATACGTGTAAACGGAGCCGACGGCAAGTATTTTGCACATACACTCAATAACACTGTTGTTGCTCCGCCGAGAATGCTTATCGCCTTCTTGGAAAACAATCTCAATGCCGACGGCAGTGTCAATATCCCGGTTGTGCTTCGTCCGTATATGGGCGGCACGGAAAAGCTTGTACCAAAAAAGTAATAATGCGCTTCCATATGCGGGGACTGTGTCCCCGCAACCCTTTCTTTTGGGTACTACTTATTCAGGGCTCTGTCACAAAAACTGCCCCGCTTTTTTTAAGCGGGGCAGTTTTTGTGACTTTCTGAAAAGTATGTGCGAGAAATATTGGGGACGGAGCGATAAAAGTGGGGAACAGGGGGGATGAAGTTTTCCACATTCAAATTCAACCGCGCTTAAGCTGTTCAATAATTTCTTCAAATTCATCTAAGGTGCTTACACTGCTTATGCTTGCACGCACGGCGGAAGCGTTACGCATGCCGTGAGTGTACCATGATATATGCTTGCGCATTTGCAGCATGGCGGTGCGTTCGCCGCGGAGTTTGGCGAGCTCTGTGCCGTGACGCTTGGCTATATCAAGCTTTTCTTCGTGGGAAAGTGAAAATCCGTTTCCGCTCATGTATGCGAGGATTTCCGCAAATATCCACGGTCTGCCCTCAGCGGCGCGTCCGATCATTAACGCATCGCACCCGGTGTATTCAAGCATTCTTTGTGCGCTTTCGCCGCTCGTCACGTCACCATTGCCGATAACGGGAATCGAAACGTTTTCTTTGACACGCTTGATTATATCAAGGTCAGCCTTGCCACTGTAGCCCTGCGATGTCGTTCGGCCGTGGACGGTAACTGCTGCGGCTCCGGCTTTTTCGGCGGCGACGGCAAGCTTTTCGGCACAATGCGAATCCCACCCCGCTCGCATTTTGACTGTTACGGGCTTTTTTGTAGCGCTTACGCACGCGGAGATTATTTCATACGAGAGCGGAATATCGTTCATCAGCGCACTGCCTTCACCATTGGAAATGATTTTTCTGGCAGGACAGCCCATGTTGATGTCTATTATGTCAAATGGCTCGAACAGGGGTGAGGCAAGCTCTTTAGCCATTATTTCCGGGGATGAGCCGAAAATTTGTGCCGCTTCGGGATGTATGCCCGACGGCTCAAGAAGTTCGCCCGTCGCCGGAGAGTTATAGAACAATCCTTTTGCGCTCACCATTTCGGTAACGGTGAGCGAAGCACCGAACGAGAAGCATATTTTACGGAATATGCTGTCTGTTACACCTGCCATCGGCGCTAATATCAGATTGTTTTTCAGTGTGATATTTCCTATTTTCATAGCTTGTACATGCAGGGTTGCATTTCCCTGAAAACCGAATAATAATTGAAACCATAGTCCTTAAGTATGGAGTAAGCACGCTTGAGGTTCGAAAAAGACGGTACATGAGCCGATGAACCGACAGTGATTATTTCGCCGCCAAGCTCTCGGTAGCGCTCAAGAATGCTCTTTGAAGGTATCGGCTCACCGAATACCGATATCGCGGAAGCATCAACCTCGATGCCCTTGCCCGAAAATATAAGGCGCATGAGGATAGAATCTATCAGCTCTGCCGACTCGCGGTAGAGCAGTGATGGAGAAGGATAGTAGGCAAATTTGCTGACATATCCGAGTTGTATAGCGGAAAATATGTATGCCGCATCAAGCGATTCGTATACTTTTTCAAGATAGTCCGAATAAGCACAATCACGTGACCGCTGTGTGTAATACCGATCGCACTCAAGCGGAATGTTATCGACGGTGCGCACGGTATTTAAAACATAATCGTATTTCACTCCCGAAAGTGCATCTGATGCAAAAATGTGGTTGTCTTGTTCAAATTGGATCTCGGCGCCACTCAACAGTTCGATATCGGAAGCGGCGTGATATGTGTATTTTTTTGTGTTTTGCGGCAAAAAAACTATAGGCTCAGTAAAGCAAAGACCTGTTAAGCCTTCAAGCTTTGCCTGAGCGCAATACTTGTCGATATTATCGTTTAAGTGAATGTGTTGGTCGAACATAACTCTATTCCGTAGGTTGCCAATCCCATTTTTCGCAGGCAACGAGCCAAACACCGTCGTCAAGCGGCTTGAGATTGACGTTTTTTGATTTTGCAAGATTGTAAACGAATCTCGCAAAGCTGTTTATGTACATTTTCCCGTTGGCCATTTCTTTATATGCGATCTGTCCCCAAATGGAGGAATCCCACAAATCACGGTCGATATACTCATGCTTTATTTTTTCACCGTCGTAATAAGCGTGATTAAGCTCAAAAGAGAACTGATTGCCCGAAATGTTGAGCAGAGCGTAATCTGCACGGAACGACTCGCCTTTCTGACTCAGCCCAACTGAGCCGGGATTCATAACGAGCCTGTCGCCGCGGCTGTAGGCAAACTGATAATGATTGTGTCCGCATAAAAGAATGTTTTCGGGAATGGCTTCAAGGCACTCGTCAAGCCGCTGTGTATTGTTGTAATATAAAAGCTCACGCACGGAAAAAGGTGAGCCGTGTACGAGAAGTACGGAAATATCGCCGCACTCGCAGGAGGCTTGAACCTTAAACGTTCTGATGAATTCTTTTTGTGCGTCGCTCATGAATGCCAAAGAATCACGCATGAATTTCCATTGAAGCGCGGTCTGCGTTTCGGAAAAACCGTCGTAATGCTGTACGGCAAGCAACTCGCGGTTGCCGGCTATCATTACGGAATCAAGTTCGCTGAGCTTTGTAAGCACCTTGTCCGGACAGGGACCGTCACCGATATTGTCACCGAGCACAAGAACTTTGTCATACCGAGCCTTGGGGACGGAGTCAAGTATTGCGTCAAGCGCGACATTGTTTCCGTGAATATCCGAGAGTACGAGATATTTCAATTTGTTTCCTCCAATGAGCCTATCTTTGAGAACGGGAAGATTATGCAGCGTGCTTTTCCCATGATAAGCTTTTCCGGAATGGGGCCGATCGTAGGCTTGCGGCTGTCGCTGGAATTATTACGGTTATCTCCCATAACGAACACATAACCCTCGGGGACATACGTTTCATCCATGTCGGCAAGCGCGGGCGATTTGATATAATCCTCACGCAAGGGCGCACCGTTGATATAAACTACTCCGTCACGCATGGCAACCGTTTCTCCGCCGAGCGCGATAACGCGCTTGACGTAATTATCAGGATATGCGGGGCTGGAAAATTTGCAGACAACTATATCGCCGCGTTCTATTTCGTTGAAATAATAAGTGTAGCGGGTAACAAACAGACGTTCATTTGTGTAGAGCGTGGGCTGCATGCTCGGCCCATCAACCGTGGCGAACACGAAAACGAACGAACGCAACAGCAGAGCAAGAATAAATGCAACAACGATAGTAATTATAAAGCTCAATGTGCTTTTCACCATTCTTCTCCTTTTGGGCTTACGGTCATTCGGGAGCGAAAGACGGTAGCGCACATGACTGCCGTGTTTTCCGCTGTATGAGTATGGAAACTCGAACTTATCCATAAGTACCATGTTTTTTATATCTTTGAAATCCGGAAGCGATTCGTTTATGTCGATTTCGGCTGTGATATTTTGGGAAAATTCCGTATCCGTTTCCGCATCATCATCGGAATCGTCCAAAGAATCGTCGCTTGTCACGGAATAGTTCGGCACTTCAGAGGTAACATCATCCTCAAGCCATGCAGCCATTTTATCAGTGTCACAATCTTCCTTGAGCACCGACGGAACGGTGTATATGTCATTTTGGGGTGCAGACGCTGCGGTGTTTTCATCGGAGATATTGACGGAATCGTCTGTATCGAAAGTGCTGTCGGCATTAATGGTATCGTGTGCGTCGACAGCATCGTTTGCATTGTTTGTGTCGGCGGTGTTGTCCGCATCAGCTGTATCGTCAGCATCGGCGGTGTCATCAACACTGACGGTATCTTCATCAATGTTATTGACAACGGCTTCTTCATATTCGCCGTCAATAAGTGTTTCATCGCTGTCGATGATATCTTCGCTGATGTCGGCAAGCTCTTCCTCATCAAACGATTTTCTAATATCAGTGTCATTTGAGATAACGGCATCATCCGCAATGTCAGCATCGGTGGCAGTATCGCTGTGCGCGGCAACGGAATCAAGCGTATCAAACATTGTTACCTGCGCGCCGGCCTCATCGCTTGATTCTTGAACGGCAGTATCACCGAAATCGGCAGAAGCCGCGTTTTGAACTTTGTTTTCGTCCGTTTCGGTCGTACTGTTATCTATGTCAAAAAGATTAAATGTTTTCATGTTGTTCCGCCTTAATAATATTTTTTGTCCGTTTTTTACATTCCTCGCGGTCGAGCATGATTATTCGCCCGCATGTGAGACATTTCAGCTTTATATCGGCACCTGTGCGTACGCATGTCCATTTGTTACCGCCGCACGGATGATTTTTCTTTGTGATCACGGTATCTCCCAATTCTATATCAAACACAGTTTCACCGAAGCTCCCGTTACGAAAGAATAAACTTTGTATTATTATAACAAAAAAGTGCAAAAAACTCAATAAAAAAATGTCAGTTTATGAAAAAATATTACGAAAGTCACTCGAGTGACGCAAGACGTCCGATAGCACAAGCGAACATTTTTGCACTGAGCTTGAGATCTTCAAGCGAAAACGATTCGTTCGGCTGATGCGCTTTGTCGGGTCTGCCGGGTAATTGAGCGCCGAAAGCCACCGCTTTGTGTGGGAATGCACGCGCATATGTTCCTCCGCCGATTGCAAGCGGGGTAGGGTCGAGAGAGGTGTATTCTGCATAAACATCTTTGAGAGTTGTGACAAGCGGTGAATCACCGTCAACACAGTGCGGCGCTTGTCCGTGCTCGATATCACATTCCCAATTATCCGGAAGCGAAGCCTGCAATGCCGCGGAGATATTGCTGAGTGGATACGAGACGGGATAGCGTATGTCGATGACGGAGATGCAGGTATCGTCGAGCATGTCGCTGAAAATGTCGTTTTTGCCAATGAAGCACATGCCGAGATTCAGTGAAAGCTCACCGGAGATACCGTCACTGAGCTTAAGATTTACGCCACTGCCGTCACATTTATCAACAAAGCAACGGAGCATGGTTTTTACAAATTCGCCCTGCGAACCGCCAAGCTCAAGCATGTCAAGCAGCCTGAAAAGCTCAAAGAAAGCATTTTTGCCTTTTTCGGGCGTTGACCCATGCGCAGCGATACCGTCGGCTTCGATATCCAGCACATTCCCCTTTACGGTGAAGCTGATACCGTGTGCATGGGCATCGTAATCGTTGAGCTTAAAGAAAAATTTATCCGTATTCCCTATTACCGTTGCATGCGCCTTATCGGGTACCATGTTGGGACGCAATCCGCCGCGAATATAGAGCTGGTAATCGCCCTCGTCGAGATTTGAACGCATGCGGATCTGCGCGATACCCTTTTCCGTTGTGATAACGGGGTATTCGGCATCGGGAGTAAATGCCATGAGAGGAGCTTCCTCACATGAATTGTATTTATCCATGCACTGCCAGCCGCTCTCTTCGTCACAGCCGAAAATAAGACGCACGCGGCATTTCAAATCGCTTATTGCGTCGGCGCATGCGGCGAGTGCATATATTGAAGCGATGCAGGGACCTTTGTCGTCGATCGCGCCGCGACCGAAAATTTCGTCATCCTTTATTACAGCGTCGAACGGATCACTGTCCCAACCGTCACCGGCAGGCACGACATCAAGGTGGCAGAGCACGCCTATGAGCTTTTCACCGTTGCCGATCTCGGCGTAACCGCAGTAGTTATCAAGATTTTTTGTGCGCATACCCAAGCGTTCGCAAAGCGCAAGTGTATAACTGAGGGCGTCGGCACAATCGCGACCAAACGGCATACCGTCGAGTTTTTCGGATTTTACCGATGGTATGGCGATAAGTTTTTTGAGGTTTTCGAGCATTTCGTCAAAATGATTCTCGATAAAGGCATCAGTCACCGAAGATGCGGAAAGATAATTCAAAAGCGCCTTGTCAGATACGACGGAGAGCTTTCCGTTTTTGGTCAGAAGTGTGCAAGGCGTATTGCCGAACGGGTACAGATGCTTGCCGCCATTGCCGTCACGGATTTCACATATATCGGCTTTGTTTACCGTGTAGATATTCAACACACGGTCACCGCGCCGGGTGACGCTCAGTCGCTTAACAGTGAGGATGTCATCAGAAAATGTATATTCGTAATGCGAGAACAGCGGCTTGAAAATAAAGTACACCGCAAGCAAAAATATCAGAAGCGCACCGGCGGCAGCGGATTTCGGGTCAACGGAAGGAAGAAAAAAAGCCGAAAGAATGTAAAGTCCCGTCGGCAGGAACATAAGCAGTAATATGAGGATCACGGTAATGACGGCTTTGTGCTTCGGCACGAATCTTTGTTTATACATATTTTCCTCCCGAAAGTGAATCAATATAAGCCCGCATTGCGTCGGTGTGGTCTCCGCTCAGCAGGATAGCGTAAACGTTTTCTATCGCTTCGGCTTTGGCGTCGTACGAGGTAAGCACGATGCCGTCAAGTGAAAGCGCAAACACATCACTGCTGAGAGCAACAGCATTATTCATATGCTTCGCGGTATCAAGCATAGATTCCGTGACGATGATAAGCTCTGAATCACGGCTCATCGTGAGATATTCAAGGTAATTTGTCATGGAATAGTTTTCGATGGTTTTTATATATTCTTCCGCTGATTTTGATTCAAGCGTGGCAATGCCGGCGTACTTAACTCCCGTGCGCTTTTTTATTTCGCCTGCGAGCTGGGATGTACTTCCCGAGGAAAGCGTTACATCGACAAAAAGTATCTCGATGCCGTCTTTGGCGGAATTGAGCTGTGAAACGGTATCGGATATAAAGAAGGTCGCAAGGCTGATTATCAGGACCGCGGCGATAAGTATTCCCAAACAGTGCGAAATAGCGTATTTCATTGTGCCTCCGTAATGAGTGTCAGAAGTATGCGCGAAGCTTCATCCATGTGACGTGAGCCCTTGTATACCGCGGCTATTACGCGCGGCTCAAAAGTGACGTCATCCGATGAAAAGACTTCGTCATCGGCGCTTTTGAGCGGCAGAGGTTGAGCAAATCCAACATATTCCGATACCTCGGCATTGAGCAAACCGTCGAATTTCATATCAGTGATATCTATTGCGTATGTCAGCCCGTCATTGCCTTTCAAGGCTCGTTCGCCGTCAAAGTCAAGCTTTTGAAGATATCCGTTTTGAAGCATATTCGCATATGCTTCGTTATTCATAAAAAGTATATCACCCTGCTTCGCCGCAAGTCTTGTGACGATTTGAGTCCAGCCGTTTTCGGTGGTTATGGTGATGTCGTCATTTCCGGCTTTTTGAAGAGAATAACAGCTTACTTCAAATTCGGTATCAAAGCGTTTCGCAAGCTTTTTTGCCCATTGCTCGCCCGTTGAGCCGGAAATATCGGTCTGATACGCAAGTAGGATAATACGGTCGCGGTTTGTGTAAAGATAGTTTTCGCGTGCATTGAAGATTATCACCGTGAGCAGTGAAATTATGACGATACCCACTGCAAGCACCGTGTGTTTTTTGTTCTTGAATAATTTCATAGATACCGCCGGAAAAGTTGATTTATATATAATATTGTAACACGAAACAGATGATATGTATATGAAAATTTAGCAAAAGAATCCTGCTGCACAAGAAAGTTCTGAAACTCAGTGTGTACGGGACGCCTTTTTAAGCTTCCGTGCTTCAAAGATAAGTGCATCCTTTTCATTTGCGCATTTTTGCTCTATTACGGCTTCAAGCAGATACTCAAGAGCGTCCTTTATTTTGCGGTTTCTCAGTCCGCTTGCGTAAAGCTCGCGTCCGGTTATGGCGAGCTCTTTTATCCCGCAACAGCCGTCCGCGGCTTTCTGTGCGTTTGCAAGCAGAGAATACGGTGATGCACCCGAAAGCACTCTGAAGCGGCACAGCATAAGGACGCTTTCACGCCCGTGCTCGCACATGAGTTTTTGAAGATATGCACGGTCATTTTTTATTTCAAGGGCATTAAGCTCATACAGCTTGCGCAGATGCTTTTTGACGTAGCTTTCGGCTTTAAGACGTGCCAACTCGGCTTCGAGGTCTGCATTGAACAGTATCACCGCAAGGCAAAGCTCGAGATTGCAGTTGGCGTTCCTTATGTGTGAGCACAGTGCCTTCCATGAATCACGGGTGACTGAGAGCGTCGGGAATATCGCCTTGAAAACGGGATATGTTTTCAGCATCACTTTGTACGCATCGGGCTGAGCGAGCATTTTTTTTAGCTCGGTGTATATGCGCTCGTATGCGATGCATTTCAGATTATCCGCAAGCAGGTTTGCGTATTTCAGCGTTTTATTGTCGAATGAGAATCCGGGATATGAGGCGAAACGTAATCCGCGCATTATGCGCAGGGCATCCTCACCAAAACGTTTTTTCGGGTCGCCGACACAGCGTATCAGCTTTTTCTCAAGGTCGCGTCTGCCGCCGAATATATCGGTTATGTTGCCGTGCTTGTCCATTACCATGGCGTTTACGGTAAAATCGCGGCGGGCGAGGTCGGCATTGAGCTCGGGGGTGAAGATGACGTCTTTCGGCCTGCGCATGTCATCGTATTCGCCGTCGATGCGGAAGGTGGTTATTTCGTACATCTTACCGTGTATGATGACGCTTACCGTACCGTGCTTCATGCCGTTAAGCACCATCTTATATGATGAAAACAGCTCAACGGTCTTTTCCGGCAGACAATCTGTGGTCAAATCCCAATCCGCGGGACGCTTTTTAAGTATCGTGTCGCGCACACATCCGCCTACGGAATAGGCATGATATCCGGCGGCTTCAAATCTTTTTATAATAAACAAAACATCAGCAGGTATCATAATTTGCACTCCGAATAATATATATTATAGTATATCATTAAAAAAAAATCAGTCAAGAAGCAAGTTTACTATTGAAATTAAACACTTTATATGCTATACTCTATTGGTGCGATAAGGAGGAATGACAAATGTACGGAATCAAATTTGCGGACTATGTTCCCGAAGTAGAACCGGTTTCAAGCGATTATTATATAGCCTGCCACTATTTCCCCGGTTGGTCGGTAAGAGAAGACGGCACGACCGGTTTTTCGGCGATCAAGGATTTTCCGGAGCGTACTCCGCTTATGGGTTATTACGACGAATCCGATCCCGAGGTAATGGATTGGGAGATCAAATGGGCAAGAGAACACGGCATCAATGCGTTCGTCTACTGCTGGTACAGAAATTGGGAGAATTTCGGCAAGCCGGTCACAAAAAAAGATCTGTTTCTTGCGCATCAGCTTGACGCGATAAAAACTTCCAAATACAGCAATATGATGGATTTCGCAATAATGTGGGAGGGCGACAACGCCTGTGTTGCCGAGGATGAAAACGACCTTATCAACAATCTGTTGCCGTTCTGGGTCGATGAGTATTTCAGCCGCCCGAACTATATGAAGGTAGGCAATAAGCCCGTACTGTTCGTATACGATTATTCGTTCCGCGTGGTGAACACGTTCGGCGGTGCCGAAAAGACAAAGCATGCGCTCGATGCCTGCCGCGAGGCGATAAAGAAATACGGCTTCGACGGCATCATATTCCATGTGGAATACCGCTACGACAAGCGCGAGGTACTGCAGATGTACAAAGACGCGGGCTTTGACAATCTGTTCGCTTATTGCTGGCATACGACACAGCAGTTCCCGACACAGGAGCAGGTGCTTGAACGTCAGATGTATCTGATGCAGAATCATATCGACTTCGACCCGCGCTTTGCGATACTTACATGTTCACAGTCATGGGATCCGTATCCGTGGAACGTCGGTGATCCCGAAAAGCTTAAAAAGGTGACGCGATGGAAGCTCACTCCGAATAATTGGCGCAAGCTGCTTGAAAATGTAAAAAAGATGGCAGATGCGCTTCCCGACGATGCATGCGGACACAGATTCATAATGCTCGATAACTGGAATGAATGGGGAGAGGGACATTATATAGCTCCGCACATGTCGGGCGGCTTCAAGTATTTGCAGGCAGTGCGCGAGGTGTTCACAAAGCGTGATAATTTGCCGGATTACCGCTTGCCGCAGGAGTTGGGGCTTGGTCCTTACGATAAGAAAATTACTAAAATATGATTAAGGTGATAAAAATGAAAGAGCTTGAAGAATATATTATAAGTATACCTGATTTCCCCAAGGAGGGAATACTGTTCCGTGATATTACGGGAATTTTGCGAGATGCGGAAGGCTTTGAACTTGCCATTGACAAATTGGCGGAAAGGCTCAAGGATGTCGAATTCGATGTGATAGCAGGTGCGGAGGCACGCGGCTTTATATTCGGTGCGCCGCTTGCTTACAAAATGCACAAGAGATTCGTACCCGTGCGCAAAAAAGGGAAGCTTCCGCGCGAAACGGTCTCCAAAGCATATGAGCTGGAGTATTGCACCGAGGAAATAGAAATACACAAGGATGCGATAAAAAAAGGAGAAAAGGTCGTTTTGGTCGATGACCTTATCGCTACCGGCGGCACTGCAAAGGCAAGTGCCGAGCTTCTTGAATTGCTTGGCGGCGATATAGTCAAGATACTGTTTATCATCGAACTTAAAGGGCTTCACGGCAGAGATGCGCTTAAGGGCTATGATGTTGAAAGTCTTATTCAGTATGAGGGGAAATAAATGAGCAAAAAAGGTATTATATTTACCGTCTTATTTTTTATTGCGTTCATACTGTTTACGGTAGGCGTGATGACGGTGGATGTACAACCGATAGGTCCGGAAAATTCGAGCGTCGGCTTTGCGTCACTCAACGGCGCGGTACAACGCTTTTTGAACTTTGACCGCGTACTGTATAACATTTCGGAAACACTCGGCTATGCATGCATCGCAACGGCATTCCTGTTCACACTTGAGGGCTTTGTACAGCTTATCAAACGAAAAAGCTTTCTCAAGGTCGATCCGCGTCTGTATGTGCTTGCGTGCGTTTATCTGCTTGCGCTTGCACTGTACCTTGTGTTCGACCGTGTTGAAATAAACTACAGACCCGTTATCATTGACGCCGCCGAAGGGCTGAAGCTCTCATATCCGTCATCGCATACATTGATGTCATTTACGTTTGTAACGGGTGCGTTCCTGCAAATACCGTATTATATAAATGATAAGCGGCTGAGCAGGATACTCAGAACGCTTTGCCTGATACTTGCGTCGTTGGTCGTCGTCACACGGACGTTT
>JAZRXI010000089.1:0-45572 GCA_045600145.1 Clostridia bacterium | reverse complement strand
GCCTTATGCAACCGTTTGCACAGGCACTGTTTTTTATTTTTGCTTTATTTTATGGCGCAATTGCTTTGTTTTTCCCCCTTATTTCATGTAAAAAGGCGTGAGTAGCAATAAAAATCTTTTGTCAAATTTTTCACAAGAATTGTTTGCAAAGATCACGGGTACAGCGTCCCCATGCAGAGTTTAGAGTGAATACCCCTCGAAATGGTGCAAAGAGCCTGCTACACTCCCGTCAAATCAAAATCGGGCGTGTATTCCTCTTTTGCCGAAGAAAGCTCCTGTACAAAGCCGTCAACAATACCTTTTTTAAGCATATAATTACGCGCGAGTATATATTCGCGTTTTGATATCCGCCGATTCAGTTCATCAAACGGCAAGCTGTCATACGGCGTATATTGGCTCATAAGTGAAAACAGTATGTCGCCCTTTTCAAAATTATCGGCTACCCAATCTATGACGCGGTAAGTATTTTCAAGGTTTTCCGGCAGAATGAGATGCCGCACGATAACGCCGCTTCTCATTATCCCGTCCTTTATGACATATTTTCCTGTTTGTCGGAACATTTCCATGATCGCGTTTTTTGCGATTTGCGGATAGTCAGGCGCATTCGCATATTTTTCCGCAACGCTGTCAAGTGCAAACTTGAAATCGGGCAGATAAATGCTTACTTTATTTTTAAGCAAGCGGAGCGTTTCGACCTTTTCATACGCCGAGCTGTTCCACACTACCGGCAACGGCGCGCGCGAAAGCAGGGGCAAAAGCTGTTTGGCATAGTGCGACGGCGTTACAAGATTTATGTTGTTCGCGCCTTGTGCCTTAAGCTCATAAAAAATCTGTTCAAGCCTCTCCTGTGAGACGACCTTGCCTTTTCGTCCCAAAGATATCTCTCTGTTCTGACAGAATACACAGCCCATATTACAGCCCGAAAAAAACACCGTACCGCTTCCGCTTTCACCGCTTATGACGGGTTCTTCCCAAAAATGGAGCGAAGCGCGGGCAATAACAAATTCATTTTTCACACCGCAGAAGCCCGTCGATGCGCTTCGGTCGGCACCGCAGGCACGCGGACAAATCTCACACAATTTCATGTGCGATATTATAGCACGAAACCGTGTCACATACAAGCATCATTTTTCAAAATGTCATGATATACTTAAATTGTAAGCATAACGCAAATTCTTTTGAAAGGACGGAAATGTATGAATTTTTTGCTTGCGTGTCTGCCGAGTGTTATCACCGGGATATTTTTATTTGTTTTTCAGCATAAGATAGAACAAAGAGAAAAGAAAGCGGAGGTGCGTGACAATGTTCGCAACGATTACATAAAATTATTGGTAGACCTGACACTTGCAACACACGCATTGTCCGAGGCGAATGCCGTCGCCCTGAAGGACACAAACGGAGAAATAGCGCGTGCGCTCGAATATGCGAGAAGCATCAAGCACAAGCACCGCGATTTTCTTGAATACAACGGCATAAACAATATTTTTTAAGAGAGGTTTTATTTTATGGGAGATTTTACCGCAATACCGTGCATAACGGTCATCGCTTACCTTATCGGAAGCGTTTTCAAGATTTTTACCAAAGGCACAAAAAATGAATTCATTCCCGCGCTGTGCGGCGTCGCAGGCGGCGTACTCGGCGCACTTTGTTTCTTCTTTTTCCCCGATTGTATTCCCGGCGGAAATCTGCTTTTTTCTATCGCCACAGGCATACTGAGCGGATTTTCCGCCACGGGAGTCAATCAGATGTATAAGCAGATGACCGAGAAAAAGGAGAAATCCGAATGACAGTCAGCTACCTTACCGAAAACGATTGCTATAAACAAAACAAAAAGATGAAGCCTGCCGGAATAATGGTTCATTCCACCGCCACACCGGGAGTCATGAATGCGCAGTGGCTCAAGGCGTGGAACAAAAGCGGCATAGAAAAAGCCGTTCACGCATTCATCGACGATACAGGCATAGTGCAGACGCTCCCGTGGGACACTGTCGGTTGGCATTCGGGTGTCGGAAGCAAGGGCAAAAGTGCCAACGCCAACAACACAGGATATATCGGCTTTGAAATATGCGAGCCTGCGGGACATACATATTCCGGCGGTGCGATGGTGGGCTACGATGCTTTAAAGCACGAAGAATTTTTCGATAAGGTATACGCCTATGCCGTTGAGCTGTGCGCGTATCTCTGCAGAGAATACAGTATCCCGACTGAAAAAATAATCTGCCACAGTGAGGGCAACAAAATGGGCATAGCAAGCGATCACAGCGACGTTATGCAATGGTTTCCCAAGCACGGCAAGAGCATGGACATTTTTAGACGCGACGTACAAAAAGCGATCGCAGGCGAACAGACAGGAGGTGAACAAGCAGTGCGCAGCTTTAAGCTTTTAGAGGAAATGAATTTCCGCCAAACGCCCAACGGAGCAAAGATAGGAGCTATCCCCGAAGGATATGTGATTTCGGGAATGACGTTGGAAGAAAACAACGGCATATATTGGCTATATACCGACTATAACGGACAAAAAGGATATGTTGCGGTATTGCCCGAATCGAAGAATTACGCCGTCGAGATCGAAAAAACCGAGATATCGGAATGTGCCGCCGAGCTTGCTTTTTATAAAGCGGCATACGACAACGCCACCGATAAGCTCGAAAGAATAAAAGCCATCGTAAATGAAACATAAGCATTAAAATAAAGAAAATAACAAATTTTCGCTTGACATAACTTTGATTTGAGTATATAATAACTGCGTTATCTGGGTGTAGCGCAGTTTGGTAGCGTGCATGAATGGGGTTCATGAGGCCGGAAGTTCAAGTCTTCTCACCCAGACCACATATTACGTGAGCTTCGGGATTACCGAAGCTCATTTTTTTAAGGAGAATTTTATGAACTATTCCGAGGAGTCACTGAAGAAGCACTATGAATGGAACGGCAAGATCGAAGTCGTCTGTCGCGTGCCGATAAACACGCGTGAGGACCTTTCTCTTGCGTACACGCCCGGCGTAGCCGCTCCGTGTCTTGAAATCCAAAAAGACATTTCAAAAAGCTTCGAGCTTACGCGCAGATCGAATCTCGTCGCAGTCATCACCGACGGTACTGCCGTGCTTGGCTTGGGCGATATCGGCCCGGAAGCCGGCATGCCCGTAATGGAGGGCAAGTGTGCGCTGTTCAAATCGTTTGCCGATGTTGACGCGATCCCGTTATGCGTTCGCAGTAAGGATGTCGATGAGATCGTCAGAACGGTGTCGCTCATTGCCGGCTCATTCGGCGGCATAAATCTTGAGGATATCTCCGCGCCCCGCTGTTTTGAAATAGAACGCAGGCTCAAGGAGGTATGCGATATTCCCGTATTCCACGACGATCAGCACGGCACGGCGATAGTAGTTTCGGCGGCACTCATCAATGCGGCAAAGGTCGCAAAAAAGGAACTCAAGGATATCACCGTTGTAATAAACGGCGCGGGCAGTGCCGGTATCGCGATAGGCAAAATGATACTCGCGCTCGGCGTAAAGGATATGATAATGTGCGATAAAACGGGTATTCTGTTCCGCGGCAAGGACGATATGAACGATGCCCAACGCGCAATGGCGGAAATCACCAACAAGCGCAATATGCAGGGCTCGCTCCGTGATGCGATGAAAAATGCCGACGCGTTCGTAGGCGTTTCGGCACCGAACGTTGTTGATGATGATATGGTGGCTTCAATGAACGAAAGAAGCATCATGTTCCCAATGGCGAATCCCGTTCCCGAAATAATGCCGGACAAGGCAAAGGAAGCAGGCGCATACATCGTCGGCACAGGACGAAGCGATTTTGCCAATCAGATAAACAATGTGCTTGCGTTCCCCGGAATATTCAGGGGCGCACTTGAAGCCCGTGCAAGCGATATAAACGAGGAAATGAAGCTCGCGGCGGCTTACGCCATCGCAGGCTATATTCCCGAAAACGAGCTGTCGGCGGACAACATCATCCCGAGCGCACTCGATAAAAACGTAGCGCTCACCGTCGCCGAAGCCGTTAAAAAAGCCGCTGTCACCAGCGGCGTTGCAAGAACAACTGTTTGACGCAAACGGAATGTAAGAGGGTGTCCCCGTGACCCCTGCTAACGATTCTCGCGAAAATTTTGACAAAAGATTTTTTGTTCAGCAGACATCAATTAAAAACACTACTGAAAACAGCGCCCGGTGCGTTTGCACCGGGCGCTGTATTATTTGTCAGCTAAGCTGAAATACGGATCAATCTTCTGTTACGAAGTATGAAGCATACTCTGCCCAACCTGCGAGATAACGTGCAAGTATCTGACGGTCGTTCGCCGTTACGAATCCATCGCCGTCGATATCAGCCGCGCCAAGGTCGCAAAGTGCATCGTAGCCGGTCCAACCGTCAAGGTAACGTGAAAGGATCATTCTGTCTTTAGCAGTGATCTTCTCGTCGCCGTTGACATCGCCGATAGCGTTGCCGCCGCCAAGCGGATCAACGAACGTATCGTCATAGTAGTCATGGCATCCTGTGCATTCATGTCTGGTATAGCCCTGATCCTTAGCTGTCGGAGGTACTACGGTGTCAACATAGTTGTGAACGCCTGTTGCGGGAATAACTTCCTGCGCAATGAATACCTTGCCGCACTTGGAGCAGTGTGTACCTGCGGTCAAGCCGGTGTGGATACAATCAGCCGCAACAGCCGCATCATTAACGATGTTGTGATCGCAATGCTCAACAAAGTTCCGGATGAGCTTGATCTCACGGCTTGTGGAGTTGAGTGTAAGGTTCTTCGAAAGCGTTCCGCTGACACTGCAGTCAGCTGTAAGCACGCCCTTAACTTCCTCGTCGGTCGTAAGCTCCTGAACGAATACTCTCTCGCCTGTGCTGTCGTAGCCGTTGTTCTTATTTGCAATATCCAGACGAAGTACAAGTCCGGTCGGGTCTTTCTCTTCAGAGCCAACTGTGATCTTACCGTTTTCTGTTACAACGAATGTCCATGAAATATCACGGTAGCAGCCGGGATCGATCTTTACACGTCCGACGTCTTTACCATTGATATCTTTGAAACTCGTCCAACCATCCTGGAAGTAAGCTACCGCATAAACAACATCGTTGTTAAGGTTGTAGAAGCGATAGGTTATCGTATGCGCACCGGGTGTAAGCGAGGTTATATTCTTCGCTTCAATGCGTCCGTAATAGCCGTTGCTGCCCTCTTGCGTACGTGTGAACAGTGCGCCGTAGAAGGTATCGTCTATCTTTTCGATAGCAAGGTTATCGAAGTAGATTACCGAGCCATTACCGATGGCATCGAATGCAAGACCTGTTATCGACTTAGCCCAGAACTTATCGGATGCGGGATCACCGTCAAACAGAGCCTTATCTTCCGCCTTGGAGGTAGTCCACTCGGTAATATCATTATCGCTTACGCTGAATACTGTGCTGAACGGTACCCATTTGCCTACCCATGCATCCTGAAGCGTAAATGCTGAGCAGATGCGGTAAACGTTGTTGCTGTTCGTGCGGAGGTTGAGCGTCATGCCCTTAGCCGCAGGCATCTGTTCGATATACATCCAGCCGCTTACATTGTACTTGCCGCCGCCGGTGATGATCTTTGAGGTGGTAGCCGCATTGAAGCCCATGGATTCATAGTTGGCAGTGCCGCCGGTAAGCTTGATAGAGCTGCCGCCCATGAATGCCTGTGCCTGTGATTTTTCAACCTTGGCCACGCCGTATGTTGTGAACTTGGATGCATCGTCAGCCGCCTCGGCATCAATGAATACGCGGTCAGCCGAAACTACGGAATTGCTGTTCGCAACGTACTTGATAGCTTCGGGAAGAAGCTCAACATCGGTTATAGCTTCCTGACCCTTGATTCCGGAGTATCTTGCGGAAGCAGCGTAGTTCTTGTTGATGGACTCATCATCTGCAGATACGAAGTATACTTCACCTGTGGTGGGTACTGCGCTTTCATACATATGATTGTTTTCAGCTGTCCAATCGGGCATGTTCTTGCAGAAGTCGAAGCGGATAGCCGCATCCTTATAGTTGCAAAGCACGCCGTTGCCGCTGTTTGCATCGCCGATCAGACCGACAGTGTTCGAATAGTAAGCATCACGCGGAAGCGTAAGCTGAACAGTCGCAACCTCACCGGGTTTTATCCATGTATTCTTAATATTGCTGTCTACAGGCTTCTTATCCGCAGCATCCTGCGCGGTAAGATAGCAATTATAGCCCCACTTATTGGAAATGGACACACGGTTAAGTATTCTGTCGGTATTGTTGTAAACGTAGAATGTAACGATCGCCTTGTCGCCCTCGAACTCAAACTCCTTGAAGGGAGTTATTACATCCGAACCGAACGCGGTTATTACCGTTGAGCTGCTCGGAACGATCTTGGCAGCATAGTTTACGCCGCCTTCTCTTGCGACCATCTCAGGAACATACTCATCGCAAACCAAGCAGTGATGTACGATATAACCGTACTTGTTGTCACCTGCGGGTTCGTCCATATATGTCTCGAATGTATGACCGAGAGCCGGAGCGAATACAGCATCGCAGTTAGCGCAGTGCTTGGGTGTTGTGCAGGTAGCGTTGATATATTCGTGACCCGCAGCGGGAACATAAGCCGTGGTGAATGTCTTTTCACAGCCTTCATCAGTACAGTAGTACAAGGTGTATCCCTGCTCTGTACATGTGGGAGCAACGACTTCTGTTGCCCAACTGTGACCGGATTCTACATAAGTATCCAAATTGTAGATATCCTGATGCTTATAGAACTTGGTGCCCATACCGTACAGGTTAGAGGACTGTTCGCTAAGCTCGGTCACGATAAGCGTTGTTCCGTCGGGATATATCGACTTGTAAGAATCATCGCTCGCAATGTCGATACGTGTCATAAGGTGTGTAAGCGGATCCTGATAGGTAGTTATTTCATCGTTTACCTTCTCGGGAATCGTTACGCAGTTATCGGTTACATTAAATGAATACGACACATCTGCAAATGAATGAGGTGCAATCTTTGTGAATGCGGGGTTGCCCTCGTTGAGGTAATCCCAACCAATGACCTGACCGTCATGGTTTCTGTCGCCTGCCTGGAATACGGCTCTTGCTTCAACTTCATAATCGTTTACATTGTAAATACGATATGTGAAAGTGTTCTTTCCGTCAGGAAGCGAGGTAATCTTAGAGGAAACATTCTTGAACGCGTTGGCGCCTTCATTGAACACAAGCTCGGTACCGATGATCTCTGTCTTCTGTACCTTGATGTTATCATAGTAGATAACCGAGCCCACGCCGATATTATCAAGAGCTATGGATGAAAGATCTTTGAAATAATAGTTTGAATCGTTCTCATCAAGTATCGGTTTGTCTTTTTCTTGAGTAGGCCAACTATCATAAGGCATGTCGATGGTGATCGCAAACGGTACCCACTTGCCTACATTCGATGCCTTGAGCGTGAATGTCTGTGTAGACTGGTTGTATCTGTTCCCATATTTTTGACGCGCATTAAGCCTTGTAATGATAGAACCGTTAGATGCGTTTGTGGGCATCGTATCGATGTACATATAACCCGAAACAACATACGCGCCGGGGCCGTCGATAACATTCTTGATCTGCTTGATTGCAAATGACTGATATGCGTACTGACCGCCTACTACCTTTATCGAATGTGTGCCTGCGAACGCCTGCTCGGTCGATATGGTAGTTGTACCGTAGTCCGTGAAGAGCATCGTCATATCGGAATCGCCGCCCTCAGCGTCAATGAATGTCATTTCATTGTTGGCAACGCTCATTGAAGACTTCACCTGCTTAAGTGAATCGGGAAGCTCGTTGAAATCGGTTATAACAGACTTAGCGGCACCGCCTCCGAGGTAATAATCGGTAGCCGCAAAGGTTCTGTTTACGCTCTCATCACTTGTACACATGAAGTAAATGTCACCTGTGGTGGGTGCGCCTGCAAAGTCATAACGAATACCAACTTCGCTGTAGTTTACAAGCTTTCTTCCGGCAGTACCGCATCCGCTGTTATCCTCGGAAAGCTTTGAACCCTGGTTTACATAGTAAGCATCGCGCGGGATCGGGATCGTGATGGACTTCGTCTGACCTGCGCCGATATTTACAGTCTGATCATACGCAAACTTATCAAGAAGCGTATCTTTATCTTCACCAAGGCTGAGATAGCAATATCTGCCGTACATAATGGCAAAGGTGAAATTGCTGAGCGACTTATCCGTTCCGTTGTAAACAACGAACGTAACGTTGCATACATCGCCTGTGCCGAAATCAAGATCATGGAATACGGTCATGTTGTTGTTATGCGTACCGTCATTATTGAAGCCGTACTTTGTGATCATGTTCTGGTTGCGCGGGCTTATCTTGGCAGCATAATATCTCGTTTCAGCCGCGGGAACGGGATCAACGAAATCGCCGAGCTCGATGTGTCCGCAAACTTCGCACCGGAAAACTGAGTAGCCCTGTGCGGTTTCGGTAGGCTCATACTTATCTATTGTTACATAGGAGTGAGGAAGAAGCTCTTGCTCAAGGCTCCTGTATGTTGCCTGGCAGTTCGTGCAGGTGTACTGTACATAGCCGGGCGTTGTGCAGGTAGCATCAATGGATGCGGCAACATAGTTATGACCGATAGCCGGTATAACGGTCGCTTCCTGTACGGTCTGACCGCAAAGCGAGCAGATAATGATGCCTGTTGAGCCGGGAGCTTCGCATGTGGGAGCTACTGCGCCGCTGAACATCGGAAGATGACCGAGTTCATTGTGGAAGAATTCGAACGAATTGCCGAATTTTTCGGGTTCACAGCTTTCGATGGCTGTTACGGCAGTAGAATCATGCCAATCGAGCTGATCCCAAAGATCGTTTACGCAAGCGTAGTTAACGCACGCGATAATTAATTCACCGTTGGGTGCTTCGTAAGCGCCTGTTGTGGGATTTGCAAAGTCGATACGAAGACCTACGTCCTTGTAGTTGCAAAGCTTACCCTTACCGTCGGCATTTTCACCTGTGGTGATCCTGCCGGAACCGTTGGAATAATATGCATCCTTGGGTACCCTGAGCGTGATCGTTGTCATTGCGCCGGGAGCCATATCAACAGTCTTGAACGTGCCGTTGAACTGTTTGTTCTGAGCGGCATCAGTCTCTGTCAGATAGCAAACTCTGCCCCAATAGTTTGAAAGTGCAAATGTCTTAAGTACAGATGCTGTGTTGTTGTAAACAGCGAACTTAACATCAATGTAGTTATTGCTGCCGAATGCGGATTCGGGGATATCCTTAAAGGGTGTCGTGTATCCGGTTCCGTGGAACGTTGTGCCGTAAGCCGAAGCGAAATCAATTGATGCCGCATAAGCCGTTTTGCGCTGTGTATCGGAAGCGTATACAGGTGTGTAAGGAAGTGCATATCCGAGTGCAGTAGCATTGCCGGTGCCATAAACAGCCATTTCGGCAATAGCAGTGTGCGAATATGTACAATTCATGTAGCTGTTGTAATGAGTTTCATACTCTTTTGTAACTTCGCCGCCCTCAGCTTCGGGGTTCATAAGCATTACACGGAGGTAACGCCATCCGCCGTAGAGGTTTTCAACGTAGCTGCCGTCGAGCATGTTCTTCTTGCCGTTGAGCTTTGTATCAAGAATGATCGTCCAATCACTGCCGTCATTGGAAGCATAGATACGGTAATCCGGGATAACAGTACCTGCCTTGGGAGTGATAACGATATTGGTGATAGCCTTTGCTGTGCCGAAATCGTAGTTGAAGAACTGCGTTGTACGGTCTGCAAACGGTTCCCAAACGGTATTAAGCTTGCCGTCGGTAAGATATCTGGTGTTGTCGCTCAGACGCTGGGTAGAACCGATGTACTGAACGCCGCCGTTAGCCTTGAACGAAAGGGGAGTGATCTTGTTACCTGTGATGCTTACTTCGGTAGCGTCACCTGCATAGATATTCTCGGTTACGATACCGTCCATATCATCGGTGGTGAGAAGAAATACCCAGTCTTCTGCCGTGGGCTTCTTGGGTATAGCGTAAACGCCGTTTTCAAGATAAATGTCTGTCTCGGCAACAATGTACTTGCCTGTTCTCGGATTGAACCAGAACGCATTGTACAGCGTGCTTGTATCGTCGATAAGGTTTGTGAATGTACCTGTTGACAATGACTTAGCGTTGTAGAAATATGCTACAGCAGTGGTCTTGTCGGCAGTAACTGCCGCAACCTTGTTTTCGATCTCGTTGAAATCTGCATATTCACCGCTATAGAACTGGGGAACAAGTGCTGTCCAATCAGGAAGTGCTTCGAAGAATTTGCGCATATAGCCTACTTCGAAAGAACCCTGCTTATCAACGCCCATGTACCACGGCTCATAGCTGTATGTGCTGTCGCCGCCAAGCCAGCCTGTATAGAATGATGTCGAATATGAAGCAGCCCATACGCCCGAAGCACCGTAGGTGAAGCCTGCAGTACCGGAAAGCAGAGCCTTCCATGCGCCGTATCTGGGCTTATCATAGCCTGTGAACGGTCCGCAGTTGATTTCTTCATACTGAAGCTCACCTTCTACATAAGGCTTTGTAGTATGGAAGTTATAATATGACTCATAGAAATCCTTATCCATGGGGTTGGAGTGACCGCCCTGTACAAGGAAGTAATCGTGCCAAGGCTCGTCGCCCGTAGCCGCCATGGCGGGGTCGGTAGCATCGGCACCACCCTGCTGGTGAGCAGAGTTCGGATGATTGTAGCCGTCAAGAGAATCAACATAAGCCGAAACCGCGGTGTAAACTTCGCAAGCTGTCATGCCTTCATCCCAAGCAGTGCCTGCTCTGCGGCATGATGCCATGTTGATTTCCTGTCCGCTTATCCAAGCCATGTTATAGCAGCCGTAACGCGCTACGATGTAACGCGCAAGACGCTTCATGGAGTTAAGGCTCATTGCCTTTGTTGTGCCTGTATGACAGCCGAAGCCGACAGCAGCCAACATGTCGTGAGCCGCAAGATATTCAAATTCAAAGTCGATACGGTTATTCCAAACAGAAGTGTTGGGAATAAGGTTTTCGCAACCGTCACCGCTTATCTGGCTACCTGCCCAATAAGACTCGTTGCCCTGTGTGGCACTCATGCTGGTAGCGCTGAAATATGTCTGATAAACTGTGAAGCCCTTAGCTGCACGATCAGAAACGATGTGCTGGAACTGACCTCCGCAGTCGCATCCGGGATAGTTGCATTTTGTTGTGCTGTTTGTTGACGGAGCCTGCCAGTTGGTATCGCCCAACCAGAAGAAAGGTGTGCCGTCAGCATAAGAGAAGTGGCGTCCGTCAGAAGCAATCTTAACGAAGCCGTGCTGAGCTGCCATTGTATCACTTGTAGCCTCAGATACTACGATAGTACCTGTCTGACCGTGTATGCCGGTATTGGCTGTATCACTGCATGAAACAGTGTACGTCCATGTTCCGGTCTTGGTTGCTGAAAAACGGAATGCCCACGTATCACCTTCGTACCAGAAACCCGGTATTGTGATGACAGTACCGTCGGTATGGGTCAAGGTAACATCCATTTCGATCTCAGCGTACGCATTGGTGTACTGCTTTGACGAAGTGAGCTGAACCTCAACGGGAGTCCATACTTCACCGGTATAGCTATTGGCATCCGCTGCAACTGTAAGTCCCGTTACCATAGATACGCACGAAATCAGTACAGCTAAAGCAAGCAGAATGGAAATTAGCTTTTTCATACAAAAAAATTCCTTTCTTTATTTTTATTTCAAGGCATTGCCTTGATTGTATTCAAAGTCCGTTAACGGACCCGATACGCATCAACGTGTTCTTTTTGCATCGCAATTTATGCTTAAGTATGTTATATTCTTTTGTAAACAATATTCTTTTGTAAATCTGTATCTTTTGTTCCTATTGATTTCTTTTGTGTTAAAAACTTAGTTTGCCTGTCCGGCAGGTCTTTGATCCTTCCTTATTCTATTAGAGCGGCAATCGCCGCCCCGCATGCGCGGGGCGACAATACCGATTTATTTAACAAGGGGAAATCAACCTGCAAAAGTAGGAGTAACAGCGGTGAAGGTAGCGTTGCCCTTCGTACCTATTGTAAACGCATTCCACTGCTCTGCTGTACCTGCGAATTTAACCGTAGAAATAGCCGTCGCACCATCAAATGCGTACTCATAAATGTTAACAGGTCCAAGGCAAACAAATTCAATGTTCTGAAGGCCTGTCATGCCACTGAATGCTGAACCCTTAATCTCTATAACATCTATGCCGAGCTTAACGCTGGTAACATTGGTGCAATCCGCAAATACATAACCACCGATTATCTTCACGTAATCCTGTACATCTATCGAGGTGATGCTGTCTTTGTAATCATACCAAGGAGCATAATTACTCTTCTTAGGATTATAATTGGGCAATGTAGCTACAGCATTATCGTTTTCGGGTCTTGCGAAAATAGCAAGTGTGCCGTTAGTATAAAGCTCCCATTTTGCTGTCTCATTGCACGTGCCGGAATGAGCGATTATTGCACATGTCGCAGAATCCAGTTCGTCGTTTGAAGCGCCTTTGTTTTCAAGTAATGTATTCCATCCATCCAAAGACTCACTCTGATAATATACAGTAGTAATGCCGGTGTACTGGAAAGCACCCTGTTCTATAGTAGTAACACTCTCAGGAATATATACTGTAGTAAGATTCTCGCATCCTCTGAATGTGTTTTGATATATTGTTGTAACTTGTGCAGGAATGCTTACGCTTTTAAGTGACAAGCATTTGAAGAAAGCCTGTCTCTCAATAGTCTTAATATTATAAGGAATGCTGATTGCGGTAAGACCGGATTGATAGAATGCCGACTCACCTATAACTTCAAGATACTTATCAAATGTTACTCTTTCGAGTGATGAGCATCCCATGAAAAGCTTGGTCGGAATTCTTCTGATTCTCGGTATTTTGGCGTAGGTAAGTGATTTATTGTCCTGGAAAACTCCTTCGCCGAGCGATTCAAGATCATCAGAAAGAACGATGGACTTCAACGCTGTGCATCCATAGAACACATAGTTACCGACAGTCTTAATTGATTCGGGAATATCTATGTTCTCCAATGCTGTGCAATCATAGAAGCTATAATGTCTGAGCACTTTAAGTGAGGAAGGCAGCGTAACGTTTTTAAGAGCAGTAAGCCCTTTGAATGCCGATGTACCAACCTGTGTAATACCGTTATTTACCACAAGAGAAGTGATTACTTCGTAATAATCTGCCCACGGTCTATCTGCATGATAATACTTTCCTGAATTATTAGGATCCGGAATATAATATTCGCTAATAAAGCCCGCGCCTGTGATTACAAGGCTGTTATCATCGTATACCGCCCAATATGACGTATCACCGCAAGAACCATGATCAAGTGCATAATGCACATTCTGTGCATTAACATTTGCCGCGCCTGTAACATAAAGTGTTACATCAGCGCTCGTACGATCAAAATAAACTGTCTCAAGATCATCAAACGCATTTTCTCCAATATATGTAATCTCCGAATTGATGATTATATTATTGATTGCAGTATTGGTAAATGCATTAGCATTGATAACAGTGACATATTTGCCAATATAAGCTTCGGTAAGATTTGTGCATCCGTCAAACGCATATGCGCCGATATTTTCAATTTCGTCGAAAACATTTACTTTCTTAATCTGATCGGCATATGATGCCCAAGGAGCATTACCTTGTGTATAATCATTCATTAATCCCTTGCCGTTTATGTTCAATGAGCCATTCGCATACAATGCCCACTTTGCATTATCGCCACAGGTGCCGTCAGCAACGACAAACAAAGGTGTCGTAATTACGTTGTTGCCGCCTTCTACTGAGACTTGATCCCATGAAGCAGCGTTACCCTCATAATAAATATTTGTAACTGAGTCACAACCGTTAAACGCTTTCAATCCTATTGTTTCTACATTTGACGTAAAATCAACATCCGTCAAATTCGAATTCACAGGACCGTCATGTCCAAATACAGAGGTTCCGATATTTTTCGCCGTAATTCTTATATTATTCAATGACGAGCAGTTCCAGAACGCAAAATTATCAATAAGCTGAAGATTTTCCGGCAGAACAACAGTCTTCAACATCTTACAACCGTAGAACGCCTGATTTCCTATTGAAGTAACAGTTGAAGGAATGCTTATCTTTTCCAAAGATGTGCACATACGGAATGTAGCTGTATCAATCTTCGTAACGCCTTCCGGAATGACAACCGATTTCAAACCACCGCAATATAAGAAAGCATTATCTCCCAAAGATGTTAAGCTTGACGGAAGAACGATATCAGTCAGAGAATTACACTTATAGAATGCATGATATCCTATAGATGTAATATTATCAGACCACTCTATATCAACAAGAGCCGGACAATCAAAAAACGATGCCGCTCCCACTTTGGTAACGCTGTCAGCAAAAGTAACGGATGTCATGTTTGAAGCATAAATAAATGTATAGCTACCTACGCTTGTAATACCATCACAAACTTCCGCAGTCTTTATCAAGCTGGCTTTTTTATCCCAGGGTCTGTCGCCGCCGGAAGTATAATTTGTAGTAGCGCCCGTACCCTGTATAACAAATCTGCCGCTTTCATAGAGTGCCCATGTAGCGTTTGCACCGCACTCACCGCCGTCAACGAATGTATCTTCGCCGACAATGATGCTGCCGTTCGTAATTGACGTAGCAACAGGATTCATGTCATAATCAAGTGCTCCGTCGTTTTCACCATCACATGTAACTGTGATTGTCTGATCACCGATAGCCGCGTCAGTGGCTATAGTGAAAGTCAGTGTAGCCAACTTACCGGTAGCGGTAACATTTGCCGCAGCGGTATCGTTTGACCACGAGAGTATGAAAGGTGATTCGAAATTCTTGTCATCACTTTCATACGTACCTAAGATTCCACCGTCGGTAACAGACGTCAATGTGAGTCCGTCTCCGTAAGCAACGGATAAGGTCAGCGATGAAACACCGGGATTTGCGGTAATAGTCAAAGGAACGTTAACCGTTTCGCCCTTGGCACCCTGAGCCTGACCAACAGTGATTTGCAATGTATCCTCGGTAGCACCGACTGTCAACGACAGACATGCCAAAACCATGCTTACCGAAAGAACCAAAGCAAACAGTTTCACTAGGTTTTTCTTCATTGTTTTTTTCCCCTTTACAATATTTTTTTATTACAAGCAAAAACTATAAGATGTATGCCTCCCGTTCTTGCCGAATAACAACCAAAAAATCGAGCAGACGCTCATATCTTTGTGTATTATATCATAACGCAAAATATATTTCAATACTTTTTTTAATTTTTTTGAAATATTTTTTCACAAAAATGTTGGTTAAGTTTATATAAAGTTCAAAAATCGTTCTTCAACGCAATCTCCTTGTGTATACCTTATAATATATATACGTTTTCGAACACTTTACTTGTTTGCAATCGCGTATTTTTTCTTTATTCTCCCCCATAAATACGCAACCTCACGTCCGTTGAATATAAGGCTCGCCACCGTTACCGTTGCAAGGCAGATAAGGCCAACCGGAATCGCCTGCATGATCCATTCAACATAACTTGACGGAACATCTCGAATCAGTAGTTTTCCCGCAAATGAATTCAGCAAAAACACCGTAGCATAAACAGCATACTGTTTTACCGCATGTAATATCGAAAAATCAAGAATATGCTTCAATGCATATCGGGAATACTGCCATGTTCTGATTATGCAGCCTACCAACGTACCAATTATAACACCAATCAAGCCAAGCCACGGCATCAATGCTATTGAAACCAAAAGATTCACAACAACTTCAAAAAGAGCGCCTTTCTTCATTTCCTTAAAATGCCCGCTTGCCTCAACTATCATTTGATATGGGACTCGCAAACATCCGCAATATGTAGTAAATGACAACAAAAACGAAAAAAGCGGTTGAAAATATTCAATATCCGTAACCGAACGTGTGTAAACCATAACGAAAGGACTTAACATTATCCCCGTAACCGAAAAAGCAAACGTCGCCAGTGCAAAAAGTGCCCACTCAATAAATCTGAACGTTATTCTTAAGTTATCATATTCATTTTTTGCCATAATATTGCCGAATGCCGCCGTAACGCCGTTAATCGGAGCTCTAACTAAAAAGCACATATTAGTTGCCACCATGTTATGAACCGTGTATACGGAGACCATTGCCAAGGGTTGAAAGAGAGTAATAAGAATAACATCTATTCGTAGATTCATAATTGCCGCCACTTGCTGGAAAAACGCATCCCACCTGTTTTTTATGGCAAGATTGTTTGCCGGAGCCTTATAATTCAATTTATAATGCTTACGTACATACACTTCCAAAAGAATAGGATTTAGCAGAAAGGCAATAGCAGCTGCCAACTTTATAAAAATGATATCAAAATCAAGTTCAAGTTTAAGCTTTAATTCTATCAGCAAAATAGATATAGCATAGCTTACGATATTCGATATTACGTTAATAATAGTATAAACGTACATCTTTTGATCTGCCGAGAGTAATATCATATTTTTTCTCCCGAACATATCTACCGCAAATGTGGAAATACTCAGCACAAGCACCATTGCGACTGTATATAAATACGGGAACTGTCCCGTAATCATAAGCGGATATATTACAGCGAAAGCGACAATGCAGCATAGAAGAATAGTCGAAACCTTATGCATAAAGTTATTTGTCGCAACCATTATCGAACTTATTTGTCCTGTATTATTTTCTGCCAAAGGCTTGTAAAGTGCCGCTTGCGTCACTGCGTCAAGTCCGGTACGAAGCAACGCGGAAAAGCTCAAAAATTGAGTCACAGAAGAAACCAGTCCATTTGTTGACGAACCATATGCAAGCAATATCAAGCGAGGAAGTATCATTCCGATTACAAAAGTAACAAACTCGTTAAAAAGATTCGCTAATGCATTCAGCTTTAGTGATTTTGTTCTACTCATTTCCCCCTCCTATGCTCACGTGGGCTTTCTTCATTTCACCACAGTTTTTTGCACAGTTGCTTTTTATGTCGTTCATTTTCAACGCATATTTATATGCTAAAGCAATGGTAAGTTGGACGATGCGATTATAATAATACACATTACCGACACCCAATATCAAATCAAGCATTATAAACGTCAAAAAATATATCGCCGATACATCACCTTTTTTTGCAAGACGCGCTACTTTAGGAATAACAAAAAAATATGGGACATAATACAGTAAAAAGCCTATCAAGCCATAATTCATCAGTAACTCTATAAAATTATTATGTGCATATGATCCAAACAATTCACTACTGTACGCTGTACCTTTGCCGAAAAGCGGCGATTCAAGAAATGCATTTAATCCTTCTTCAATCATATTGATACGGTTACTATCAGAATCTGTTACCATACCATTTTCACCGAAAGCATTGAACAAATCCTCCATTCTTACTCTTACAGTATAAAACACAGGAAGTTCTTGTATCGCTTTGATAGCAATAAATAATACCGCGATTATAGAAAAAACAACGAGCAATTTGCGTTTTAGCGTAAAATTGCGCATATAATAATACGTAGTTACAATAATACAAAAAAGAATGAATATTATGGCTTTTCTCGACCCTGTAAGAAATGACATGACGCCGAAAATCACCATCATTACAAGCATTAATATCTTAACAATTTTTACTTTTACATCCTTATTCAAAAGGATTACCATACAACACAAAAATGCATTTGACAAAATGAATCCCAATGTGTTTGCGTTTGTAATTAAACGCCCTATACGTGCTTGTTTTTCACTGTTAGTATATAGTATAATTGCGCCGACTCCCCCATATGCTTTGACAGTTTCTATAGTTATTATGAGCGCTCCGACTATATTCCCCCACCACAGCAACCGTATCATTTTAGGCTCATCATAAACAAATGCTCCTGTAGTAATGCACAGCAAATTCGCCGTAGCAACCCACCTGATGGTTGCTTCCGCCTCTTCATTCTGCATGGCAAAAGACATTACGACAACATCAATGCATAAAAGTATTTTGAATACACCATACATATCGAAATGTATTCTTTTGTTAACAATCACGTAAAATATTCCGATTGCAAACAATACATACACAAAGGCGGAAGACAAAAACTTCTTACCTTCTATATATGCAAAACTAGACGCGCTTACAACATATAAGAAAAACACACTGTTTATAAGCACCATCATTAAGCTTTTCTTTGATTTCATACTTACTTACTAATCCGTTCTTTCATAAACTCCAACCACTGATTCGTAACATACGCAATATCAGTTTTCTCTTTCAGCTTATACGCATTACGCCCCAAAGATTCTGCATATGCCGGATCATTCGTTATTTTTTCAAGTGCATCGGTGACCGCTTGTCCATCATTAACATCCACCAAAATACCGGTCACTCCATTATCTATAATCATAGCAGGTCCTCCGCACGGACAATTCGTAGAAATGCAAGTCATCCCCATGCACATTGCTTCAAGAAGTGCGTTTGGCAACCCTTCGTAATCAGAAGAAAGCACAAACGCATATGCGTTTTTTACTTTGTTATTCACATCCGTGCAAAAACCCATAAGCTTTACGGATTCCGATAATTTTTCTTCTGCAATAAGCTTGGATAATTGCTCTTGCATATCACCTTTTCCGTATATTTCAAGAGAATATTCGCTGTGATTTTTATGAAATTCGGAAAATGCTTTTATCAGCATTTCAAAGTTTTTAAGTTTTACCAACCGCCCTACAGCAACTATTCTTTTATCTCGCACACCTTCGAAGCGTTTCGGAAGCTCACGCGAAACAGGATTGAGTATAACGCAGGATTTCTTTTGTATCCTTTCCGAAAAGTAATTCTTTGCCCCATCCGATTGAAAAACAAATCCATCCGGACGAAAGTAAGCAATTTTTCTCAATATTTCTTTTGCTTTGCTTGTAAACTCCTTGCTCGGATCGCTTCGTTCACTTACTATCAACGGGATTTTTTTGTTCCAAAGTGCCACGCTCACGTCGATATTCAGCTGCGTCTTAAATGCTACAACCACATCCGGCATTTCTTTTTTTATTGCGTCACCGATTATTTTGCAACGAACAATCCGGCGAAACAGTGCCGGATATTTATTGAGTTCTAAGCATTCCAATTTCACAAACTTCACGCTGTCTGCAACAGTATACTCGCAAACACTTGTTGATGACATTATTATCAAGACCTCATATCCGAGTAAAGCAAATTCATTAGCTAAATTACATACTGTTCTTTCAGCTCCGCCGCCGCCGAGATTCGAGATAACAAATGCTATTCTTTTTATCATCACATTCTCCGAAAAAACATTATTTTTTGAGAATCATATTGTAGAACGAGCTTATTTCTTTCACGACATTTTCGCCTGAAAAATTCTTATTAAATAATTCCCGTGAGCATTCTCCGAATTGTTCACGCTCATGCTTATCAAGTGCAATGAGCTTGCGCATCGAATCCGTCAATTCCTCAAGGCTGTCGTTCTTAATCTCATAACCGTTCTTTCCGTCTTTGATCATTTCGCTCAAATCACAACTATGTGTCGAAATAATCGGTTTGCCGGCACGCAAAGCTTCAGCCAAAGCGTTTGGCGATCCTTCCGTATAGCTTGTCATAACGAATGCATCGATTCTTGATAGCGCTACATCTGTGTCAGTTCTGTATCCCCAAAATTTGATCCTGTCACCGATTCCGCATTCACCGGCAAGCGCCTTGAGATCGTTCTCTTCTCTACCTGTGCCAATCATCCAAAACCTGACATTACTGCGCTCTTTTGCTATTTCCGCGGCAGCTTTTATAAATAACGGATAATTTTTTACCTTTTCAAGTCGCCCGACCGTACAAAACACAAAGTTGTCTTTTTTATCTACATCATAATCCGTGTACTCATTTATCCTATAATTTATCGCTTGGGCAGAAACGAATCCGTTATGAATCAAAAATATTTTCTTTTTATTAACAAACAACAATTGACTTTTAAGTACAGGTATAAGCTCATTATTATTAAGTGTCCAATAATTGCCGAAAAGATTAAGGAAAGAATTCACCGATTTGAATCCTATCGGTGCAAAATTACCCTTTCCTAAAAGCGCACCCACCGGGATCGCTTTCGTGAACATTGCACCGGCTCTGCCGTAAATATTTGCCGAGCATCCCCCGAATGCGTGCATGATTTTTATATCGTTTTCTTTTATATACGACGAAATACTTCTTATAAGTCCGATTGGTCCGACTTTGCTCTTATCAATAAGAATCGCATTCACATTTGTTATATCAAGCTCATTTTCTCTTTCAGCATAATAGATAAACCGTATATCGAAATCACTGTTACGTTTCATGAGATCATACATATACAACGCCTGACGCTCCGCGCCTCCGAATCCGAATGAGTTTATTACCCAAAGTACCTTTATTTTATCTTTCACTAAAACCTTCCCCGTTTTTTGTATCATAGCCGAACTTATATCAAGCGCACATTACTAAATAAAAGCATAAAAGCTTTATTATACAGATACCTATTCAAAATTATACCTTATTATTATGCGCTTGTCAATTATAAATTGTTTCCTTAATAATTGTTTTTGTATAGATGTCAATGATAGGTAATTATAAATAAAAACACTTGACATATGAAGGCAAAGTGATATAATTGTTAAGCAAAAGTTAATATTTTCGGATAGAGGTGCGATATCCAACAGTAATCCGTGTTTGTCAGGAAATCTTCACGGACGAAAGGGGCTGTCGCCGAAGGGGTGGATGCCAGCCTGTAAGCATTCATTTGCTGGATCGCCGGGGAATACCCGTCGGTCTGTCACGAACATTTTGTGGAGCGCTATCGGTTGTTATAATTAAAAAATGACCGCTTGCGAGGGCGGTTTTTTTATTTGAAATTTTTTTGAAAGGGTGTTATTCATATGAAAAAGCATTTTGGGCTGAAAAGGCTCAGAAGTATCGCGGCAATATGCATTCTCGTGTGCCTTGTTGCGATCATCGTCTCAAGCTTCGTTTCCGTTTCCGCCGAATCGGAAGAAGCGGCTGCTCCGGCGAGCGCATTCACGGTCGTTGTAGATGATGAAGAAGTGGAATACGATTTCTCGGGCGAGACCGACGGAGCGTGTTCGGCAGAGGATTACATAGACAACTATGCCGACAACATTACGAACGATCCCGACTTCGAGGCGCATAAGGCTGAGGCGCTTTCCATCAAGAAGGAAAGTATCCCGCTCTATGCATCGTTCGTTTCGCTCGTTCCTCCGTTGATAGCGATCATACTTGCGCTCATAACCAAAGAGGTTTACGTTTCGCTGTTCATCGGTATTCTTTCCGGCGCCATGTTCTACGCCAACTTCAATTTTGAAGGCACTATGGTGCAGGCATTCCGGGACGGCTTTATTGCTACGATAGCAGATTCATACAACATAGGTATCCTTATATTCCTTGTTTTGCTAGGCGTGCTTGTTGCCATGATGAACAAGGCGGGCGGCTCGGCGGCATTCGGTCAGTGGGCATCAAAGCACATCAAATCACGTATCGGCGCACAGCTTGCGACGGTCATACTCGGCGTGCTGATATTCGTTGACGACTATTTCAACTGCCTGACGGTAGGCTCGGTAATGCGTCCTGTTACAGACAAGAGCAATGTTTCGCGTGCAAAGCTCTCATATCTTATCGACTCTACTGCCGCACCTGTCTGCATCATTGCTCCCATTTCATCATGGGCGGCGGCTGTTGCGGGCTTTGCAAAGGGCGCGGGCGCGCAGAGCGGCATGTCACTTTTCATAGCTACCATACCGTTCAACTTTTATGCTATACTTACTATCGTTATGATGGTGATGCTCGTTGTTCTCAAGTTGGATTACGGTCCCATGAAGAAATTCGAAGCCAACGCGCTTAAGGGCGATATTTTCACCACCGGCAAGCCCGAGGGCGAAAACGAAAAGGAGAACATCAACCCGAGAGCCCGCGTTTGCGACCTTGTTATCCCCGTTGTCGTTTTGATAATCCTGTGCGTACTCGGCATGATATATTCCGGCGGCTTCTTCACTTCCGACAGCGCGCAGTATCTTGATTTCATATCCGCTTTCTCAGAAAGCGACGCATCCGTAGGACTTGTGTTCGGCTCGTTTGGAGCGATAATATTTACAATGATATATTATCTCTGCCGTCGCGTCATCGACTTCAAGGGCTGCATGGAAGCTATCCCCGACGGTTTCAAGGCAATGGTTCCCGCAATACTTATCCTTTGCTGTGCGTGGACGCTTAATGCCATGACAGGCTCACTCGGTGCGAAGATATTCATCTCCGATCTCATCGAAGGCAGCGCTGCCGGCTTACAGCTCTTCCTGCCCGTAATAATCTTCCTTATCGCTGTCGGACTTTCGTTTGCGACGGGTACATCGTGGGGTACGTTCGGTATCCTTATCCCGATAGTACTTACCGTGTTCGGCGCGACCGACGGCAGTCTTACCGTTATGGCGGTTTCGGCTTGTATGGCAGGTGCGGTTTGCGGCGACCACTGCTCACCGATATCCGATACCACTATCATGGCATCCGCCGGCGGACAGTGCAACCACATCGACCACGTTTCCACACAGCTCCCTTATGCGCTCACCGTTGCGGCGGTATCCGGAGTCAGCTACATAATAGCCGCATTCGTTAAGTCCGTATGGATCGCATTGCCGATAGCCATAGTGCTTATGGTGGTGACTCTTGTAGTAATTAAGCTTGTTGCGAACAAAAAAGTATCTTAATAAAAAACAGAATAGCAGAAATAACACTTCACAAGCGTGAAATAGAAATATTTCACGCTTTACTTTTTGCCGTAAAACTAAAAAATATTGACAAAAATGTTTACATATAGTATCATCTTATTGAAAGAAAACATGTAGAGGTGAAAAAATGAAAAAAATAGTTTCAATATTAGCTATTATTACAATAGTTGCCGCAATACTCTGTTCCTGCGGTGAAAACGTAACAGGACCTGATTCAGAATATGTCAAAGGAAAAGGCACTCTCGTAGTAGGCGTTACGGACTTTGCTCCGATGGATTACGAAAAGGACGGAAAATGGATAGGCTTTGATGCCGATATGGCAATGGAATTTGCCAAGTATCTTGGTGTTGAAGCGCAAATCGTCGAAATCGAGTGGGACAGCAAGGAAATGGAGCTTAACAACAAAAATATTGATTGCGTATGGAACGGTATGACACTCGATGACGAAGTGCTTGCGGCAATGGAATGTTCGATGCCGTATTGCAACAATGCACAGGTGGTTGTCGTTAAGGCGGATAAAGCGGCATCAATCAAATCGGTCGAGGATTGTAAAGTGCTTAGTAAAGTGCTTACATTTGCCGTTGAATCGGGCTCTGCGGGCGAGGACATGGCAAAGGAAAATGGGTTTAACTACACTCCTGTCAAGGATCAGGCGAGTGCATTACTTGAGGTTTCGTCGGGAACAAGTGACGCTGCAATAATCGATTCGCTCATGGCAGGCGCGATGATTGGTGAAAACACCGGATATTCCGACCTTGCATATACGATTCCGCTTAACAGTGAAAAGTATGGTGTAGGCTTCCGTAAGGGTTCCGACCTTGCAAAAATGCTTGATGCGTTTTTCGCAGAGAGCATGGCAAACGGAACTACAGAACGCATTGCCGAGGTATACGGCGTTCAGGCGGCCATCATAAAATAACAGCATTGATGAACGGGCTGTCGAAAGTCAGCCCTTTATTTTATTGATGCATTATCGATATTTCAAGGAAGGAATGACTGTATGACTTTATTTCAGCATATCGGAGAACAGTTTCCTGTTGTTTTCGGAGCGCTTAACGTAGGCTTCTTGCAGACACTTAAGCTGTTTATAGTAACGCTCATAGGCGCACTTCCCCTCGGGCTTGTGATTTCGTTCGGCTCGATGTCACGGTTCAAGCCGCTCAACGCGGTAGTACGATTAGTTATATGGGTAGTTCGCGGTTCTCCTTTAATGATACAGCTTCTTATTATCTATTATTTCCCGGGGCTTGTATTCAAAACAAACATTTGGGGACAAGGTGAAGCGGGACGTTTCTTTGCGGCGGCGGTCGCATTCATTATCAATTATTCATGCTATTTCTCGGAAATATACCGCAGCGGTATTCAAGGAGTTCCAAAGGGGCAAAATGAGGCGGGACAGGTACTCGGTTTATCTAAAAAGCAGATTTTTACCAAAATTACGCTTTTGCAGATGATAAAAAGGATCGTTCCACCAATGTCAAACGAAATAATCACGCTTGTCAAAGACACGTCGCTTGCGAGGATCATTGCGTTACAGGAGATAATTTGGGCAGGGCAAGCGTTTCTCAAGGGCTCGTCCGGTATTTCGGGCGAAATATGGCCTTTGTTTTTCACGGGCATATATTATTTAGTTTTCAGCGGCGTACTTACTGTGCTTTTTAACCGTCTTGAAAAAAAGCTTTCATATTTTAACTGATGGAGGGAAAATATTATGTCCATTCTTGAAGTAAACGGACTGAATAAATGCTTCGGCAGAAGGATCGTGCTTGAGGATATCAGTTTTTCCCTTGAAAAAGGTGAGGTATTGTCGATAATCGGCTCGTCGGGAAGCGGCAAAACCACACTTTTACGTTGTTTGAATTTTCTTGAACATGCCGAAAACGGCACGATAAACGTTTGCGGCAAAACCGTATTTGACGGTGTAAACAGCAAAAATATGAGCGAGAGCGAGTTGCGTGAAAACAGATTGCATTTCGGACTGGTATTTCAGCAATTCAACTTGTTTCCGCAATACACCGTATTGAAAAACATCACGCTTGCACCTACGCTTCTCAAACGTGGCACTCCTGAAGAAATCGATGTCAAAGCACGCACGCTTATTGAACGTGTCGGATTGACCGATTGGACAAATTCATATCCGTCGACGCTTTCCGGCGGTCAGCAGCAGCGCGTAGCAATTGCGCGTGCGCTTGCGCTTGAGCCCGATATTCTCTGCTTCGACGAGCCTACAAGCGCACTTGACCCCGAGCTTACGGGTGAGGTGCTTCGCGTTATCCGCTCGTTAAAGGATTCCGGCGCAACGATGATCGTCGTAACACATGAAATGCAGTTCGCCCGTGAGGTATCGGACAGAGTTCTTTTTATGAGTAAGGGCTTTATTGAGGAAAGCGGCACGCCCGAGGAAATTTTCGAGCACCCGAAATCCGAACGTCTTCAGGCATTTTTGTCAAATTCGCTGTAAGGGCATCTGATTTGCGGAGCTCTGAGCCACACCCCCCCATCCGTTTTTTGCAAAAACGCGTAAAGTTTGGGCTGAGCCCCCAAATAGGGGCAAGGGGAGCGAAATCCCCCCCGCGAGCCCCTGCAAGCTATTTCACTATCACAAGTTGTTGTCCCGGATACAACAATTGGTCGTCTTCGATATAGTTGTATTGCATTATGGATTCGACAGTCACGCCCTGTGCGCGGGCGATGGAAAACACTGTGTCACCGGGGCGCACAACATATATGTACGCACTTTTCGGAGGAATCGGAATAGTTATCACTGATCCGATACGGATATTTCTTACATCGGTTATCTGCGGATTCAGCGCAAGGATATTTCCCGTGGTCGTATTATACTCCTTCGCAAGCAGATACACCGTGTCTCCCCGACGCACTCTGTGTCTTTTGTATATGATACAGTTTTCACAGTTTATGTCTGTGATTTCGGCGGTTGCTTGAACAGCTGTTTCCGTAACTTTTTCCGATTCGGCGGACACTTCCACGGCTGTTTCGGATTTTGACAGCGTGTTCCCGCACTGTCCGTTTACAAGCTGTACTATCTGATAAAACTCCTCGGTAACGGGGATTTTAAGTACGTTTCCGGCAATTATCATATCAGGGTCGGAAATGTTGTTTAACTGAATAAGTGTTTCAAGCGGTACATTGAATTTCAGCGAAATGGCAAAAAGCGTATCCTGCGGGCGTATCACATAATCAAAAATTCTTGTAAGCATAATATCACTCCTTCAAGAAATATTATATGCTTCAAATGCGACAGTTGCCAATTTACCAAAAAAAATGATATAATACATTTGGGTGTTCGATATGTATAAGACTGTTTCGTCGCAAGGAGAATTTGAACAAGTAATAAACCGTTCGACCTTCATCGCGAAGGCGTTTCATGCCGACAATGAGGCGGAAGCAAAGCAAATCATTGCGAAAGTAAAAAAACTCTATCCCGATGCACGTCATTGCTGTTGGGCATATATCCTCGGTGAGAATAAAAATGATATGCGCTACGGCGACGACGGCGAACCGCAGGGAACAGCGGGCTTGCCGATGCTGGAAGTGCTTCGAAAAAAAGACGTAACGAACGTTGTCGTTACCGTAACACGGTATTTCGGAGGCATCCTGCTCGGTGCGGGCGGACTTTCAAGGGCATATTCATCCTCGGCAGCGGGAGCGCTTGACAATGCCGGCATTGCCGAAATGATAAAAACATGCGAGCTGGATATTTTGACGGAATATCCGTTGCTCTCACGTCTTAAAAACATTTTGGGCAAAACGGACTGTATTATAAAAAATATCGAATACAGTGAAACGGTTACTGTTATCGTGCTGGTAAAATCTGACTTGGCTGACGACCTTGTTCAAAAAATCACCGATGCCCTGAGCGGCAAATGCTCGGTTTTACCGAAAAACCAGTTCTATTTTCCGTGGGAATAAAAAAATTTTCAAAATATCAAGTGTTTTTTATCAAACCACTTGATATTTTTTTTACTTTGTGCTATGATGTAGTAGTGTAAAAGTATTATACGCAATTTCAGGAGGTAGTTTTTATGGCTTCAAAATCACAGCAAATGAGGAGAAGAAGACGCAACGGTTTCTTAGCTGCCATTGCGCTGGCAGTTATCATCATTGCAATAATAATCATTATTATAGTAAGCATTGCTTCGCACAGCAGTAAATCGGGAAAGGTTTCTTCTATCGATACGCCTGTGCCGAGCACAAAAAACACTCTTGCGCCTTATGTAACATCTACACCTACACCGACAATATCAGGTGAATCACCTTCGGCGCCCGATTCGCCGTCTGCATCGGCAAGCACTTCCAAGGACGTAATGTACGTTACAAAGGATTCCGTAAACGTGCGCAAAGAAGCTTCCACCGATTCGGATAAGCTCACCTCTGTTGACGCGGGTACGGCAATTTCCGTGCTTTCGTCCGAAAAGAAAGACGGGTTCCTGCACATAAAGCTTTCAAACGGCACAGAGGGCTACATTTTTGCCGAATATCTTTCCGTGACCGCACCTTCGGCTTCATCGACATCTTCGGCTACAGCGAGTGCTACTCCCGACACGAGCAAATCGACAACAATGTATGTTACAGCCGATTCGGTAAACATGCGCAAGGAAGCTTCATCAACATCTGACCGCATAACGCGTCTCAACATAGATACGAAGGTCACTGCTTATTCAACCAAGAACGGTTGGACGTATGTTCAGTACAACGGCAAATACGGATACATTTCTTCAGATTATCTTAAGAGCACGCCTTCTTCTCAGTCGCCCACGGCATCGAATGTAACACCTACGCCCAGCAGCGGAACAACGGCTACTCCCACTCCTACACCGGTACACGCAACGAGCTTTGCCGAAGTAGGCTTGCCTGACGGCATCGTGAGAGCGTTGGGGAATCAGACGACATACCTCAGCATGACAAAGGCTAAACGCTATGTTGATACGGGTAAGGTCAATGATGATTTCTATTACAAGATAGAAAAGCTCGATGGCGGCTTCTACTACGTAGCGTACAAGGGCAACGAAACTGATGGCTTCAGTGATGTCAAGATAAAAGACAGCATGACATAAACCGGTCATTTTACAAAAGACAGTCCTCAGGTCAGACTTGCGGGCTGTCTTTTTTTAAGGTTTTTATATGAAACGAATTACGGTCATACTTTTATGTGTTATTATTATTTTGTGCGGCTGTCATGGACAGACGCCCGATAAAATCACTGAATACGCCGTTCATTGCGGCGAAAGCGATCTGTTTCCGTTTTTTGCAGTTGATGCATCGGGTGCACTGTGGAAAATAGAAAACACATCCGCAAAAATGATAGGCGAAAATACCGTGGCAGGCGATAACTGCAGCTTTGTGCGCTATGCCGGAAGCAAGCTTGTTTTTGCGTGTGATATAAATGTAAAAAACGGTATCACTCTTTGTAATGTCATGCTTGAAGCTTCTGGCAAAACGGTAAATATCGGAAAAGACGTGCGCTTTGATTCATTGCGCGTCGGTGCCACCGGAGAAGTGCTTTTTATCGGAAGCAACGATATACTGTATTATTACCATGAGGGGATTTTGAGCGAAATAGAATGCGATATCGCTCAGGCGGAGTTTATCGGAAATGAATCATTTCTAATGCGCGGTAAATCAGGCAGCTATGTTGACGGCGAATTTCAGTACCCGATATATTCATATTCGGCCGGCTTCAGAAATTACGTCATCGCCGCACCGGAGATAATCTCCGCCGACGCGGAAAACGGACGAGCATTCATTATAAGGAACAGACATACCGTCCAAAAACGTACTTCATCCGCCGAAACCGCTGAATGCTGTATTTATTCTGACGGCGAAATCATTTTTGAAGTGCCGTCGGTTGTGCTTTCGCAGTTTGAAGCGCAGGGAAGTCACAAATATCTGCTTGCCTGCGATGAATCGCTTTTGACGCTCAAGTACGACCTTTATTGCGTTGACGGCAATCAACCCGAGCTTGTTTCGTCCAATGTTATTTCGGGAGAATATATCTCGTCTGACAGACAGGTATACCGCTTTGAAACCGATATCAACGGACACATCGTTACAAACGTAGCAAACGGAGAAAAAATACTGAGCTTTCCTGCCGAGAAGAACATTTCCGGCATATATTCGTTTGAAAATACGCTGTATAAATTTTCAAACGGAGCATTGTCGCTTTCTGACGGAACGCCGATCATCGAAAACATTGAGAGCGTTTCCGTGCAAAACGGCGGAATGTTCTGTATAAGCGGAACCGAACCACCATACAGCATATATTTGTGTTCGGGAAGCAATGCTTCACTTTTGATAAACGATTCCGCAACGACTGATTTCACATATGCCGACGAAACGGTATACTATTATACGGGTGAAAAGGGCTTCTATGACTTTGCTTCAGCCGGTGCGTCAGGAAATAAAACCGCGCTGATGAGCAATATTGATACGCATGCAGGCTTCGTGTGTGCTCCCGGCTGTGTCGCCGCGGTACGTAACGAAAACAAAGCTCTGTACATTATGTCCCATTCGAGAATAACTGAAATCAGAATACCGGTACAGCGGTTGATTTCACAAGATGAGGTAAAAGTTTAGAAAAAGGATCGATAAAATGAAAAATAGAAACATTGTCCCGATAAACATTATTATGCTGACAGTTGCCGGAATGATAAATGCTTTCGGGATAACCGTATTTCTTATGCCGGTCAAGCTCTACGACAGCGGGATATCGGGTACCTCGATGCTGCTCTCGCAAATAACTCCCGAATATCTTTCACTTTCACTTTTTCTGTTGTTGCTCAATATACCTTTGTTTTTATACGGATTGAAAAAGCAGGGGGTCATTTTTACCGTTTACGCGATTTACACCGTTACCATATATTCGCTCTGTTCGTGGCTGATAACGGATATTTTGCCGATCGACGTAAGCATCGCATCGCCGCTCGCCGGCACAGATTTGCTTTTGTGCGCACTATTTGGCGGGGTTATATCCGGAGTAGGAAGCGGTATTGCGATCCGTTACGGCGGCGCAATGGACGGAATAGAGGTTATGGCGGTCATATTTGCAAAGCGTCTCGGAATTACCGTCGGTACGTTTGTGATGATATATAACGTGATCCTCTATATAATATGCGGAATTGTGCTCCAAAGCTGGATATTGCCGCTGTATTCGATAGTTACATACGGAGCCGGACTTAAAACGATAGACTTTATCGTTGAAGGTCTCGAACGCTCCAAGTGCGCTATGATAGTTACGTCGATGCCTGATGAGGTGTGTGCCGTGCTCAAGGAAGAGCTTGACTGCGGAACTACCAAGCTCGCCGCACGCGGCGGATATTCAGATGCGCCGATGACGATGATATATTCGGTCGTAAACAGATTTCAGGTCGCACGGCTGAAAAACGTGGTGCACAGCATTGACGCAAAGGCATATATAACGATTTCCGAGGTCGCCGATGTGTTCGCCGCAAACCAAGAACAACAGTAAACAAAGTTCCCGAGGGGAGTTCGGCTTCACACTTTTCCATCGTAATTAAGATAAAATACGCAAAAATATCACGGTGCGACAAGAACACCGTCACTGTGTACGACGCGAGGGCTCTGCCACCTTGTAAAAAAGGAGATAAAATGAAAGACAGCATAATCATAAAAGGCGCAAAAACGCACAACTTAAAAAACATTTCGCTTGAAATACCGCGCAATAAGCTTGTTGTGTTTACGGGGCTTTCCGGCTCGGGCAAAAGCTCGCTCGCGTTTGATACGCTTTACGCCGAGGGTCAGCGCCGATATGTCGAAAGTCTTTCATCCTATGCGCGTCAGTTCTTGGGTCAGATGGAAAAGCCCGATGTCGAGCTTATCGAGGGGCTTTCGCCCGCTATAAGCATCGACCAAAAAACGACGAATAACAATCCGCGTTCAACGGTCGGCACAGTGACCGAGATCCACGATTATCTGCGTCTGCTTTACGCACGTATCGGCGTGCCGCACTGTCCGAAATGCGGCAAAGAAATCAACAAGCAATCTATCGACCAAATGGTCGATGCGATACTTACACTTCCCGAGAGCACAAAAATACTCATTCTTGCGCCCGTAGTCCGCGCACGCAAAGGTGAGCATGTCAAGCTCCTTGACGAGCTTCGGGCTTCAGGCTACATCCGTGCCAAGATAGACGGCGAAGTACTTGAGCTGAGTGAAGAAATCAAGCTTGAAAAGAACAATAAGCATTATATTTCGGCTGTTGTCGATAGACTCATCGTGCGCGAAGAGATCCGCTCACGTCTGACAGATTCGATAGAATCGGCATTAAAGCTTGCCGACGGACTGATGATATGCGAGCGTCTTGATACAAACACCGAAATGCTGTTTTCCGAAAACTACGCATGCCCCGATTGCAATGTCAGCATAGAGGAGCTTGAGCCGCGGCTGTTCTCGTTCAATTCGCCGTTTGGCGCATGTCCCGAGTGTACCGGCATAGGCAGTATCATGAGCGTCGATCCACTGCTTGTCGTTGACAGAACGAAATCGCTTAACGACGGCGCAATACACGTTTCCGGCTGGTACGTCGCAGGCACTGACACCATGAATCACATGTATTTTTCCGGGCTTGCCGAACATTACGGCTTCAGCCTTGATACACCGTTCGAAAAGCTCGATAAAAAGATACAGGATATCGTCTTGTACGGCTCCGGCGATGAAATAATAGATTTTCACGTGACGACAAGCCGTCATTCACGCTCATTATCCGAACCGTTTGAAGGAATTATCCCACAGATCGAACGCCGCTACCGCGATACGCAAAGTGAGGGCGTAAAACGCGACCTTGAACAGCTCATGACACAAGCACCGTGCAGTGCGTGCCACGGCAAGCGCTACCGTCCCGAAGCACTGGCGGTCACCGTCAACGGTAAAAATATCCACGAGCTGAGCGATATGTCGGTCACGAATATAATCGACTTCATGCAGAATATAAAACTTTCGGGCAAGGATGCCATGATAGCCGAGCGCATCCTAAAGGAGATAAACGCAAGGCTGTCGTTCCTTAAAAATGTCGGACTTGAATATCTGACATTAACGCGCTCGGCTTGCACGCTCTCCGGCGGAGAGGCACAGCGCATCCGTCTCGCCACACAGATAGGCGCGGGACTTGTAGGTGTACTGTATATACTTGACGAGCCGAGCATAGGATTACATCAGCGCGACAACGAAAAGTTACTTGCCACGCTCAAGGGTCTGCGCGACCTCGGCAATACACTCATTGTCGTCGAGCATGACGAAGATACGATACGCTCTGCGGATTTCATTGCCGATATCGGTCCTAAGGCCGGCGCGCAGGGCGGAAGCGTCGTTTGCACCGGCACTCCGGAAGACATCATGAAATGCGAAGCGTCCATTACAGGCGCGTATCTGTCCGGACGCATGACTATCCCCGTTCCCGCGACACACCGCAAGCCGCGCGGCTTCATTACGGTAAAAAATGCGCATGCCAATAATCTGAAAAATATCGACGTAGTTTTCCCGCTCGGCGTGATATGCGCCGTAACAGGCGTTTCCGGCTCGGGCAAAAGCTCGCTCGTCAATGAGGTGCTTTATAAGACGCTTGTCCGCAAATTGAATCACGCTCACATTCCGCCCGCACCGTGCGATGACATCACGGGTCTTGAACAGCTCGACAAGGTGATAGTCATTGACCAAAGTCCGATAGGCAGGACGCCGCGCTCGAATCCCGCGACGTATACAGGCGTATTCGACCATATAAGAAACCTGTTCGCACAGACGCAAGACGCCCGTATGCGCGGATATTCAAGCGGACGTTTCAGCTTCAACGTCAAGGGCGGTAGATGTGAAGCCTGCGCCGGTGACGGAATAATCAAAATAAATATGAATTTCATGCCGGATATATATGTTCCGTGCGAAGTCTGCGGCGGCAAGCGATATTCGAAGGAAACACTTGAGGTGCGCTTCAAGGGTAAGAATATCTTTGAAGTGCTTGATATGACCGTTGAGGAAGCATTGCCGTTTTTTGAAAATCTGCCGCAGATACAGCGTAAGATACAGCTGCTCTACGATGTCGGCTTAGGCTATATAAAGCTCGGTCAACCGTCAACGATGCTCTCCGGCGGCGAAGCGCAAAGAGTGAAGCTCGCGACGGAGCTTTCGCGCAGACCTACCGGGAAAACGGTATATATTCTTGACGAGCCTACAACGGGACTGCACACGCATGATGTCAAACAGCTGATTGCCATTCTTGACCGTCTCGCACAGGGCGGCAACAGTGTGATAGTTATTGAACATAATCTCGATATCATCAAGATCGCCGATCACATCATCGACATGGGGCCTGAGGGCGGCACGGCAGGCGGCACGGTGATCGCCACGGGTACGCCGGAAGAAATAGCATTCTGCCCGTCAAGTCACACAGGAAGATTTATAAAGAAATTTTTAAAAATTTGATACAGTAGGGGCGGAGCCCCCTGTAAGCAATTCTCACGAAAAGTTTGGCAAAACGCTTCGCACCGCTTTGCCCGTATGGGGCAGGGAAACAGCGTCCCTTGCCGCGAAGCGCAATAAAAGTTTTCCCGCTTTTACAAAAGCAAACATGATGTGAGACAGAGCCACAAGTTATCCCCCGAACGTATAGCCATCGTCCTCGATGGCTTTTTTCAGGTCGGCATCTGATATATCGCTGTTGAGCGTAAGCACAGCAGTTCCTTTTTCGTGGCTGACCTCCGCTTCCTCCACCTGCGGGAACGCCTCAAGCAGTTTTTTGACTCTTGCCTCGCAGTGTCCGCACATCATTCCGCCGATTTTTATCACCTTTTTCATCTTTTTACTCTCCTTATTGAATTTTATCAAATTAAGCCTCAACGCATTGCTGACAACACAGAAGCTTGATAAGCTCATCGCAAGCGCGCCGAGCATCGGTGACATGGTTATTTCCGCCCACACAAACGCGCCAGCCGCGAGCGGTATGCCGATGCAGTTATAAGCAAACGCCCAAAACAGGTTTTCCTTTATATTCTTAAGCACCTTTCTTCCCAGAAATACAGCACGACAAACTTCATCAAGACTGCTTCCCGTAAGAAGCACATCCGCCGAATCAATGGCTATATCCGTTCCAGTGCCCAGTGCGAAGCCGCAATCCGCCTCAACAAGTGCCGGTGCATCGTTTATCCCGTCTCCGACCATGGCGACCTTGCCTTTTTTGCTAAGCTCCCTTATTACCGACGCCTTATCTTGCGGCATAACATCCGCTATGACCTCACCGATGCCTACCTGTTCGGCAACAGCGCGCGCCGTAAGCGAATTATCGCCCGTCAGCATAATAACGTTTATTCCCATTTTTTTCAGCTTTTCAACAGCCTCGCGACTGTCTTTTTTGACAGTATCGGCTATCGAAATAATTCCAAGCAGTTTTCCGTTTTTGGTGAAATACACAGGTGTCTGACCGAGTCGCGCAAGCTCAGTGTCGGGTATAACATTCACAAATTGTGCGTTGCCGCCGAGAATGATATCGCCGTTTATGACCGCCTTGACACCACTTCCCGCGCACACCTCAAAATCGGTATTTTCAAGAAGCGTTATTCCCTCGGCTTCGCATTTTTTGACTATCGCTTTTGCAAGCGGATGTTCGCTTTTCTTTTCAAGTGAATATGCGTATTCAAGAAGCTCCTTTTCTCCGTATATCCCGCATACCTCCGCTTTGCCCGTTGTTACCGTGCCAGTCTTATCAAGTACCACCGTTTTTATTCGCCCCGCTTCTTCAAGCGCCGACGCCGTGCGGAACAGCACCCCGTATCTTGCGCCTACACCGCTCCCGACAGTTATCGCCACGGGAGTGGCAAGTCCGAGCGCGCACGGGCAACTTATCACAAGCACCGCGATCCCGCGCTCCAATGCAAAGCCGATACCGACACCTGTTACGAGCCATATCACAAATGTTACCGCAGCGATAAAAAGGACGGCGGGAACAAATACTCCCGATACTTTATCCGCAAGCCGCGCTATCGGTGCCTTGCCCGAAGAAGCATCCGCAACGGTCTGAATGATCCGTGCAAACGATGTATCCTGCCCGACGCCCGTCGCCTTGCATCTTAAAAAGCCCGATGCACACACCGTCGCCGCAAAAACGCTGTCACCCAACTTTTTATCGCAGGGTATGCTTTCTCCCGTCAGTGCCGATTCATTTACCGCACCCGTTCCTTCGAGCACGGTGCCGTCGGCAGGGATGCTCGCCCCCGAGCACACGATAAAAATATCACCCACAACGATAGAATCAGCATCAATTATGACTTCTTCTCCGTCACGCTCCACCACTGCCGTCTGCGGCTTCAATGACATAAGCGCTTTTATCGCGTCGCCCGTTCTGCCCTTCGAATATGCTTCAAGCGTTTTGCCGATGTCGATAAACGCAAGTATCATTGCCGCCGATTCAAAATACAAGCCCCGTGTATCTGATAAAGCTGTTCGGAAAAGCAGATAGCAGCTCCATAAAAAAGATACCGCCGACCCGAGCGACACAAGTGTGTCCATGTTCGGACTTAAATGCAGTACACCCTTGAATCCGTTGATAAAGTAGCTGTTGTTTATTATTATTACGGCAAGAGCAAGAATCATTTGAAGCATCCCCGCCGCAAGTATGTTTTCATCAAAAAGTCGTGGGACGGGCAAACAAAGCATATTGTGCCCCATGGTAAAATACATAAGCACAAGCGATATCACAACAGATAAAGCAAGTTGCACAAGCAACGGCTTGAGCTGATTATTTCTGATGACGGGCTGTCCTGAGACAACCTCCGCGTCATAACCCGCACGCTTTACCGCGGATATTATCACGTTCGCATCAGCATCGCCCGTCACCGTAAGTGTTCCCGTCAGTAGGTTGACCGCGCAATCGTCCACGCCGTCAACGCTTCTGACCGCCTTATCTACACGCGCACTGCAAGCGGCACAGCTCATACCCGTTACAATGAATTTCATATGACACTCCTTATATTTTATACATCGTTTTTATACTTGATACGATAATTTGACGGCGAACAACCATACTCTTTCTTGAACGCATGGCTGAATGCGTAAATATCGTCAAAGCCGAGATGATGCGCTATCTCGCCGATATTCATATCGGAAAGCACAAGCATATTGCAGGCATCGCGCAAGCGAAGCATATTTTTATATTTTATAGGAGATATCTCAAATAACGAAACGAACAGACGTCGGAACTGTGATACGCTCAAGCTACACATTCCGGCAAGTGTATCTACATCAGTAGGTTCTGTATAATGACTGTTAAGATATTCTATCGCCTGTGATATTGTGTTATTCAGCGGATTTTTGTTGTGATACGCCGAAAAGTATTGATTGATAAGCGAATACAACAAAGAAAGCAGGACGAATTCATCTTCTTTTCTTCGCATTGAATACACAGTCAGTATTTCACGGAAATCGGAATCGAGCCTTGCCGGAACATTTTTAAGATACATTATATCATCCGTCAGTTGCACCTGTCCATTGCTGTCCATCACAGCAAATTCCACCTGAATACATTCTGTACCCGGTGCAAGCACCGTAAAAACAAACTCACATTCTATCGGAACAAACGCCGCCTGCCCCGCACCGACACGGTACTTCTTGTCCGCATCCATACATATTTCGCCCGAAAGCACATACACCACGGTATTCATTACTTTCCGTTTTCTGACGAGATTCTTATATATCGGAAAGTATCTTTGCACAAAAAGCTGTGTGACCGTATAGCTTTTATCTATGCCGTTGTAATTGTAATTTATCATTTTATCACCGTTTATATTGTACCTCCGAAGGCCGTACACGTCAACCTTCAATGCGTGAAAATTACAAATCGCTGATGTTTTTTTACATTGAATTTGCTTTCTCTGATAATTACAATATAAACTAGATTTATAAGGAGGTCAAGAAAATGAAAAAGTTTCTGTCACTTATGCTTGTCACGTTTTTTCTGTTTTCGCTTTGTGCATGCTCGTCCGGCAAAAGCACGACAGGTGACAATAATGGCAAAACTCCTGCGAGCAATGAGCCGGAGCCGAATATTCTCGCCACCGTCACACCCGCGCCAAACGCGGTCAAGCCGGTAGAAAAGGAGGAAAACAGCAAACCTGAAGTCGAATACACGCTTGTCAATATAATAGATGAGAAGAATTCGACATTCGACAGTGCCAAATCGACCGGCGATCTTGCGTGGAAAGCTCCGTTCGGCGGGAAACTTGAGCTTACGGAACGCGAGGAACACGGCAAAAGCCTGACGCTTTCGGATTTTACCGTGGATTACGCAACGCCTGCGATCAATATGTATCCTTATATCAAGGAACACGGTGCGGGTGACTATTCCGTACAGTTCGAAGCGCTTCTTGAGGGCGATGACCTTATCGGCTCACCGTTCACGATAGCCATACGCGGCAGCGGCGCAAAGGATGAAAACACCTTTATCATGGAGCATAGCGGTAATTATTATTATACCGTCACCCCTGTAGTGGATGGCGATATCGGCGAATGGCAGACGATAAGCTTTGAGTTCACCGTCGAAGAGGAAGATATCGACAACAATGCACATACATGGAATCTGTGTGTGCATCATGTCAACAAAGCCGCAAAAACGATAACATTCGATAACGTTCAGCTCGGCTTCTATGAAGAAGGCGAAGCACCCAAGGAGAAGGAGGTATTACCTGTGGAAGCACAGACTTGGCTTGCAAACGAAATAACACTCGTTTCGGAGAAAGAATACAAAAACCCCGTAGCAGATGCACTGCTCGACCTTAAAATATCAAACGGGAAAACGGAATACACCGTTCCGGGCTTCTGGGACGGCGGAACGACTTGGCGCATACGCTTCATGCTTCCCGAGGCGGGTACATGGACATATGAGACCGTATGCTCCGATGCATCGAACACGAAGCTTCACGGCAGAAAAGGTACTGTGAACTGCACCGCGTATACGGGCGATCTTGATATCTACAAGCATGGCTTCATCAAGACCGAGCCGAACACGAAATACTTTATGTATAACGACGGTACTCCGTTCTTCTACTTGGGCGATACGCACTGGAACTTCCTTACCGAGGAATACGATTCCGCAGGTTCTGCCGGTGCCGGATCGGATATCACGTCGCACTTCAAATATATCATCAACAAACGTGTATCGCAGGGTTATACCGTGTACCAAACAGAACCCATAGGCGCGGCATTCGATATAACCAACGGCATCAATCAGAGCGACATTGCAGGCTTCCAGCAGGCGGATAAGTATTTTGCCTACATCGCAAAGCAGGGACTTGTACACTCCAACTCGCAGTTCTTCTTCCCATCAGCACTTGTCCAGATGGTACAAAAGGATAACTATGAAGAACTGCTTGAACAGGCCACACGTTATTGGGTAGCACGCTGGAGCTGTTATCCCGTGCTTTGGACGCTCGGTCAGGAGGTCGATAATGAGGCATACTTCTTAAAAACACAGAACGGCGGAAATGCGCTCAAATATAAGAGCATATATCCGTACAAGCTTATTTGCGAGTGGCTCGATAAATACGACCCCTACAAGCATCCGATCTCCGCACATCAGGAGGGAAGCAGTGATATCACAAAGCCCACAGCGGCATTCAATTCCGATTTCCTTGATGTAAAAGGACATACATGGTGGGCGACGCAGTGGAAGCCCCGCTTGAATCAGCCGCTTGACTTCTCGTCTGCCGTGGATTATTACACCAACGGTCAGGGCAAGCCGATAGTTATGTACGAGGGCAGATACGACAGCTTCTGGACAAACGAATGGGGTGCCAGAGTGCAGGGCTGGATATCGTTCCTGAACGGTATGTGCGGTCACGGCTACGGCGCAACGGATATGTGGCTCTATAACGGCAGTTACGATATGGAAAACGACACCGTGCGCGACGACATACGCATAACCGTCGCCGAAAAACGCATACCGTGGACACAGGCACTTGAGTTGCCCGCAGGCTATCAAATGCAGTACATGAAGGAGTTTTTTGAAAAAATCGAATGGTGGAAGCTCGTTCCGTGCTTTGCCAACAAGGTTTATTTCAGTGCTGCCGACGGCATATATTACTCCGCCGCGACTATTGACGGCAACGGCACTTATGTAGCTTATTTTTACGATTTGAAGAGCAAGGCAACGGGAACGCTCAACGGACTTGACGCATCAAGCGAATACACATATCAGTGGTTCAATCCGCGCACGAACGTGATAAGCAATCCGAAGCCTCTCAAAGCGACGAACGGCTCATACGATATCGGTGAGCGTCCGAGCGCAGAGGATTGGGTATTCATTGCCAAGAAAAAATAGTTTTTCGTCTTTTACGAATAAAAAATTTCCGTTCCTCTCAATGCAAGGGGGACGGATGTTTTTATCTCAAGAATTATTTCCTGCAAAAGCCGTGTCGAAAAATACAAATGCCGTGCTGAATTTTACATTGAATTTATTTTGAATGTATTGTATAATTAAATAAATAAGAAAGGCAGGCATCAATATGGTACAGACAATAAATAACATAAAGGTAAAAGGCGTAAAATCCCAATGGGACGTGTTTTTCGACATGGCGCTTGAAATGCTCGACACGATAATGGAAAACAACAAGCTCGGCAAAAAGACGGTAATGATCGTACCCGTCGGACCGACGGCGCAGTATCCGATACTCGCACGCCTTGTAAATCAGCTTCATGTGTCGCTTAAGGATGTGTATTTCTTCAATATGGACGAGTATCTTGTTTCGCCGGATAAAACCATTGATCCGAACGATCCGCTGAGCTTTCATAAGCGAATGAACGATGAATTCTATTCTCTTGTTTCTCCCGAGCTTGTAATGCCGGAATCGCAGAGGTTTTTCCCTGTGCCGGGCAAAGGAAAGGAATATGATGAGCTTATCGAAAAGCTCGGCGGTGCCGATCTCTGCTTGGGTGGCTTGGGCATCAACGGACATGTTGCGTTCAATGAACCTCCCGAGGAGGACGACCCGATAACCAAAGATGAGTTCGCCGCACTCGGTACCCGGGTGTTGCGTATAACACGCGAAACGCGCACCATAAACGCCAACGGATATCTTAAGGGCGATATAGCCGCAATGCCTAAATGGTGCATAACCGTAGGTATGAAGCAAATACTCGCCTCAAAGAAAATATATATAGCACTGAATGTCGCATGGCAGCAGGGAATATTCAAAAGAGTCCTCTTTGATGAAATTTGCCCTCAAAGACCTTCAAGTCTGCTCCGCGAACACGGTGACGTGACATTTTGCATGACCGACGAATTTGTCGATTCGCTGAAATGATTTATATGCAGGAAACTCCGTCCCCGTGAAAAAGCTTTTTGTGAAATTTACACCAAATCATCTTTTCCGCTTGACAGCCGAAAAGAAAAGTAATACAATAAGCATGTAAGCAAAATGCTTCGGCTCTCCCTCTGTGCTGGCGGAATGTGAATTGACACAGTGCGCTTTGGGAGATATATTTACCGACCGTCTGGGTAACTCTATGTAAGGGTTATCCTTTTTTTGTCTCGGAATTTACGAAAGGAAAGTGATTTTTATGGATTTTGAACAGTGGAACGGTTTTCAGAAGGGTGTTTGGCAGAACGAAATAAATGTCCGTGATTTCATTGACAAGAACTTTACTCCGTATGAAGGAGATTCATCATTCCTTACGGGGCCGACGGAGCGCACGAAGAAGGCTCTGGCAGAGCTTGAGCGACTCAAGAAGCTCGAGCAGGAGCGCAACGGTGTGCTTGACGTTGATACGGAAACCGTATCATCCCTGTGCAATTACAAGCCGGGATATCTTATTGATGAGGATATCATAGTCGGTATGCAGACGGATGCGCCGCTCAAGCGCAGTGTCAACCCGTTCTGCGGTATCCGCATGGCGCGTACCGCGTGCGAGGCTTACGGCTACAAGCTTTCGGATAAAATAGAAAACAAATTCAAATACCGCACCACGCACAATGACGGTGTGTTCAGAGTATACACCGACGAAATGCGTGCCGCGCGTCATTGCGCACTGCTTACGGGACTTCCCGACGCTTACGGCAGAGGCAGAATAATAGGTGACTATCGACGTATCGCGCTTTACGGTATTGATGTGCTCATTGCCGAAAAACAGAAGGATAAAGCAAAAATGGGTGAAAACTATATGAGCGCGGATAATATCCGTTTGCTTGAGGAACTTTTTCAGCAGATAAACTTCCTCGGCAAGCTCAAGGATATGGCAACGACCTACGGCTACGATATATCAAAGCCTGCGACCAACGCGCGTGAAGCGATACAGTGGACATATTTCGGCTATCTTGCCGCCAACAAGGAGCAGAACGGAGCAGCGATGTCATTCGGACGCACATCCACATTCTTTGATATTTACATTCAGCGCGATATCGAAAAAGGCATTCTTACGGAAGCCGAAGCGCAGGAGCTTATCGATGACCTCGTACTCAAGCTCCGCTGCGCACGCCACCTCCGCACGCCCGAATATAACGAGTTGTTCGGCGGCGACCCGATGTGGATAACCGAAAGTGTCGGCGGCATGAATCTCAACCATAAGTCACTTGTAACAAAGTCGTCTTTCAGAATACTCAACACGCTTTATAATCTGGGTCCTGCTCCTGAACCGAACCTTACCGTGCTTTGGAGCTACTCGCTTCCCGAAAACTTCAAGAAATTCTGCGCAAAGGTTTCGTGCGATACCGATGCGATACAGTACGAAAGCGATGATCTCATGCGCCCGCAGTTCGGTGACGACTATGCCATCGCGTGCTGTGTTTCTGCAATGAAGGTCGGCAAGCAAATGCAATTCTTCGGTGCGCGTACCAATCTCGCAAAGCTTCTTCTGCTTTCAATAAACGGTGGCGTCGACAACATGTTCGGCACACACATCGGACCGCAGATGGAGCCGATGCAGGATGAAATACTTGATTATTCAAAGGTAATGGAGCGTTTTGAAATCTATCTGCCGTGGCTGTGCAGACTCTATGTCAACACCATGAATGCTATCCACTATATGCATGACAAGTACGCTTACGAAAAAACACAAATGGCACTTCACGACACCGATGTTGAGCGTCTTATGGCGTTCGGTGTTGCGGGACTTTCGGTAATAACGGACTCACTTTCGGCAATCAAGTACGCAAAAGTCAAGCCGATACGCGATGAAAACGGCATAATAGTTGATTTTGAAACCGAAGGTGATTTTCCCAAGTACGGCAACGATGATGACCGCGCCGACGAAATTGCAATGGATATGCTTGTGCGCGTGCACACCGAGCTTAAAAAGACCCGTGCATATCGTGATGCGCGTCACACACTTTCGGCACTCACCATAACCTCCAATGTAATGTACGGCAAAAAGACCGGCGCCACTCCCGACGGACGCAAGAAGGGCGAGCCGTTCGCGCCCGGCGCGAATCCCATGCACGGACGCGAAACCAACGGTGCGCTTGCTTCGCTCAATTCGGTAGCCAAGCTTCCGTATTCATCGGCATCCGACGGTATTTCGAATACTTTCTCTATCGTTCCGGAAGCACTCGGTAAGAACGAGACCGAACGCATCGACAATTTGGTTTCAATACTCGATGGCTACTTCTTAAACGACGCCCATCATCTGAATGTTAATGTGCTTAACCGTGAAACACTGCTTGATGCATATGATCATCCCGAAAATTACCCGAATCTCACCATTCGTGTTTCAGGCTACGCGGTCAACTTCGTAAAACTCTCGCGCGAACAGCAAAGAGAAGTTATCATGCGTACATTCCACACATCGATCTGATATGACAGGACGTATACATTCATTTCAGAGTCTCGGCACAGTCGATGGTCCGGGAGTACGTTGTGTAGTATTCATGCAGGGCTGTCCCTTAAGGTGTATTTGCTGTCACAACCCTGACACATGGGATTTTTCCGGCGGTGAAGAAGTCGAAAGCGATGCACTTGTAAAAAAAATACTGCGTTTTAGTCCGTATATATCCGGAAAAGGCGGCGTTACCGTTTCGGGCGGTGAACCGCTGATGCAGGCTAAATTTGTGACAGATCTGTTTGTAAAACTCCGTCAGGCAGGCATACATACCGCACTTGACACATCGGGATGCATATTCAATAACGATGTCGCAAGACTGCTTGAACACACTGATCTTGTCCTGCTTGACCATAAATACGCGGACAAAGCTTCATACAAGGAAAACACCGGTGCCGATATCGAAGCAGTGGAGCGTTTTCTTACGGAACTTGACAAGCGCAACATCGACACATGGTTTCGTCGCGTGATCATCCCGGGAAAGAGCGATGACGAAGCAACGATTAAACAACTCAACGAGCTTGCGCAAAGCTTCCCGTGCGTAAAAAAAATAGAGCTTCTGCCATTCAGAAAGCTCTGCATTGAAAAGTACGAAGCACTCGGTATTCCGTTCCCGTTAGCCGACACTCCCACACCCGACCAGGCACAAATGGATGCGCTTAATGTGCTGATAGACGAAAAATTCAGATAATTGATTTCCTTGAGGCTCCGCCTCACCCCCGCAAAGTGATCCTGTCCACTTGCTGCCCCATTTTTTAGGGACTTCGTCCCCACACCTTGTCAGCTTTTTTAAGAATAACAAAAACACAGCGTCTGTGCAAACGTTTGCATAAGGCGCTGTGTTTTTTTACTTTGTGTGAAGCGCAATAAAAGTTTTGTGCTCCGCTTTTTTCAAAAAAGCCGGCGGTGGCAATGGGAAGGTGTCCCCACTAAAACCGGTAATCTTTTAATCTTCTTTCTTTTTATCTTTTTTGAGGAATACTACTATAAACACTACTGCCGCAATGACAACAACTCCGCCGATACCCGCAACGATTGCGATGAGTGTACCGTTTGAAGTTTTTCCCGAAGCAGTGTTGCCGTTATCAGCACTGCCGCCGTTATCCGAAAGCTTTGTAGGGGCGGCGGGATTATCCGAAGTACCGTTGGTATAAACCGATATTTCGGCGATTTCGAGCTCGGGATAATAGTCACCGTTCGTGTTGCTCTGCTTGTTGCAGTGAAGCCTATAGGTTATACCGGCAATATCCTTTTCATGCATTGTTTCCGCAGGAAGCAGGAATACCTTTACATATCTGTAACCGCCTGCAAGCTTTTCGCTTATCGAGTTACCGTCCATGTAATTATCACGTTCAACATTGTTGACGATCATATCCCATACGTTACCGTCATTGGACGCATATACACGAAGCTTACGGAGAACGGTATTCTGTGCGGGTGTGATGACAATATGCGCAAGGTCTTTTGCTTCACCCAAATCGTAAATGAATGTTTGGGCAACACGCTCTGCATTGGGCGTCCATGTGGTTGATTCGTTACCGTCGTAAAGATTTGCTGTATTATCAATAATATTCTTTCCCTTATAGGTGATGCCGCCGATAGCATGTACCGATACCGGCTTTGTCAATGTGCCTTCAACCGCGCCCTGACCGAGATCTGTAAAGAAGCTTCCGGCATAGGATTCATTTTTAAGTCCGCCTTGTGTAAGAAGTAATACCCAATCCTGATTATTCGGCTTTTCGGGAAGCTTCGCAGTGCCGTCCGCGCCGACCTTAACATCGTCGATCTTTATATATTTGCCGGTAAGCACGTCATACCAATATGCTTTAAACGTTCCTTTTGCAAGCTGTTTGGCGGTACCGGTAGTGGTATCTTTATTGTAGAAATAGAACACGGCTGTCGTGCCATCCGCGGTAGAAGCCATTACTTTATCTTCGTTCTTATGGAAATCCATGAACGCAGGATCGCCGAAGTGTGGTACGAGCTTTTCCCAATCAATATTCTTGAAGAAATTTCTCATGTATAGTATTTCAAACGATCCTTGTTTTTCAAGACCGATGTACCACGGATCATAGCTGTAGGAATGATCCTCGCCATAGCAAACATTGCTTGAATTATCTTTGGCATCTATCCACACGCCCGAAGCGCCGTAGGTATAGCCCGCGCAACCGCAGAGAATCGATTTCCAAGCGTTCCAACGAGGCGCGTTGTAGCCTGTATAGCCGCCGCAGTTGATATCTTCATAGTTGTTTTCGCCCTCTATATACGGTTTTATCTTGCCAGACATGTTCATGTAATAGCTTTGATAGAACGCCTTTGCCTGAGCTACGCCGCCGTGACCGCCCTGAAGTATCCATACTTGATGCCAATCGGCCTGATCAAGACGGATAACTCTTGCATCTGTCGATTTAAGAACGTACATATGTGCGCCGTTGGGATGCTTATAGCCGTCAAGCTTGCCTGTCGTTTCGCCGACCTCCATCCAAACGTCCATACATGTCTTGCCGCTTGTTGTTGATTCTTCGTTTTCGGTGATTTCCTGACCGGTGATCCATACTATATTATAGCAGGAATAACGTGCGATACAGTAACGAACAAAAGTAAGCAGATCAGTATCCTTCATTGCACGGGGCGTGCCACTGTGCAGACCGAAACCGAGAGCGATAACCATGCCGTAGTTACTGATCGTTTCGAAAATTTTATCTATCTCTTTATTAAAGCGATCATAATTGGGCTTTGAGTATGCCGCCTTCCAAAGCTCCGAGCCGGAAGAAGAGAAATATGTCTGATATACCGTGAAGCCCTTGGCAATACGGTCTTTTACCTCATGCTCTATCTGACTGCCGCAGTCGCATCCGGGATAGTTACACTTTGTAGCATCAACATAATTTGGTGCCTGCCAATTGGTATCGCCTATCCACAAGAAAGGTGTGCCGTCATTA
>JAZRXI010000088.1:0-3483 GCA_045600145.1 Clostridia bacterium | reverse complement strand
TTTGACGAGGGCGAAAAGCTCGTAAACGAAGCTATCGCGGCTGACGTTGAGATAATCTGCGAGCAGATGCCGCTTGAAGATGCAAAGGCATCCGGCGCGATTGGTCTGTTCGAGCATAAATACGATTCTATGGTCAAAGTCTACACGATGGGCAACTTCTCAAAGGAGATATGCGGCGGTCCGCACGCTTCGCGCACCGGCGAGCTTGGACATTTCAGGATACTCAAGGAGGAAAGCTCGTCAGCGGGCGTTCGCCGTATCAAAGCGGTGCTTGAATAAACCGGGACACCTGAATATGTGTTTCCGTATATGAGAAAGAAAAAAATGAAAATAACTTATTTCGGTCATTCGTGCTTCAAAATCGAAGAAAACGGATATTCGCTTGTTATAGACCCGTTCCGCGATGTGCGCGGATATAAAAACGTACACACTACTGCCGATATGATCCTTTGCAGCCACGATCACTTCGACCATGCGGCAGTGGAGGGCGTAAAGCGCAAGGTCAGCGGAGCGCAGAATCCGTTCGGCATCACGATGATGCAGACGTATCACGATGAAAAATCGGGTGCGGAGCGTGGCGAGAATCTCGTTCACATCATAATGTGCGACGGCAAAAAGATCGTGCATCTCGGCGATCTCGGTCATGAGCTCAACGCAAAACAGCTTGAATATGTCAAGAACTGCGATGCACTTATGATACCTGTAGGCGGACACTATACAATAGATGCCGATACAGCTTGGCGCGTTATCAATGCCGTTGACCCGAAGATCGCAATACCGATGCACTATCGCAACGGCAAGTACGGCTTTGAAGTATTAAGCCAGCTTTCGGAATTTATGACCGCATCCGACAGAAAAATAGCAGTAGCGACCGCAGATTCGTTCGAACTTCCGCAGACAAATGAAAGGCTGTTACTCGTTCCTGCGGTATGCGAAAAATAAAAGTATAAAAAAGAGGTATTTATTATGTTCAAGAAGGCGCTTCCCGTATGGAGTGTGAAATATGCAAATGAACGCAATATATTGCTCTCCTTTAAGACGGAAATTGATTTTTTAGGGAAATATGCAAACATGCACATAGCTGCAGATGCCCAATATACAGTCTATATCAACGACGAATTTGCATTTCATGGTCCTCAGCGCTGTGGCAGAGGAAGATGGAGAGAGGATGAACTTGATCTCACTCATAGCTTGAAACGTAATGAGCATAATCAAGTAGAAATTCGTGTTCTTTCGTACGGCGTGACATCGTTTGAATACATTATGCAGCACGGCTTTTTGCAGGCTGAAATCGAGATCGACGGCGTGTGCACAGCCTATACCGCGGTTTCAGGCGGTGGCTTTGATGTAAGACGTATGCTTTCGAAGGAACAAGTAGTGGAACGCTACAGCTATCAGCGTCCGTTTATAGAGGTGTGGCATTTGCCGCAAAAGTATTCCGAGCCGCTTGAACTTGAGCAGGTCGCGGATATCGTACTTTTGCCGCGTACAGCACCGTACCCTGAATATAAGACGGTATATCCGACGCGCGTTATGTGCAAGGGTACTGCGGAAGCTGACGAGGAAAACAGCAAGTGCGGAGACAGCGACAGAATGGATTCTACCGATGAACCGGATTTCTCATATGCGCCGACAGAATTGAGATGCCTTTTCAGAAAGGTACTCAAGGGGCTTACGATAACATCAAAAGAAATGGTAGACGCTCCTGCAGACAATGCACCGTTCCGGCTTGACGAAAAAGAATGGATAACATTCAAATTCGATCATAACGATACCGGCTTTGTCAAGTGCACGATGAAAGCCGATACCGATTCCGAAGTATATTTCATGTTTGACGAAATAGCAGTTGACGGGGACGCTGATAACGCGAAGCATTGGGTAGGAGTTACGAATATGATTCCCGTGTACATGGAAAAGGGAACAGAATATTTCATTGCTACCGAACCGCGCACGATGCAATACTTAAAGGTGATGTGCGCCCGCGGCAGTGTGGAGTTCGACGGACTTTCGCTTGTTGAGTATGTCAATCCGCTCGGACGCACGGCTCGCTTCACGAGCGACGATGAGGCGCTCAACCGCGTGTATGAGGCGGCGGTCAACACATTCGAGCAGAATGCCGTTGACGTATTCATGGATTGCCCCTCGCGTGAACGCGCAGGCTGGCTTTGCGACAGCTTCTTTACCGGGCGTGTCGAAAAAGACCTTACGGGCGGTTCTGCGGTAGAAAAGGGATTTTTGGAGAATTTCTTTATCGCAACGGAGTTTACGCGCATCCCGAAGGGCATGCTCCCGATGTGCTATCCGTCGGATGAGCTGAGCGCATCGTATATCCCAAACTGGCCGATGTTCCTTGTAATAGAGCTTGAGGAATACGTTCAGCGCACAGGCGATACCGCTATACTTGAGCTTGCAAAGGAACGTCTGTACGGGCTTGAAGAGTACTTCTGCCAAAAGCTCAATGATGACGGACTTTTGGAAAAACTGACAGGTTGGGTATTCGTTGAGTGGTCACAGGCAAATAAATGGGTGCAGGACGTAAACTTCCCGTCGAACATGATGTACTATGCGATGCTTAAAGCTATGGCACGTATGTACAATGACGCCGCGCTTGATGCAAAGGCTGAAAAAATTAAAGAAACGATAAGAAGACTTTCGTTCAACGGCACTTTCTTCCGTGACCGTCAGATTATCGGTGCGGACGGAAAGAAAACGACGCCTGAGGATATCACCGAGGTTTGTCAGTATTACGCATTTTTCACGCATGTTGCGGAAAAGGAAGATTACCCCGAGTTGCTTGAAATAATATCCAAGGATTTCGGCGCGGGACACAAGTGCGAAAAAACGCATCCGGGTGTATATCCGGCAAATGCGTTTATCGGCAACTATCTGCGCATGGAGGTGCTTTCACAAAACGGCTATCGCAAGCAGATAATCGGCGAGATCAAAGATTATTTCGATTATATGGCTAAGCTCACCGGCACGCTTTGGGAAAACGATGCTTCACACGCAAGCTGTAATCACGGCTTCGCTTCGCACGTTGTACGCTTCATATTCCGTGACTGCCTCGGGCTTGATAGGGTGGACGAGATCAATAAAAAGGTATATCTCAACAACGATTTCAATGCGCCGGAAAATGCTTCGGCTGTTATCCCGCTCAAGAACGGCAGTGTAAAGATAACGATATCGGGCGGCGCGCGCAAGGTGGATATTACGGGGGACTACAAGCTTGGCTGAACCGATATTTACCCGCAAATACGAGCTGAGAGTATTTGATTTCGATACAAATAAAAGAATAAAGCCGAGCTGTATCATGGACATTTTGCAGGATGTCGCAGGCGAACAGGCAAAACAGCTCGGCGTTGATGCCGACACGATAATCACCCAAAATCTTCTTTGGGTGATTTTGCGTGAAAAATTGGAATTGCGTGCGGATATGTTCCCACATCAGGTCGTTACGGTCAAAACGTGGTATTCACAGAAGCC
>JAZRXI010000087.1:0-61723 GCA_045600145.1 Clostridia bacterium | reverse complement strand
TTTTTGATAAGGACTATCGCCTGCTCGTACATCGTTTCAAAATAATCCGCGGCAAAGCAGAGCTTGTCATACTTGAAGCCGAGCCATTCGACATCGCGGCAGATGGCTTCAACATAGAAGTTGTCTTCCTTTGCGGGATTCGTGTCATCCATACGCAGGTTGCATTTTCCGCCGTACTGCTTCGCTATGCCGAAATCAACACATATAGCCTTTGCATGACCTATATGAAGATATCCGTTCGGTTCCGGGGGAAAGCGCGTAACGATGTTCAACTTGCCTTCGTTTGCCTCAAGGTCGTTTTCGACTATTTCTTTGATAAAGTTATTCTTCGCTTCTTCGATCATATCTAACACCTATTTTCCAGAATTTATTATATATTGTACCATTTCATCAAAAATTTTGCAATTAGTTTGTTGACGATTTTCAAATGAAATAGTACAATATTATAAAAATAAAGCATCGGAGGAATAAAATCATGCAATTTGAAGTACTTCAAAAGGAACTTATCGCCGCAATGAAGGCGAAAGATAAAATCAAAAAGGATGCGATATCGTCACTTGTCGCCGCCGTAAAAAAAGCAGCTATCGACGACGGTGTGCGTGACAATATCCCGGAAGAGCTTGTGGACAGAGTCATCATCAAGGAAGTAAAATCGCTCAAGGAGCAGGTAGACACATGTCCCGCCGGACGCACCGATCTTTTGGATGAATACAGTGCGAAGCTCGTCGTGATAGAAGCATTCGCGCCGAAAATGATGAGTGAAGCCGAAGTAAAAGAGTTCTTGCTCAAAAACTGTGCAGAGCTTATCGGACAGAAAAACAAGGGCATGATAATGCGCACCGCAATGGCAGAGCTTAAGGGCAAGGCTGAGGGTAAAATGATAAACACCATAGTCGCTGAGCTGTGCAAATAAGAGAGAAGCGCAGTGTGCAAATAAAGAAATACAGGTAGATAAAAACGGAAGCTGTCAAGCAACACAGCTTCCGTTTACTTTTTACCTTTTCTTAAAAATCTTATTCAGCAGTTTTACCGTCTGCCCTACGCAGAACGCGGAAAGTATCGTGCCTTCACGCACAACGGGATTTGTTGTGAACGAGGCAAATCCGCCGAGGAATATTATTTGCAGTAATGCCGCTATGAGTATCATCGACATATCAACGATCGTCTTGCAGTTTCCGAACTTCATTTTGCTCTTTTGCGATATCGCCTGTGCAAGCCCCTCGGCAGGCATCGGAACGAGCTTCGGCTTTAAGTAGATATATACACCTATACCGATAACTATTATGCTTACGATAAGATATCCGAGCTTGAACGGATAGCTTTCGGGCTTGGGAACATTCAAAAGCTTCATAAGCCCCGTAAATGTACGTTCAATACCGATGTCGATACCGCCGATAGTAAGCTTAAAATCCGCAGTACCCACAAAATCTACCATCCAGCCGAATATTATCGCTACCGGAACGCCGAGAATGTTGACAAGCTTGAATGATTTGCGAAGCACTATTATCTGCGCGATTATCAGCACGATATATACGATAATGACCATACTGCCAAGTGAAAACGACGGTATTATCGCGTTAAGCACGCCCGGGATCGAGCTGACCGGCGAAATTCCGAGTCCCGAAAGCTTTGAGATATTTATGCCGAGCGCGATTATCAACAAACCGATAATGTATAGAAGCAACCTTGTAAATATACTTTGTTTTTTTGCCATATGAACACTTCCTTACATACTTTTTTGTAGAAATATTGTAGCTTCATAAATGTGTATTGTCAAGTAAAATATATGTACGATAATAAAATTTGTGTGAAAATTTATATAAATGTATTGACAAAAATATAATCCGATGATACAATTATTACAGAAAGGCGGTAAAAATAATGAGTAAAAGCTTATACAGTGTAATTTTGACCGACGAGGTAGTGCGTGAAATAGACCGCATGGCGCTGATGCAGAACACGAATCGTTCGAAGCTGATAAACCGCATATTGGCGGAATATGTTTCATATACTACGCCGGAGATGCGCATAGACAACATTTTCAGGACGATAGAGGAAATGATGAATCTGACCGACATGATACCGTGTGTTCTTCCGAATCAAAGCACGATGTCGCTAAAAAGCATTCTTGAATACAAATACCGTCCTACGATCAAATACGATGTTGAGTTATTCAGTTCAGAACTGACGGCGGGCAGATTGAGCGTTATTTTTCGCACTCAATCGCAAATGCTTTTGACCGAGATGAACGGTTTTTTCAAGCTGTGGGCGTATCATGAATCGGCACTCAGTGCAAAAAAGCCCGAGTACGAGCTTTTCGACGGCAGATTTGTCCGTAGCATAAGTATAGACAAAAATCTTACGGCAAATGAAGCCGCCGACGCGATATCCGCGTATATAAAGATGTTTGATGCTTGTCTTAAAAATTATATTACGGGCAAGTTCGGAGAAACTGATATAGGGAGAATATTAAAGGAATACACAGAAAGAGGTGTTTTGATATGACGGATAAATTCACAAAAAAGGCACTTGAAGCATTGCAGGATGCACAGCAAAGGGCGATAAGCAATCAAAATATGCAGATTGCGCCCGAGCATCTTTTTGCATCGCTTATCGAGCAGGAGAACGGACTGATAGGCAGCATTTTTGAAAAAATGAGCATTCCGGTCGACAGACTTGCATCGAGTCTGAACGAAATCATAACCGAGATGCCTAAGGTCAGCGGAAGCGGCAGAGAGCCGGACAAGGTGTATATTTCACCCGAGACCGACAAGATACTTTCAGAGGCGGAAAAATCCGCCAAGCAGAACGGCGACGAATACATTTCGGTAGAGCATATAATGCTCGGGATATTCAAATTTTCCACACCTAAGCTCAAGGAGCTGTTCAAAAAGTTCGGCATAAGCACCGAAGCCTTCAAAAAAGAGCTTGATACCGTAAAAGCGGGACAAAAGGTGACGAGTGACAATCCCGAAGAGACATACGAGGCTCTGAAAAAGTATGGGACAGACCTCGTCGAACGTGCCAAGGATGGCAAGCTCGACCCTGTTATAGGCAGAGATACAGAAATAAGAAATGTTATCCGGATCCTTTCAAGAAAGACGAAAAACAATCCCGTGCTGATAGGTGAGCCGGGTGTCGGCAAGACCGCTATCGCAGAGGGACTCGCACAGCGTATAGTGCGTGGTGATGTGCCTGAAGGCTTAAAGGAAAAGACCGTATTTTCTCTCGACATGGGTGCGCTGATAGCCGGCGCGAAGTTCCGTGGCGAATTTGAGGAACGGCTCAAAGCGGTACTGAACGAAATAAAAAACAGTGACGGCAGGATAATACTATTCATAGACGAGCTTCACACGATAGTCGGCGCGGGCAAAACCGACGGTGCGATGGATGCGGGCAATCTATTAAAGCCGATGCTCGCACGCGGTGAGCTTCACTACATAGGTGCGACCACACTTGACGAGTATCGCAAGTACATTGAAAAAGATGCAGCGCTCGAAAGGCGTTTTCAGCCCGTTCAGGTCGATGAGCCGAATGTCGAGGACACCGTTTCCATTCTCCGCGGTTTGAAGGAAAAATACGAGATATTCCACGGCGTGCAGATACACGACAATGCACTTGTTGCGGCGGCTACGCTTTCCAACAGATATATAACCGACAGATTTTTGCCCGACAAGGCGATAGATCTTGTCGATGAGGCGTGCGCGATGATAAGGACGGAAATAGATTCCATGCCGTCGGAGCTTGATGATTCAAGGCGAAGAATATTACAGCTCGAAATAGAAGAAACGGCGCTGGCAAAAGAGACCGATACGCTGTCGGTCGAGCGTTTGCAAAAGCTTCGTGAGGAGCTGAGCGCGGAACGCGATATTTTCAACGAAATGAAAGCGGAGTGGGAGCGTGGCAAGCAGGAAATCGATTCGGTAAAGTCTGTAAAGGCGGAAATAGACAAAACACAACTTGAAATGGAAGCGGCGCAACGCAATCTTGAATACGAAAAAGCGGCACGGCTCAAATATTCGGTAATGCCTGAGCTTGAAAAACGCCTACAGACTGCGGTAGAAAAAAGCGAAAAAAGCAATGGCTCGGGGCTTGTGCGCAACACCGTCACAATGGACGAAATAGCTGGCATCGTTGCGAAATGGACGGGTATACCCGTTACTAAGCTTGTCGAGGGTGAACGTGACAGACTGTTGAATCTTGAAAATGAGCTTCACAAGCGTGTGATAGGTCAGAATGAAGCTGTAACAAAGGTATCGGAGGCGATACTGCGCTCACGTGCAGGCATCGCCGACCCGAACCGTCCGATAGGCTCGTTCATGTTTCTCGGCCCGACGGGCGTCGGTAAGACCGAGCTTGCCAAGGCGCTTGCCGAAAATTTGTTCGATGACGAAAAAAATCTTATCCGCATCGACATGAGCGAGTATATGGAGAAATTTTCCGTATCAAGGCTCATAGGAGCGCCTCCCGGATATGTAGGATACGACGAGGGCGGTCAGCTCACCGAGGCGGTACGAAGAAAACCGTATTCGGTCATACTGTTTGACGAGATCGAAAAGGCGCACCCGGATGTATTCAACATTCTGCTTCAGGTGCTTGACGACGGCAGAATAACCGATTCGCAGGGCAGAGTAGTGGATTTCAAGAACACTGTAATAATCCTCACAAGCAATCTCGGCTCACAAATACTGCTTGACGGCATCGGACAGGACGGCGAAATCAGTGACGATGCGAAAGCCGAGGTCAACGAACTGCTTAAGCGAAGCTTCCGACCCGAATTTCTCAACCGACTTGACGAAACGGTATTCTATAAGCCTTTGACGAAAAGCGATATCGGCGGGATCATTGATATTTTGCTTGCGCGGCTCGAAAAGCGACTCGAGGCGAGCTCGTTGCGCCTTTGCGTGACCGACCGTGCAAAGGAGTATATCACCGAGCACGGTTTTGATGCCGTCTATGGTGCGCGCCCGCTCAAGCGATATATACAAAGCCATGTCGAAACCGCAATAGCAAAAGTGATACTTTCCGAAAATCTTGATTTGAACGATATACTCACCGTTGACGCCGATGCGGACGGCTTGAATGTATCGGTAAAAAGGTAGCATGCGGTGACGTTGCAAGGGTACGCTTTCTTCCGTGTGGATTCCGTCCCCACTGCAAGCCTTTCTTCAGAAAAGCTTAGACTTTTACTGCGCTTCGTGTCGCTTGGCTAAAGTTAAGTGGCATGAAACAAAGTAATGTGCTATAAAATCTTTCCTGTGGCATTGCGGGCATATATCGTTCGTGCAACAGAATAACCCATAAAAAAACAGTGCCTGTGCTATATTTCAGCATAAGGCACTGTACTATTTTTGCTTTGCGCAAAGTGCAATACAAATCTTTTATCGAACATTTCGTGAGAATTGTTCCGAGAGTCACGGGGACAGTTTTTTCCCGTTTGGGCAGAGCCCAAAATGGGTATTGAGACAGAGTTCCCGCTACATAGCTTATCGCTTATTTTCTATTTCCGTAATTTTTCCTATTCTGTTGATATGGCGTGCACCTTCGGAAAAGTCCGTGTTCAGCCAAATATCAACTATATCGAAGGCAAGTTCGGGGCCTGTTACGCGCCCTCCGAGTGCAAGGATATTACTGTCGTTATGCTCACGTGTAGCATGCGCCGAAAACGTATCGCCGCACAAGGCACAGCGTATTCCGTCAACCTTGTTTGCGGCAATGCTCATACCTATGCCTGTCCCGCAAACAAGTATGCCTTTTTCAAATTCGCCGTCAGCGACAGCCTTGGCAACAGGATACGCATAATCGGGATAATCAACGCTCTCATTCGAATAGCATCCGAAATCTTTACACTTTATTCCTTTTTCTTCTAAGTGCTTTATAATGGCGAGCTTAAGCTCATATCCTCCGTGATCACATCCGATCGCTATCATTTTTCCACCTCATCTGCCGCAAGAAATTTATTTATCAGTTCAAGCAGTGCATCAGCATCAATATTATGCACCATGCACGCTTCCTCAAACGATTCATTCTGTGCACTCGGACAAGCAATGCAAAACATTCCGTGTCCAAGGAACAGTGCCGCGACCTCACTGTTCATTTCAAGTATTTCGCCTATCGTATTTTGTTTGGTAGCCTGTTTCATGATCCGCATCCTCCTTGCATATAATTATATCTTCATTTGATATTTTTGTCAATTTTGCAGTGCGTTTTTTGAAAGCTTTTTTCTTGTTTTGTCAAAAACATTCTTTCGACAAAAAGAGTTCTTTCTTTTTTCAGAGCAAGGTTGTATCATAGGCAATACAAAGGAGGAATCACATATGGGTAGAGTAATCGTTGTAACATCCGGAAAAGGCGGTGTAGGCAAAACGACAGCCTGTGCAAATGTCGGATGCGGTCTTGCCCGATTGGGTAAGGAGGTTCTGCTTATCGACACCGATCTCGGCTTGCGGAATCTTGATACGGTGCTCGGACTTGAAAATCGAATCGTCTTTGATATAGTTGACGTTATCGAAAACAAGTGCCGTATTCGACAAGCAATCATTAAAGATAAGCGTAATGAACATCTGAGTTTCATGCCGGCAAGCCAGACACGCGATAAAAACGCGATATGCGAGCAGCAAATGTGTGAGTTGCTTAACGAATTGAAGCCGCTATATGATTTTATTTTGCTTGACTGTCCCGCAGGAATTGAACAGGGCTTCAAAAACGCGATAGCAGGTGCCGACGAAGCACTTGTTGTATGTACCCCCGAGGTGTCATCAGTACGCGACGCCGATAGGGTCATCGGACTGATGGCAACAAGCGAAATTGCGCATGTTTCACTTATAATAAACCGTATCAAGCAAGAGCTGATTCGCGGCGGCGATATGCTGAGTATCGAAGATGTCGAGGATATTCTCGGGCAAAAGGCAATCGGTGCAGTGCCGGATGACGCAAGCATCGTCCGTGCCGCAAATCTCGGCGAGCCTGTACTGAATCTGCCGTCAAGCCGCGCGGGTAAAGAATACGAAAATATTGCGCACAGACTGATCGGCGAAAATATTCCCATAAATATTACGGGAGGACTTTCCGCACTCATCGGCAAAATTTTCGGAAAAAGAGCAGTATAAATCCGTATAAGGAGGAATATTTATGTTCGGATTTTTCAAAAAAAGTACAAGCAGTAATACGGCAAAGCAACGTCTTATGTCTGTTGTATCACGTGACAGAGCCAACGTATCTGCCGAATTTTTGTTGCAGATGACCGCCGATATAATCTCAGCCGCAATAAAATATATAGAGCCGGATTATGATAAAATATCAATAAGTATCGAGCGGAAAGGAGCAGGGGCGATTCTCAGCGCACGTTTGCCCGTCGTAAGCTATAAAAATGCCGCAGCCGCTCCGCATCCGTGACCCCTTTTTTATTGGATGTGGGCTCTGTCCCCCGCACCCTTTACCCGCTTTTTCGAAGAAAAGCGCGGCAAAAGACTTTACTGATACTTCGCGTTGCTTTATCTAAGTTGCTTTATCTAAAGTAAAAGCCGTGAAACAAAGTAGTTACACGATAAAAAAACTTCCCTGCGTCATTATGAGTTTTTTGACATAATACGTGGCAATCCATATTAAGTGCTTTTGCGCCGACATGGATTGTCACGTCGCTTTAACATATTAGATAAACTGTGAAAACTTCGTGTGTCTCTTGCTTACACCTTCGTATAAAAAATTTTTCCCGCCTTACTTACGACGGGAGAAAAAAAGTGGTGCAAAGCCGCTTGAGGCTGATTTGCATTATGCGGTATGGATAATTAGGTATATACTCATCGGCATTTTCTGTTGCCTGCGCCAATGCGCGGTATCAGTTGTTGGTCAGAGCGGTCTTTTGCTTGGATTTACTCTTCACTTCGTCCTTCGGTACATTAAGAAGATCGAGCGGCTCTGTATTGTTCTTCGATCCCGTTCATTTCCGGAGCGTCCGCCGTGTGACTCTTCATCGTCCGTGCCGCCTCCTGTCCGCGTAACATCGTCTTTTTGGCGGTATCAAGCTCTTTCTGCTTGAGAAACGGATTGGTCTTCTTGAATTTCGGATGCGCTTTATCGTGCTCCACAAGCTTTTGACATATGCCTTTTACCAACTCTCCCGACTGATAGAGAATGTAAGGGTTCTGTTGGTTTTTCTCAAAAACGGCATTCAGCTTTTTCTTCGTCATCATCAATGCCGAGATTCCGAAGAATCTCTTTTTCAGGCTCTTCTTTTTCCTCTGCGATTGAATTTTCAGCCGTTTTTAATTCCTTTATCTCCTCGTTCAGCTTGATTTCATTATCTGCCGTTTTTTCGGGAAATTAAGATCTGCGTAATTTTTAACCGCTCCTGCGTTCATCGAACAACAAATTTGCCTTATGGCGTTCAAGGCGAAGTTCCGCCTCGATGGAGCGTTTGCCCTCTGCAAGCGGGAATGTGCGCCGCCGAGCCCGTCATGACCGGCAGCCCCCTCAGCAGAGCCTCACCCATGTTCCGAGATTTTGCTAAATATTATTTTTGAAAAGCTCTTTATATTTTATTGGCCTATAACCAAAATAATCTTCAAAACAATTAGAAAGATGCGTATCACTGCAAAAACCTGTTTTTTGAGCGATCGCACAAATGGACAGATTTGTTGTCATCAGCATTTTTCTGGCTTCATTTATTCGAACCTCCATAATGTATTTATGGATCGTTTTACCGGTCTGTATCTTAAAAATGCGGTTGAGATAGTACTGATGATATCCGGTCAACCTCGCAAGCTGTTCGTTGTTTATTTTATTTCTGTAATTATCATTTATTTATGCCATCGTCTTTTCCACCGCGTCAAACGAATTAGCATTTTTTTCCAGATCTCTCCTGCTCATTTCAATAAGGATATCTTTTAGGATCGCACCGGATTTTTCCCTGAAATATATTCGCTTATTTTCAAATTCATCAGCGATCTTCGTTATTTGTGTTTTGATCAAATAATCGTTTTTCAAATAAAAGAACTTATTGATATACACGCAATCTTCAACAGTATCATCATTAAAAAACAACACCTCCGAGCTTGATTTGATTTTTACGGGAGCATAAGCTTCGGTGATGGTATTTCTTTTCTGTGTCAAATCAAAATTGAGGCATATCAATTCACACACCTCACTGCACGCGATAGTATAACAGCTTCCTTGTGCACAGTAAAATATATCGCCGGGTCTCAAATTGTAGCAATTTTCTTCTGTTTTGATTTCAATTACACCCGATAAAATCGAAAAGATCCTCGAATCAAACACATTGAATTTTTCAGGTCTTCTTTTGATTTTTATTTTTTCGGCAAAACGTATAAACGGATTGATCTCACACAGCTTCATGATCCACCTCTAAAAGTTTGTTATATTAAAGAATTTTATTGTTTTATATATTCATTATAGCGTAAATGTGTGATAAAATCAATATGAAAATTTGAATTTGCAGGTGTGTATTTTGAAGTATTCAGTAGGCTTACCAAATAATGATCCCGCTTTTCTGAATTGCATAACGGAAAACAAAGAGCATATTTACGAGGTATATTTTTCATTCGGTGATTTTCCGAACGGAAGAAGCAATCTGGTTATAGGAGACACGATGTCGGAAATCGAGCGAATTGATACACAAAGAAATGCCCTTAAAAATATAAGCAAAAACAACATCAGGTTAAACCTTCTTTTCAATGGAAATTGTTACGGAAAAGACAGCCTGTCAAGAGCTTTTTTCTGCAAAATCGGCAATACAGTAGATTACATAAATAATAATTACGGTCTTTCATCTGTTACGACCACTTCACCACTGATTGCCAAATTCATTAAAAACAATTTTGAAACTTTAGAAACAAGAGCTTCCGTCAATATGGAAATCGGTTCTGTCGAAGGCATGGAATACCTATCCGAATATTTTGATTCTTACTATATGCGCAGAGAGCTTAATCGGGATTTTGATAAAATAAAAATTTTGAAGCAATGGTGCGACAGAAATTCAAAAAAATTGTTTATGCTTGCCAACAGCGGCTGTCTGAATAATTGCTCGGCACATAATTTTCATGATAACCTTGTAGCTCGCGAGGATGAAATTTCCAAAATGGACAACGCATATAGTTTTACGGGTATTTGCAAAGAATTTTTGAAAAAGCAAGAGAATATTCAAAAGCTGCCTCAAATAACAAATTTCGTACGTCCCGAAGATATTCATTTATACGAAGATTATTTTGTTTCGGTAAAGCTTGCTACAAGAGTTCATAATGATCCGGAGCTTGTATTGAAAAGTTATATAAACGAAAAATACAGCGGAGACATTCTCCGAATTTTAGAGCCGACACATTCAATATATCCTTATGTGCTGGAAAACGGAGAACCGTTAAAGCTGAAAAGAATAGACGGGATATAAGAAAGGTGAATACTATGCTTAACAGTAAACTAATTAAAGAAATGGCGTTAAAAGCAGGTGCCGATGCCTGCGGGATCGCGCCTATCACAAGGATGAAAGGGGCTCCGGACGAGATGAACCCGATGTATCTTTTCCCCGAAGCCAAATCCATGATAGGTTTTATTTTTCGAATACCAAGGGGTGTTCAGAGAGGAATAGAGGAGGGGACTCAGTTTTATCAATATCCCTCTATGGCTTACGGCGGTATAAACGAGATTTTCGCTCCGGCTGTTCTTTATGCAGTAGGGAAAGTCATAGAGGATGAGGGGTATGAGGCATTTGTTTATCGGAATACAGGCGCCAGAGGCTGCGTTTCGGATATGGACGGAAGTCAAGGAAACTCACTTTCTCCGGAAGAGCAGATAGAAGTAAACGAAAATGCCAAAAACGCTACTGCGCATCATAGAAATGTTCAGTTTACCCGAGCTACAAGAGAAGATAATGTACCGCCTGATTTACAGTTTCAATTTCGTCTTGCGGCGGTTGCCTGCGGTCTTGGTGAAATAGGTTGGAGCAAAATGCTTTTAACTCCTCAATTCGGGCCGTTACAGCGTGTTGCCTTCATATTTACCGATGCTGATTTTGATGAATATGATGAAATGTACAATGGTAAGCCGTTATGTCGGAGATGCGGTGCATGTGTCAGAGAGTGCCCGGGAGGATGTATACCGGCAATAGATTCAGGTAAAACGGTCACAGTCAATATAGAGGGCAAAGTTTGTGAATGGGGAGATATTGATATGTGGCGTTGCTATGCTTTCTATACGCATGCCGGCAGATACTACAATCCGTTTGTTCCCAAAGAAGTTTGGGATGAAAACAAAGACGGTGCGCTTGACCTTATGGAGGGCGTTACCAATGTTGCAAATGAACATGAAATAATGAAGGTGTATACCGCACTTCAAAAGTATTTCCCGAGCTGGGTCGGCTACAATATGGCAAAATGCGGAGGATGTATACGGGGATGCGTTTCTGTTCTCGAGAAAAAGGGCGGTTGTCTTGAAGGACATTTTCAAGAGCCGTTGAGAACTAAAAAGACATGGAAATTGGATCGCTGATGATGAACATATATTCGTATGACGGCTCCGACTTCAAGGCAGTTTTCAGCTTTGAGGGTTGGAAAATCGGGTTTCTGCGCTATTCCGACAGATTCTCTCATATCGGCATATGGGAGCGTCACACACAAACGGCGGAAGTATTCGTTCTGATGTCCGGAACGGCGGAATTATATGTCAAAAGCGATCAAAACATAATATCCGAAAAGTTGGAAGTAAACAAAGCGTATGAAGTTCCGAAAGGCGAATGGCACCATATCGTCGTAAGTCGTGATGCAACCGTTTTGGTTATAGAAAACAGTGATACATCAAAAGATAATACGGAAAAGCAGTATTGTCAGAGTTAAAAAACGGATTAGGAGTAAATGAAAATGTTGACAGCGTCAGATATAAAAGCAAAAGCAAAAGAGCTCGGTGCCGCGATCTGCGGCATAGGCTCGTTGGATCTATTCAAAAATGAAGATATACAGAGAGACCCAAAAATGATTTTGCCGAATGCAAAATGTATGATCGGCTTTGGATTTGCAGTACCGAAGGGTCTTTATATGACAATGGATATAGGAAGTCAGTATTATACATATACCTCAATGGGAGTAAAGTATATTGATGAAGAAATGGCGGAGATTTTTTTACTTAAAATCGGAGCTATGATAGAAAATGCAGGGTATGACGCCTGCCTTCAGAAATCAATACCGAATTTGCGTATTAAAGGAGATAAGACGACCAATCCCGAGGTCTTGGACACCTATGAGCTTATCCATGCGGTACCCGTTGCTGACGGAAAGCCCGCACCCGATGTTATAATTGATTTCGGTAAGGCGGCAAGGGCATGCGGTATAGGTGAAAAGGGACTGAGCGGTAAAATAATCAATAAGGATTACGGACCTTTTATAAGATATTGTTTTATCATTACCGACGCGCCTCTCGAGACGGATGGGCCTTTGACCGAAAGTATTTGCGATAATTGCGGAGAATGTATAAAAGCATGTCCCGGTAACGCGATCGGCGATGACGGGCTTGACACTTGGCAATGTGCTGTTTATTACAAGGGAGCACACAAATCCAACCCGTTTATTACCGAAAAGTTTTTGAAAGATGATCCCGAAAGAGAAACGATATTAAACGGTAAAAAGCGTTTTGACAGCGATAGTGCAAGGAAAATATTTAAGGAAATGGACTTTCTGCCGAATACGCAATGGGGATATACTCCATGCCTTTGCGGAAGAAAATGTGATGTTGCCTGCTATCGTCATCTGAAAGGAGAAAAAAAATGAAATCAAAAATCATAGAAATCGCAAAGGACAATTTTGCCGATATTGTCGGATTCGCAAGTGCCGAAGCTTTTGATAAAAGCGATGCGATATTCAAAATTTTCCCTCAAACAAAAACGGTAATAGGTTTGGGATTCAGAGTTCTCCGCGGTGTTTACAGAGGTACGGAAGAGGGAACTACATATTATCAGTATACCACAATGGGCGTTGAAAACATGGAAGAAACCATAATGCCCATGGCACAGATGAAAATTTCCGTTTTTTTGGAAAGTAATGGCTTTTTAGCAGTACCGCAACGTCGTCATCAGCAAATCATGCAAGAAAAGAACAGTACCAATCCGGAGGTCGCATATGATGCTGTTTACAGAAATAAGACTGCCGAAAATCAAATGGATTTCGTTGATGCGGCGGTAAAATGCGGTCTTGGTGAAAAGGGACTCAGCGGAGCATTGCTTACATCTGATTTCGGCCCCATGGTGCGTTATTGCTTTATTCTGACCGATGCCGAAATAAAGCCCGACGAGATCAAAACGACAAAGCTTTGCGATAATTGCGGTAAATGTATAAAGGCATGTCCCGGTAACGCAATAAGCAAAGACGGAAAAGTCGATGAGTGGCAATGTGCAGTGTATTATAACGGGGCAAACGGTTTAAAAAATCCGTTCATGCCACCCGATGCTTTTTCCGGGTTTGATAATCGTTTGGAAATAATAGCGGGAGAAGCCAAAGTCGACCCCGAAACGGCAAAAAAAATCCTTGATAACATCTATTTTTATCCCCCTGCTCAACACGCATACCAATGTTCTATTTGCGGAAGATCATGTGATGTGGCTTGTTACATCCATCTTGAATCAAAAGGTGTTTTAACTAAAAAGTTCAAGCAGCCATTCAGAAAAAGAAAAGAATGGAAATTCAACATCAACGATTTCATTTGATTCGCATTTAACACCGCCCATTCTATTAAATAATGTCTGCTGAATAACTGCCGACACATCATTAGCAGTTTGAGAAAAAGCATTTTCATGCTTTTTCTGCCGAAATCTTGCGATTTTGGCTTCAGCATAAATTAAATAAACAAATGGCAACAAACAAAAAAACTTTCCCCGCAACAAAACGCAATGCGAATCTCTGCGGGGATATATTTTTATCCTGATAAATTTACTTTTTTCCCTCAACATACATTTGAAGCTTATCGGGGAAATTGACCGTCATTCCGTCAACTCCGAAATCATACAGACGTCGCATAATTTCTTCGTCACTCACGCCCCACGCTCTGATTGAAAGACCCGTTTTTTTGATTTCTTTTACAAATTCAGGCGTAATGCTTTTTGCATACGGACAAAGCTGCTCACCGTTTATCGAAAGCACCTTTTCAAGTGCGTTGTCATCATCTTTGTAAAGATACCCTATTTTGTATTTGGGTGCATACTCTTTAACACGGCGGAGATATTCAAAAGAAAACGAAGTTATTATCACTTTATCACATATACCGTATTTTTCGATAATGTCTACCGTTTCTTTTTCTATGTTGTCCTGCTTCAATTCAATAGCAAAAGTCAGATTTCTGAACGAAAAGTATTTGAGAAAATCATCAAAAGCGGGTACTTTGTCAATTTTGGTTTTGTCATTGTTATACACATTGACACCGAGTAATTCTTCGTATGTATGGTCGCATATCCTGCCGGTATGATCGGTTACTCGTTCAAGTGTATCATCATGGAACATAACAAGAACGCCGTCCTTGGTCTTATGGATATCCGTTTCGATTCCGTTAGCATTCATTTCAATTCCGGCATAGAAAGCACTCATCGTGTTTTCAGGATAATATGCGCTCGCGCCGCGATGCGCATAATTAACAAACATTTCAGTCATCCTCTCATAAACAGATTTTTGAAAGATGCTCCGTCAAAACCTTTAGCGGGGACTTTTTTCCCTTTATTTAAAGAAAGTGTGCCGGTGGGAGTTGAATCGGAGCACCACAAAGAAAATGCGAGGCAAAGCCCCGCATAATCTTATTCGTTATAGAGTGCCTGAAGCTTTTCAAGATGAGCGCGTTTCGCCTTAGCGGTTTCAGCCGCCTTGTTGAACAGCTCTTCCGCACGTTCGGGGAACGAACGTGTAAGCGATGAATAACGTGCTTCGTTCAGGATGAACTCCTTGTAATCCGTCGTGGGAGCCTTGGAATCGATCGTGAAGGGCTTCTCACTTGCAGGATTGAAGCGGAACATATTCCAATAACCGCATTCAACAGCCTTCTTCATCTCATCCTGGCAGTGGATCATACCGCCCTTGATGGAGTGCATCTCGCAGGGTGCATAGCCGATGATAAGCGACGGACCGTGGTAAGCTTCAGCCTCCTGCATCGCCTTGAGCGTCTGAGCGGGATCGGCACCCATAGCAACCTGTGCAACATAGATGTAACCGTAGCTCATTGCGATCTCGGCAAGGCTCTTCTTGGCGATAGTCTTACCTGCCGCGGCAAACTGTGCTACCTGACCGATCTGCGAAGCCTTTGAAGCCTGTCCGCCGGTGTTGGAGTAAACCTCGGTATCGAATACCATGATGTTGATATCCTCGCCCGAAGCAAGTACATGGTCAAGTCCGCCGAAGCCGATATCGTATGCCCAACCATCGCCGCCGAAGATCCATACGGATTTCTTGGAAAGATATTCTTTCTTTGCAAGTATCGAAGCGCAATGCTCGCAGTTGCCCGCAACCTTTTCAAGCTCGGCAACAAGAGCCTTTGTAGCTTCCGCGTTAGCCTTGCCGTCATCAACAGTGTCAAGATAAGCCTGCGCCGCCGCCTTAAGAGCTTCGGGAGCTTCTGCCTTTTCGGTGATCTCCTTTACCTGCTCGATAAGCTGTGTGCGGATGGCTTTCTGACCGAGATACATACCGTAGCCATGCTCGGCGTTGTCCTCGAACAGTGAGTTAGCCCATGCAGGTCCGTGACCTTCCTTGTTTACGGTGTAGGGGCTCGTTGCGGCAGGACCGCCCCAGATAGAGGAGCAACCGGTCGCGTTGGAGATGTACATTCTGTCACCGAAAAGCTGTGTGATGAGACGGGCATAAGCGGTCTCGGCACAGCCTGCGCATGAGCCGGAGAACTCAAGCAACGGCTGTTTGTACTGGCTGGAAATAGCATTTATAGCAGCGGTAAGCTCTTTCTTCTCGGAGACGGCATCTACGCAGTAATCAAATACGGGCTGCATGTCGTCCTGAGATTCACGGGATACCATTGTAAGTGACTTGGTCGGGCAAACGCCTACGCAAACGCCGCAACCCATGCAATCCATAGGCGAAACAGCGAGCGTATAAGCAAAGCCCTTGTTGGCGGCTGTCTTTTCCTTGACAGCGTACTTGATGTTTGCGGGAGCGGCAGCCTTTTCTGCATCGTTGAGAGCGAACGGACGGATGGTCGCGTGCGGGCAAACGAATGCGCACTTGTTGCAGCCTACGCAGGTCTCATTGTTCCAAGCGGGTACCATAACGGCAACACCGCGCTTTTCGTAAGCGGCGGCACCCTGCTCGAATGTACCGTCAACGTGGTCAACGAAAGCGGAAACGGGAAGAAGATCACCGTTCATCTTTCCTACGGGCTTCATGATGCCGTCAACCATCTTGATAAGCTTAGCGCTTCCCTTTGTAGTAGCGGCTTCGGGCTTATCCTCTGCATTCTTCCATGATTCGGGAACTTCGACCTTAACGTAAGCGTTGGCACCTGCGTCGATAGCCTTTTCGTTCATTTCAACGATTTCTTTACCCTTCTTCATGAACTTCTGAGCTTTTTCCTTCATATAGCCGATAGCTTCTTCACGGGGAAGAACAGCCGAAAGAGCAAAGAACGCAGACTGAAGAACCGTGTTTGTACGCTTGCCCAAGCCGATCTGTGCGGCAAGGTCGATAGCGTTTACGGTGTAAAGCTGAATATTGTTGTTTGCGATATATCTCTTTGCTTCACCCGAAAGCTTCTCCTCAAGCTCCTTTTCGTCCCACTGACAGTTGATAAGGAATACACCTCCGGGCTTAACGTCATTGACCATTCTGTAGCCCTTTTCAACGTATGAGGGGTTGTGGCAGGCAACGAAGTCAGCCTTATTGATGTAATAGGGGCTCTTGATGGGCTTATCACCGAAGCGGAGGTGCGAAATCGTTACACCGCCGGTCTTCTTTGAGTCATACTGGAAGTATGCCTGAACATTCTTGTCTGTGTGGTCACCGATGATCTTAATGGAGTCCTTGTTGGCACCGACTGTACCGTCGCCGCCCAAGCCCCAGAACTTGCACTCGATAGTGCCTTCTGCCGCAGTGTTGGGCGCTGGCTTCTCCTCAAGTGAAAGATAAGTAACATCATCGTTTATGCCGAGTGTGAAATGCTCTTTGGGCTCAGCCTTTTTAAGCTCGTCGTAAACCGCGAAAATGCTTGCGGGGGGAGTATCCTTTGAGCCGAGACCGTATCTGCCGCCGATGATCTTCTTGCAGATGCCCTTTGAAGCAAGCGCAGTAACAACATCCATATAAAGCGGCTCGCCGATAGCGCCGGGCTCTTTTGTTCTGTCAAGCACGGCGATCGTCTTTGCTGTCTCGGGAATAGCCTCGATAAGCTTTTCAGCCGAGAAGGGACGGTACAGACGAACTTTTACAAGTCCGACCTTTTCGCCCTTGGCGGTAAGGTAATCAATAACTTCCTCGGCAACGTCGCAGATAGAGCCCATCGCAACGATAACGCGCTCTGCGTCGGGTGCGCCGTAGTAGTTGAACAGCTTGTAATCCGTTCCGAGCTTTTCGTTGATCTTTGCCATATACTTTTCAACGATAGCGGGAACTGCTTCGTAATAAGCGTTGCAAGCCTCTCTGTGCTGGAAGAAGATATCACCGTTTTCATGACTGCCGCGCATTACGGGACGCTCGGGGTTGAGCGCACGCTTACGGAAAGCATCAACGGCATCCATGTCGCACATTTCTTTAAGATCGTCATAATCCCAGACAGCTACCTTCTGTATCTCATGAGAGGTACGGAAGCCGTCAAAGAAGTTGAGGAACGGTACTCTGCCCTCGATAGCCGCAAGATGCGCAACGGGAGCAAGATCCATTACTTCCTGAGGATTGGTTTCAGCCATCATCGCGAAGCCTGTCTGACGGCAAGCGTAAACGTCGGAATGATCGCCGAAGATGTTGAGCGCGTGGCTGGCTACGCAACGTGCCGACACATGGAATACGCAGGGAAGTAATTCGCCCGCGATCTTATACATGTTGGGGATCATCAGAAGAAGTCCCTGAGAAGCGGTATAGGTGGTGGTAAGCGCACCTGCCGCCAAAGAGCCGTGTACAGTACCGGAGGCACCCGCCTCTGACTGCATTTCGGCTACCTTAACTGTTGTACCGAAAATGTTTTTCTGACCCTGTGCTGCCCACTGGTCAACGTAATCTGCCATGGGACTTGAGGGGGTTATCGGATAAATACCGGCAACCTCGGTAAAAGCGTAGCTGACATATGCTGCCGCATTGTTACCATCCATGGTCTTGAACTTTCTTGCCATAACAATTTCCTCCTAAATATTTTACCGGTCAAGCGTTAATGCACAACGACCGAAATCTATCAATATATACAATACTACTTTTGGCGGAATAAGTAAACAGAATTTTATAAAAACTTTTTGAAATTTAAGAAAAATTTACATTCTTTGTTACTGTCCGCCATCTATATGCGCCGCTTTTGCAAAGGGGCTCTGTTCCCCGCATCACATATGCATAACAGAAATTATTTTACGATATAGCCTTCCTTAACACCGAACGCAGCATTGCTTTCATCGGTATCAATGTGCATTGCAAGTGAGAACTTATCGCTTACTCGAACGACAACGTCATCAAATGTGCAGCCGCGAACAGCACTTTCCGCCTTAACGGAAACTATCTGTTTATCCTTAACCCCGAACTTTTCGGCATCGGCCGGCGTCATATGGATATGACGCTTTGCAACGATAACGCCTTCGGTAAGCTCAACCTCCCCGCAAGGACCTACAAGCTTGCAAGCAGGTGTGCCTGTAATGTCGCCGGATTCTCTTACGGCAATATCAACGCCAATCGAACGGCAGTCGGTCGCTGAAAGCTCTACCTGTGAAGCAGGACGGACTGGGCCGAGAATGGAAACATTTGCGAGTTCTTTCTTAGGTCCTACGACGGTAACACGCTCATTTGAAGCGAACTGACCGGGCTGTGAAAGGTTCTTTTTAACGGTCAGCTCATAGCCTTTACCGAAAAGGATCTCAAGATGTTCCTTTGTTACATGCACATGACGTGCGCTGGTTTCAATAATAAACTTATCCATTTTTGCAACTTCCTTTCAAAATTACTGTATATATTGTACAATACATATTGCAAAAAGGCAAATGTTTTTTGCTTGAAAAATAACTCATACGGTGTTAAAATATGTATATAATATCTTTGAAACGGAGGAAGCCTTATGATAGCGATAGTAACGGGTGCGTCTTCTGGCATGGGACGAGAATTTGTCAAAAAGCTCGACAAGAACGAGAAGCTTGATGAAATATGGGTGTTGGCACGCCGTGCAGACAGACTTGATGAACTGAAAGCCGAGGTAAAAACTCCGCTCAGGACGATCCCGTGTGACCTGACGGATACCGAAAGCATCAAGGCATACCGCATATTGCTTGAATCGGAAAAGCCGGAGGTCAAAATACTTGTGAATTGCTCCGGCTACGGAAAATTCGGGCATACGGATGTCGTGTCGCTTGATGACAGTGTCGGAATGATAGACTTGAATTGCAAGGCGCTTGTCGCAATTACGCAGATAACACTGCCGTATATGGTACGTGGCGGTCATATCGTTGAGCTTGATTCGCTTTCGGCGTTCCAGCCGGTGCCGTACTTGAATGTATATGCCGCGAGCAAGGCGTTTGTGCTTTCGTATTCGCGCGGACTTAACGCAGAGCTGAAGGGAAAAAGCATTCACGTTATGGCGGTATGTCCCGGCTGGGTCGAAACGGAATTCTTTGCACGTGCACAGACCGAACAGGGCGACGCAGTAACATATTTTAACAAAATGTATAAGGCAAAGGATGTCATTGATACGGCATACCGTGACATGTGCAAGAATAAGCAGGTGTCGATACACGGCTTTCAAGTCAAAATGCAAGTGCTTGCGGTGAAGCTTCTGCCGCACAGTCTTGTTATAAAAATATGGCTTAAACAACAGGGACATTAGGACATGAATGGTGGAGTTTTGTTCCCACACACCCCTGCAAGCTTTTCTGTAAAATTGTTTGACAAATATGCAGCAATGTAATATAATACAGAAAACGCAGGTGTAACTCAATGGCAGAGTTTCGGCTTCCCAAGCCGACTACGCGGGTTCGATTCCCGTCACCTGCTCCAACAAAAAGCACGCTTCGGCGTGCTTTTATCGTCAAATGTATTTATGTTCAGTTTTATCGTTATCTTCTCTTTATCGCGCACGCGATAATGAAAAATGCAAGGTCGGTAAGTACTATTCCCGCGCCGGCAGGGATGTATGAGAACGCAAAGCTCAGAAACATGCCGATGCAGAACGACGCTACCGCAATCAATGCGGCACAGACGGTTACTTTTTTAAACGAATCGAACAGACGCATACTAGTTATGGCGGGGAAAATTATCAAGCCCGATATAAGCATCGTTCCCATCACTCGCATGCCGACTATCACCGTCGCCGCGGTAAGCAGGGCAAACAGTACGTTGAACGGACGTGTTTTCATGCCCGATGATGAAGCAAAGCCCTCATCGAAGGTGACGGCAAAAATACGGTTATAGCACAGCACGAATACAAGGATTATCGAGCCGCACAGCAGTGCAGAAATAATTACATCGCCTTTCGTTACGGCAAGGATGCTTCCGAACATATAGCCGTACACATCAGTGTTCATGCCGCCCGAAAGTGACGCGGCGGTTATGCCGACGGCAATTGAGGTGCTTGATATCATCGCTATCGCGGCATCGGAATTTATTCGAGTGTTTTCACGCAGGCGAAGCAAAAGATATGCCGCAACGAACATCACCGGCACTGCGATATACAGCGGAGCGGTGTTCAGTGCAAGCGCGATAGTCATTGCGCCAAAACCTACGTGAGAAAGTCCGTCACCTATCATTGAATACTTCTTTAATACGAGCGTCACGCCAAGCAGTGAGGCACAGAGAGATACCATTATCCCGACGGCAAGCGCGCGCAGAATGAATGCGTACGAAAGCATTTCTTTCAAAAGCTCAAACATGCTCACAGCACCTCCCCGTAAAGTGGATCCCGAGTTCACTGTTCATGTATTCGGCGGTTTTGCCGAAAAAGCGTACAGTTTGTCCGATATGCAATATTTTTGAAGCGTACTTCGCGGCGGCGGGGATATCGTGTGAAACCATCAGGACCGTTATTCCGTCATGTGCGTTCATGTCGCGAATAAGCCTATACATATCCTCAGTGACTATCGGGTCAAGTCCCGTGACCGGCTCATCGAGCAAAATCAGATTCTCGCTTGCGCACAGTGCGCGAGCGAGCAGTACTCGCTGTTTCTGTCCGCCCGAAAGCTGTGAGAACGGCTTATCCCTCAAAGCTTCTATGCCGAGTCTGCACATATTTGCTTTTGCCGTTTCCTTTTCTTTTTTTCCGAAAAACGGACGCATACCGAGCCCATTCAAGCAACCCGACAGTACGACCTCGCCGCATGATGCGGGAAAATCTCCGCGCAAAGTGCTCTGCTGGGGAAGATAGCCTATCCTGCCTGCACTTTTGTCGACCGTCACCGTACCGTTTTTGACAGGTACCTGACCGAGCACAGCCTTTATGAGCGTGCTTTTGCCGCTCCCGTTTTCACCGACTATACAGATATAATCTCCCTTATCGACGGAAAACGATATATTTTCGAGTATCACACTACCCGAAAGCGAGACGGACAGATTTTTTACTTCAAGTATCATAACAGTGCCTTTCTTAAGTGATCAGCGTTCTGTTTCATTAAAGAAACATATGTTGCTCCGCCCTCCAGCTCTGCACGTGAAACATTGTGACAGCTATGGAGCAGGAGCATTTCCGCGCCCGTTTCCTCGCATATAACCTTTGAAATACGCGGCTCCGTCAATTCCTCATAAAATACCGCGGTGAGTTTGTTTTCTTTGACCGACTTTATCAACTCATTCACCCGCGCCGCCGACGGTTCTGACTGTGACGAGCAAGAATCAAACGCCGGCAAAAAATCGAATCCGTACCTTTTGGCAAAATAGGTCATGGAAAAGCGTCCGCCGTGACAAAGTGTATGCGTTTTTGCGTTTTGTGATATTTTTGAAAACTCGCCGTCGAGTGCATTCAGCTCTGCGATATATTTTTCGGCATTGTCGTTGTATTTTTGCGCATTGACGGGATCTTTTTCATTCAATGCCGCAAGAATATTTCTGACCATTGTCACTGCGTTCAACGGGTCGGTCCAGATATGAGGGTCGTGCTCATGCTCACGCTCGTACTCATGCTCGTGCTCGTGTTCGTGCTCATGCTCGTCAAGCTCTATATTATCGGAAGCATTGACCACCCGCACCGCTGAATCGAGACCTTCAATAAGCGTCTGCGCCCACGGTTCCATATCAGCACCTGTATAGACAAAAATGTCTGATGAGGATATTTCAAGTGCATCGGCTACAGACGGTTCATAATTATGGCTTTCCATACCTGCCGGGAGCAGGAGGATTATTTCGGCATCATCACCGACTATTTGCTTGCAAAAATCGTACTGCGGGAACAGAGTAGCTGTTATTTTCAGCTTGGTTGTCGTGCCGTCCGTGACCGAGCATCCCAAAAGTGCAAGTGACAGTGCAAAAACAGCACAAAGAATAATGGCGGTTGTCCGTTTCATTTTTTGCCGCACTCCCCGCAGATACCGTAAAAGACTGTCCGTGACGGGTCTATTTTGAATCCGTGCTCTGACAAAACATGAGAATTGATGCCGTCAAGATGCGTACATGAAAGATGCTCAAGCTTGCCGCATACGATACACTTTAAGTGAAAATGTTCGCCGCAATCGCATATTTCCTGATAGCATGCGCTTTCGCCCGCAGATGATACGAACTTGCGTAAAAAACCCTCTTTTACCATTTTATCAAGCTGTCGGTACACCGTTGATATGCCTACCGCTATACCTGTACTTTTTATCTTTTCGCAGATGTCCTCCGCAGTGAAATGCTTGCCGTTCAGCTCAGCGATAACGGCTTTGATTTCATCCTTTTGCTTTGTGTTATAACTTCGTGGCATTAGCTGTCATTCCTTACGATATGAAAATGATTCCCAATTTCATAATAATTATACATGGATATTTTTTTCTGTCAAGCTGAATTTGTACGCACAGTTTTTGTGTTCCCATCTTCAGAGGCTCCGCTCCAAAGCCTACCAAAAGTAACCAATAATAAAACACAGTGTCTGTGAATAGTTTGCATAAGGCACTGCATTATTTTTAATCTGTGCGAAGCGCAATAAAAATATTTTGTCGAGCTTTTCTATAGAAAAGCTCGCGTGGTTTGTGGCGGAGCCCCAGAATAAGCTCGCAAAAAAATAATTTTCTTATCTCCGAATAAAACGCTTTTATTTTTTTTTGTTTTATGCTATCATATATAGTGAATATTTGTTTACGGGAGAAATCATATGAGCGAATTTTTTTCAGGTATTCACGAAGCGTTGTCAAACGGTCTTATAGCATCCATAAGTGTTATAGACATTATTGATATAATAATCATCTCATTCGTGATATACCAGATACTTAAGTTTTTCGAAAACACAAAAGCCATACATGTACTTAAAGGCATAGCAATACTTATCGTGGCACTCGCCATAGCCTCATGGATGGGATTGCCGACAACAACATGGCTGTTAAGTTCTGTATTCACATCCGGAATAGTCGTGATCGTCGTACTGTTCCAGCCCGAGCTGAGGCGTGTTTTTGAGACTCTGGGGCGCGGTAAGTTCGGGATTTCCGACGATTCGCAAAATATTGAGAATACGGTAAATGAAATCGTCACCGTTGCCGATCATCTTTCCAAGCGTCATGTCGGAGCACTGATGGTCTTTGAACAGAAATCGAATCTTGACGATATAATTTCAACGGGCACACCACTTGAAGCAAAGGTTTCATCCGAGCTTATCGAAAACATATTTGAACCAAACACTCCCCTGCATGACGGTGCCATGGTAATAAAGGGTTCCACAATAGTTTCTGCCGGATGTTTTCTTCCGCTTTCGGAGAACAACAGTATAGAAAAGACGCTCGGCACACGTCACCGTGCCGCGCTCGGTATGAGCGAACGCTCAGACGCGATAATTATAGTGATAAGTGAAGAGACGGGTGTTATATCTTCGACGCATAACGGAAATCTTCAGCGTTATCTTGACCTCGACACCCTCCGCGCACTGCTTAACGACGCTTATGCAATATACGGTGAAAACCGCAAATCGACCGCACTGTTATTAAAGCTTTTCGGAAAGGAGAACGGCAATGAGCAAAAGTAATCGCAGACCATTTAAATCATACTTCACCAATAATGTCGGATTAAAGCTTCTTTCCATTCTGTTTGCAGTAATACTTTGGAGCTTCGTTATAACCGAAACAAATCAGGAGCGGACAAAGCAAATAACTGGTATTCCCGTGGTTATCGAAGGCTTGAACGAGCTTGAAGCAAAGGGGCTGACAGTCCGCGACAATTTAACGGAAAACCCGTTAACCGTAGACGTAAAGGTGAACGTTTCGCATTCCGATTATAAATTTATCGACAAAAACTTCATTTCGGCTACGGTCGATATCTCAAAGATTTCAAGCGAATGTACCGCGACGCTGCCTGTCATAGTTTCATTCGGCAACGTCGCCGACGTAAGTCTCGCGTCCGTCAATCCTGTAAACGCTGCGATCGTAATTGACAGCATAGTATCAAAAGATGTGCCCGTAAGCTTGTCCGTTTCCGGCGAGCTTCAAAGCGGACTCATCTCTCTTTCGCCCGTCGTTCCGCATGCGCTTACGGTGTCCGGCGCGCGTTATTATGTCGAACGTATAACCAAAGCCGTAGTCGGTGTAGACCTTTCGACCTTGCGCGACGGTGAGGTTTTGTCGGCAATATGTGATTTTACCGATGAGAAAAACAATTCCATCAAATTTGCAGGCGAGCGCGTTAATGTGGACATGGACATACAAACCGTCAAGGAAGTCCCGATAAATGTGTCCGCATCAGGCGCAAATGCCGATAAAGTCGCCGACGGATATATATTCAACGGTATGACTGCCGGCAAAGTACTCATATGCGGACATAAGAACGCAATAGAAAAAATAACCGAGATCTCCGCCGCTCCCATAGATCTGACAGGCAAAAACTCATCGTTTACATCAGCACCGCTTGAATTCATTCTCCCTGAGGGGATCTCGCTCGTTCCCGACCAAAGCACGCCTGAGGCCGCGATCAATATTTCTGAGCGTAATACCGACGCAACATTTACGTGTCCCGTGCTTATATCAGGCATTCCCGCCGGACATTCCGTAACACTTACAAGCGGAACGTTTACGAAAAAATATACCTCTGACGGTGCTACCGCAATCAAAGCTTCAATAACGCTTACCGGACCGCAAAATATGCTTTCATCAATAAACAGCTCGGATATAATCGTAAAGCTTTCAGTGGCAAACAAAGAACCGGGCTCATATGAGATGACACCCATCGTGGCACTAAGCCCGTCATACGCTTCAGTTGTCACAGCACAGCTTGTTTCACCGTCGCAAATATCCGTAACGCTTCAATAGGAGCGAAAAAATTCGTATGTTCGGATATGTAAATGCAAATATCGCCGGCTTGGATGAGGACGCAAAAGCACGCTATCGCGGATATTACTGCGGCTTATGCAGAACACTCGGGAACGAATACGGCATTCGCGCTAAGCTGACACTTAACTTTGACATGGCATTTCTCGCAATGTTTCTGAGCAGTTATTTTAACGCGAATGAAACAGTCGAAAACAAAAGCTGTGCTCTGCATCCTTTTTCTAAGCACCGCGAAATAACCAATAAATTCACCGAATATGCCGCCTCTATGAATATTCTGCTTACTTTCCATAAGCTTGCAGACGATATATGCGACGACAACAGCCAAAGTGCGCGGATATCAAAAGCCGTTTTGAACAAAGCATATAATAAAGCAGATAAGGAATATCCTGCAAAAAACTCCGCAATACAAAGGCAACTCACGGAGCTTGCCGATATCGAAAAGCACGACGAGCACAATCCGGATATTCCTGCATCGGCTTTTGGAGTAATAATGTCGGAATTATTCGATATATATAATAATGACGCTTTACTTCGCGGCTTCGGTTTCGCGCTCGGCAAAGCGATATACATTCTTGATGCGTGTGTGGACTTCAAAAGCGACCTCAAAAAATGCAGATATAATCCGTTAGTTGAAACTTCTTCGGCAAATTTTCAGCAAATTTTAACAATACTGCTGAGTGATTGCACAAATATTTATGATAAAATGAATATAACAAAAAACAATGATATCATTGAAAACATTCTTTATTCAGGCATATGGACAAGATTCAAGGAGATGAATAAGTGAACGACCCGTATAAAATACTCGGCGTTTCGCCCGGCGCTACACAGGATGAAATTTCCAAGGCATACAAAAAGCTTGCGAAAAAGTATCATCCCGACCTGAATCCCGGTGATGCCGCGGCAGAGGCAAAAATGCGCGAAATAAACGACGCGTATAACACACTGCGTTCGGGCAAGGATCCCTCATATTCCTCCGGCGGAAGCACATCCGGCTCATACGGCAACCGCACAAGCGGATACGGCGGATACGGTAATTACGGAGGCTTCGGTAATTACGGAGGTTTTGGAGGTTTTGGGGGCTTCGGCGGTTTCGGAGGCTTTGACGGAAACGGCAGTAATACGGATTACAAAACTTACGGAGATTCTTTCGATACGTCGAGCTTTTATTCTTCGGGCAATACACGCTACAGCGAAGTACGTGAAAAAATAAAAAATCACAAGTACAATGAAGCTATCCGCCTACTTGATGCCATCGGCACACGCGACGGCGAATGGTATTATCTGAATGCAATAGCCAATTACAATATCGGCAACAAAGCGGCGGCGCTAAGCTATGCTTCCATGGCAGTCCGGCATGAGCCCGGCAATACCGCTTATCGTGATTTGCTTGACAAAATAAAAGCATCGGGTAACACGTATTCTCAACGCACCGCGACATACGGATTTCCCAACGGACGTCTTTGTTACAATCTCGCTTCAATACTTATATGCCTGCTTTGCGGTGGAAGATTCATGCCGTGCCTGTGCTTTTGTTAAAATGCGTCTACGGTTTCGATATGTAAATGTTATGCTATAATTCATAGGGGGTACATTCGGTGAAAAAAACACATATATACTTGTGCGCTGTTTGGACAGTTATACTTATACTTTCATCCGTAGTGACGATTGCCGCGGATTCGGTACAGCCGATATACACCGTAAATGACCTCAAAAACATTTCACACAATCTTTCCGGAAGCTACAGGCTCATGAACGACATAACGCTCACTGACCCGTGGACGCCTATCGGCAGTGCCGCTTCCCCGTTTACCGGAACGCTTGACGGCAACGGTCATTCGGTAAAGAATCTTACATTTTCCGAAAAAAAGAGCTATTGCGGACTCTTTGCTTTCGTTTACGGTGCAAAAATATCCGATTTGTCGCTTTACGGTGATATTGATGATCGCGTCACCATTCAGCCATTTGAAAAGCTTTCCTGCTCATATTGCGGTGCATTTGCCGGTGGATGCAGGGATTCGATTTTCGAAAACTGCCTGAATTACTGCAACGTTTCATGCGATTCATATTCCGGAGGCTTTTGTGGGATCAGCCTAGGCAGCCGCTTTTCAGGATGTCACAATCACGGAAACATCATTGCCGAAAACTACTGCGGCGGCATCTGCGGACGTTTTACCGGAGGCACATTGAATGGCTGTTCCAATTACGGCATAATTTCCGCAGATACGTACACCGGAGGTCTCATAGGGCAGACATACGCCCACTCAAGCTATAATTCAATAAGTATCGCAAATAGCTTCAATTCCGGTAAAGTAGTCACAAACAGCATATACGGCGGCGGTATTTTAGGCTACTCATCCTCCGACGGCTCTACCGTGATCGCCGATTGTTTCAATCTCGGTTCTGTGTATTCCGAAAGCACGTCTGCCATCTTGGGCGGCATTGTCGGCGGAACGACGTCAAAATCAGCGCATGCACTTACCGTAAGCCGATGCTACAACGCAGGGATCATATCTCAAGAAGGCACCTGCGGCGGGATATCCGGCGGCACGCATCTGACTGTCGACGCCTGTTTTTTCCTTTCAAATTCCGTTCAGTATGATGTTCCCAACGGCTCGGTTTCCCCCGTCACATATGCGCAGATGTGCACACAATCGACTTTTACCGGTTTTAATTTCAATAATACATGGAAATTTGCCGAATCCGGCGATTTCAAATATCCGGAGCTCAAAAGCAATCCGATATCGTTTTCAAAAGCGCCTGCCGAGCTTACCGTAGCTTCACTCCCCGTGCTAACAGAGTACATTTCGGGCGACACCTCGTTTTCGACATCAGGACTTTCACTCAAAGTCGTTTACACCGACGGTACAAGTGAAATGCTCACAAACGGTTTTACCGTAAGCCGTTCCTCGCTCGTACCTGGTCCGAATAAGATAACGCTGGATTATATGGGTGCATCAACATACTACAATGTAAATATGTACAACTCCTATACCGAACGTGATTTGCTCCGTTCACTCGGCAATGACTTTATTCCGATCTATTCAGGTGAAAATCTTGAAACCGCACGTTATTTTCCGCATAACAGCTACTTTTTCATGAACGACGCAGAAGTTACTGATTTCCGCGGTATCGGCAGTATATACGACCCCCTTACGGGAACTGTCATAGGCAACGGTCATACGGTGACGCTCAAGGGAAACTCATCCGCGCTGTTCAACGTATGTGACGGTACTACTGTTACAGACTTGAACATATCCGGCACGGTTTCGGGATCGGGTTGTATCGGATCTGCCGTATCTCACGCACGGAACACCCTTCTTCACTCCGTCACATCCGACGCAACGGTCGAAGGCTCATCATCGTTCGGCATTGCCTACTGCGGCGGCATCGTCGGTTATTATGAATGCTCCTCCGATGGTGTGAATATTTCCGACTGCACCTTCAGCGGCAGTGTTACCGTTAAGGATCGCATCGAAAACGCATCTGTCGGCGGAATAGTCGGTGTATGTCTTGCTTCTTCTGGCGCAAAGCCCTCATTAAATACATCTGCCTCTTACGGGACACTTAGTATAGCCGATTCCTCTGTCGCGTATGCCGGCGGTATAACGGGCTATATTTCGTCATTCAGCGGAATATCTCACATAAACGTTTCAAAATGTTTTAACCTCGGCAGTATTTCTGTCGAAGCATCATCCGTGAATGTCGGCGGCATAATCGGAGCATACAAAAACACTTCCGGAAATTCCGGCAACACGCTTATTGCCGAGAATCTGTTTAATGCCGGAAACATATACGCTCACTCGGCTCGATCACCGCTTTATGCGGGCGGAATCATATCTTCACTCGCTTATTCAGAGCTTAGGCACTCTTACAGTCTCGGTAGTATCAGCGGATACAGCTATGATTCCGCACATATCGGCGCCGTTACCGCATCCGCCGACGGCGGCACCGTAGCGGATTGCTTTTATACCAATGGCAATGATAATTACGCCCAAAAACTAAGTTGGGAAGATTCAACTATCCAAACCGCATACGGAGGATTCGATTTTTCCGCCATATGGACATTCGGTCAAGAATACATGCACCCACAGCTTACAGATAACCCTATTGATACCTCATTGCTTGCAAGTGCGAGTAATTATCCCGTCACGATAACCGGTACCGCCGATACATGGTTGACTGCAAATGCGCCTCTCCCCGCCGCTTTTGAATGGCTTGTTGACGGTATCCAGATAGCCACAGATCAGACATATGTTCCCGATGACAGTGTCCTCGGTAAGACAGTCACGCTCCGTGCACGCTACTACGGTGCTTTCTTCGGCTTTGCCGAAGCAAACTTCAAAATGCCGGCATACAAAAGCATCGCGTCCGGAACTTACAGCATACGCGAAACGAAAATAACAAACGTACTGCCGGGTACACATGTAGGTGAAATGCTTGCGAACATACAGTACCTTCCCCAAAACTTTTCAATACTTAAAAACGGAAATGTGCTCGACGACAATGATATCGTTTCATCGGGATGCGTGCTTGCTCTCAATTACCCACAGAGCACGGTATTATATACCGTTTCGGTAAAGGGTGACATCAACTGCGACGGGCTTTCCGATACAACTGACTATACAATGCTGCGTGAATATCTCTTAAAGGGAGGCGTTCTCCCGAGCTTTGACTCTGCCGATATGAACGGAGACGGCGTTATCAACGCAAAAGATTCGGTATTACTCAAGCAATACATAAACTGAAAAAGTTCTAACCCTTTCCTTTCCGGAATATGCTTTAGCATAACGAAAGGAATGGGTTTTATGTTTGATTCTTCCATTGAGGAACGCGCACTTGAATTGGCATCATATATCATCAATACACGCGATACCGTACGAGGCGCGGCAACAAAATTCGGAATAAGCAAAAGTACCGTACATAAGGATGTGACGGAGCGTCTGGAGCATATCAATCCGACTCTCTTTTCGGCAGTCAAGCTTATTCTCGAGGAGCACAAGGATGAACGCCATATCCGCGGCGGAATAGCCACAAGAGAAAAATATCTTGCAATAAAAGCTTCGAAGCTGTAAAAGATTGTTGCAATTTCAAGCAATACATGATATAATTTGTGTAATGAGTGATTTTAGGCTCATACATAAATTAACAGTTTAGGAGAATACTACTTATGGCAAGATTGTTCGGAACAGACGGTGTACGCGGAATTGCAAACAGTGAGCTTACTCCGGAGCTTGCGTTCAAGCTCGGTCAGGCAGGTGCCACAGTGCTCGCAAGCGAAATCAACAGACCTAAAATTCTTATCGGACGTGATACAAGGATTTCCGGCTATATGCTCGAAGCCGCGCTTTCGGCGGGCATAATGAGTGTCGGAGCCGATGTGCTTACGGTTGGGGTCGTTCCTACTCCCGCGATCGCGTATCTTACGCGGCTGTATCATGCCGATGCCGGAGTTGTTATTTCCGCATCACATAACTCAGTTGAATTTAACGGCATCAAGTTTTTTGACGGCAAAGGCTTCAAGCTTCCCGACGCCACAGAAGATAAAATCCAGGAGCTTATCGAAAACGGCGGCATGTCCCATCCGATCGGCGTCGATGTCGGCAGGATGTTTTCCATGGACAACGCAGTGCGTGATTACCTTGATTTTCTCGAATCTACCGTTGACGTTCGCTTCAACGGGCTTAAAATCGTTGTAGATTGCGCAAACGGCGCTTCAAGTGAGATTGCGCCCGTACTATTCAAGGAGCTCGGCGCCGAGGTGCTTGCCTATTACAATCATCCCGACGGCACAGACATAAACAAGAATTGCGGTTCAACACATTCAGACCGCATTTGCGAGCTTGTAAAGGAAACAGGCGCCGACCTCGGACTTGCTTTTGACGGCGATGCCGACCGTCTTATCGCCTGCGACGAGCGCGGCGTTGAGGTCGACGGAGACCATGTGCTTGCCGCCTGCGGCAGAATGCTTCATAACGAAGGCAGACTTAAGCAGGATACGATCGTCGGCACAGTCATGAGCAACATGGGTCTTGAGATATTTACCCAAAAAGCAGGTCTCAAGTTTGAAAAAACTGCCGTCGGTGACAGATATGTGCTTGAACGCATGCTTGAAAAGGACTTGAGTATCGGCGGTGAAAAGAGCGGACATGTGATTTTCCTTGAATACAACACTACCGGTGACGGAATGGTTACGGCACTTCAGCTCTTAAGGGCGAAAGTGCTTACAAAGCTTAAAATGAGCGAGCTTGTGAAGGATATGCAGAATCTTCCGCAGGTGCTTATAAACATAAAGGTCGATAACAGCAAAAAAGACCTCTATAAGACCGACGAAACGATTCTTGCTGAAATCAAAAAAGCTGATGATGCACTCAAGGGACGCGGGCGCACTTTGATTCGTGCAAGCGGAACAGAGCCGCTTATCCGCGTAATGCTTGAGGGCAATGATGTAGACGAAATTGACCGCTATGCTCTTTCAATAGCGAAAGCGATAGAAAGGGCGTGTGACGGCAAAATAAAATAAACCCGGAGTAATTTAACCATGAGCGAACTGAAAGAACGCAAAGACATCAACGAAAAATTCAAATGGAATCTGAATGACATCATCAACGGCGATGCAGAATGGGAAAAGTTCTTTAACAAGCTTAAAGAAATGATCCCGCAAATATGCGAATTCAAGGGCAAACTAAGCGACAAAAATGAACTGAAAAAGTTCTTTGTGCTTGACCATGAAATATCTGTCCTTTCGGAAAAACTGTTCGTGTACGCAAAAATGAAACGTGATGAGGATAACGGCAATGACGCGAGCGTCGCTATGTGCGACCGTGCCTACGCCCTGCTTACCGAGCTTGACACAAAAACAGCCTTCGTCACTCCCGAGCTGAACGCCATAGATGACGGTATTCTGTTAAAATGGGCAGATGAGCAGATATTTGAAGACAACTCACTTTTTCTTAAATCAATAGTACGGAACAAACAGCATCTGCTTTCAGAGCCCGAAGAACGTCTGCTTGCACTTTCGGGAGAAATGGCAAACTCATATGATACTATATTCACTATGCTCGATGACGTTGACATGAAATTTGACTCTGTCAAAATGCCAGATGGTACAGTGACCGAGCTTTCGCATGGCATGTACGGTCTGCTGATGCAGAATAAAGACCGTGAAGTCAGAAGGCAGGCATATGAATCAATGTATAATGCGCACATGGGAAGCATAAATACGCTTGCATCACTGTACGCCTCAAGCGTCAAGAAAGATATCTTTTATGCGCGCGCCCGCAAATACGGCAGTGTGCTTGAAGGCGAGCTTTTCGCAAGCAATATTCCGACAAGCGTATACGACGGATTATGTGAGGCGGTACACGACAGCCTGCCGCAGCTTCACCGCTATATCAGATTGCGTAAAAAACTTCTCGGTGTTGATTCCTTAAAAATGTACGATATCAACGTACCGGTTGTCAAGACAGACGAAAAGAAATACACCTATTCCGACGCGCAGTCACTCATCAAAGCCGCCCTTGAGCCTTTAGGCGAAAAATACAGGCATCTGCTTGACCGCGCCTTTAATGAAAATTGGATAGACGTATATGAAAATAAGGGCAAAACGAGCGGCGCTTACTCATGGGGTGCATACGGCACGCATCCGTACATGCTTCTTAACTATCATGATCGGCTTGACGATGTTTTTACTCTTATTCACGAATTGGGTCATTCGATGCACACATATTTCTCTGATGCCTCTCTCCCCTATGAAAAGGCGCAGTACCGCATTTTCGTTGCGGAGGTCGCGTCAACGGTCAACGAAGTTTTGTTGCTAAAATATCTACTAAAGACCTGCACAGATAAAACCTCAAGGGCGTATTTACTGAATCATCTTCTTGAGCAATTCCGTGCCACCTTGCATCGTCAGACAATGTTTGCGGAATTTGAATACAAGGTACACACAATGGCAGAAAACGGTGAAAGCCTTACCGTAAATACGCTGAACAAGCTGTACGGTGATCTCAACCGTATGTACTATTCGGACGCCATCGAAACTGATAAATACATCGAAACCGAATGGGCGCGCATACCGCATTTCTACAACTGCTATTACGTTTATCAATACGCGACGGGCTTTTCTGCCGCAGTGGCGATCGCCGACAGAATCACGAACGAAGGTCAGCCGGCAGTGGATGATTATATAAAATTTCTTTCATCCGGCGGAAGTGATTTCCCCGTAGAGCTTTTGAAGCTTGCAGGAGTTGATATGTCAAAAAAAGAAACTGTCAGCACCGCACTCAAACTGTTTGAATCAACGCTTGACGAATTTGAGGAGATTATGAGCATATGACAGGTTTTAATGATGAAGCTCTCGATTTCATGCTTAACAGTCTGAAGGAAAACTTTCCAGAAAGAAACGCTGACGCCGCGAAAGCCGTATTCAATTTGGCAATGACATACGACCTTGATTATATGGCAAGCGCCGGAATAATCAAGGATGGTGCGTTCACGGACGAATACTATGACGAAGACGACGCTTTTGATTTTATCGCCGAGCATATTTCAAACGCCATCCCGGATATTGATACCGATGACCTCTCCGATTTTATCGAGCTTTACTTTGAATACCATGATGCCTTTATGGAAGAAAAGGGACTCCTATCGTGGGAATAAGGCATTTTTAGCGGGGACATTGTCACCGCACCTCTCTCTTTTGTCACGCTTCGCGCCACTTTACCCAAAATTACTTTTTACTTAACATGGATTGCCACGGAGCTATCGCGATAACACAATAGAGTAAACAATAATAAAAAACGCAGTGCCTGCTCATAAAAGTTTTTCATGAGCAGGCACTGCATTATTTTTACTCTGCGCGGAGCGCAATAAAAAATTTTACCCCGCTTAAAAAAAGCAGAGCTTGAGATAGACCCCAAATGGGCTCTGTCCTCTTTTTTGGAAACTATACCTTACACAATATGGAACGTTTTTGATATAACATTATCATTCAAGCTTATAAATTCTTTTACTTCGACTTCGACATCTGTTGTCGTGTCATTCAACACATACGCTACCTCAACATCAATCGTCGCACCCTTTTTGATTTCCTTGCTCTTGTTATCATCATTGTAATTTGCGCTGTCATCAGCTAAATAACAATTATTAAGGCCGATCCCGTTTTGATACGCAGTAGTTTCAAGTGCTGTCCAGAATGCTCTCGGATCATCGCCGTTATTAGTGAAGCCAAACAGCACTATTACTATCGGTTTGCCTTCATAATCCTCAGCCAAACGGCAGCTTTTTATCTCAACATCATAATTGCCGAGACCCGTATCACTTTTTACCGCAGATGTTGCCACAGTATCGGTACCGTCACCTTGAGTTTTTGTTTCACTTTCGCCGCTTCCGAGCGCCATGACGCCGAATGCCGTCAACATTATTACCGTCATAACGACGCACATGAATCTTTTTGCCTTCATTTTGAATACCTCCGTTTTTGTATTTTAATTATCATAACGGCAGTAAGGCTTGCCGTAAGATACAATATCATATCTATCACATCACCCGTCCCCCGAACTGCTCCGAGAAACTGTAATATTTCCCATAGAATGCCAAACGTCGTACTTATGACACATGCAACACCCTCGCCGTTAAAAATGCAGAGTGCCGAACACAACGCATATCCCCACAAAAAATCGGGAATGTAACCGCTCAGCACACTCAGTGTTTGATTTTCCACCGAAAATCCGAACAGATTGCTCAAAATACGATCATCGCTGTTAAAAATGTATATCAAGGAACCGACTGCTATTGCCAAGCCGACATTCATCACACAAAATATTTTGATTTTCTTCATTTTTCACCTTTTGCATATAAAATTATAACACAAATGTATTCTTTTGTCAACATTTGTGTTCATAAACTATGGCGGAATTTCTTAAAATAATCTAAGAGGTGATTATTTTGACAAATTATTCGCTTGATTCTGTAATTGTTGGAGAAGCTATCGCACATTTACGGCGCAAAAAAGGATTTTCACAAGAGGTACTCAGCGGGCTTGCCGGCATCGGGCGCACACATCTTAGCGCAATCGAGCGCGGTGAGCGCAAGCCGACACTTGAAACACTGTACCGTTTGAGTATCGCATTTGATACACCAATGAGCGAAATAGTTAAAGAAATCGAATTACGCATAAACGACAACGACCTTTTCCATTGAACTCATACTTTTTTCAGGGCTTCATAGTTGCCATCGACATATTCGCTTTTGTGACAAAAGCATTTCGTCACAGTGAATATTAATATAAAAACAGCAAGGTCATCGGAACCCTGCTGTTTTTTAACTGTTTTCGTTTTTCCACGATTTTAATACTTTACAACATCAAGCTCTGCGCCGTCAGGCAGATTTGTTTCAAGTTTAAGTGATGACGGCAGACAAAGTGAATAATGCTGTTTACCTTTTTCGGTCACACATGAGGCGGCGATAAGTCCGTGAGGTGTCGGAACGACAACGCGGTATTCGTTCACGATGCCGCATGGAGCGAACAAAACGGTTTCAAATCCCATCTGCGCAGGACGGATACCGCCGACATATGCTGAAAGCAAATATGTACAGCTTCCCGACCACGCATGAGCGGAAACGGGCCAACGCGTTGTTGCGTCTTTAGGTGCAAATTCCCAAAATGTCTCAGCGCCCTTTGCTATCATCGTGCCCCAGCAAGCCTTTATCAGCTTTATTGCGCCCTCCGCATCGCCGTTTAAGAAACGTGCCTCGGCCTCGTAGCCGTTCATCATCGGCGAAAGCACCTCATTATTGCACCTCGGTGCAGTGAAATCGGGATTCGTTACCTTGCTTACAACAGGCGAACCGTAAGGCGACCACAATTCACGCTCCATCGTTTTGAAGATTTTCCGAGTGCGCTCTTTATCGGCAAGTCCGAACAGTACGGCAAGCGTATTGCCGTCCTGCGGAATGTAGCCCGTATCAAACGTATCAAGATATGCCTCCGCCTCGTTGCTCCAAAGATGCTCGTTGAACGCCTTTTTGACATTTTCAGCATTTTGAGCGTATCCGTGCGACGCATCTGTGTCACCACAAAGCTCAGCAAGCTTGCTCATGCAAACAAGGCTGCGGTAGTACAGCGCGTTGAGATACGGTTTTTCACCAAATCGGTGTGATGACGAATTATATTCATTTGCGGTATCAAACATAAAGAACGGGTCATGCTGTATGGGGTATTGAAAGATAAGTCCCTCCGCATTGGTACACTCATACATCCATTCAACGATTTTTTTAAGCTCCGGATAATACTTTTTGGCGACATCCGCATTTCCCGTATAAACATAGTGATTGTATACCATGATTATCCGCCATGCAGGATAATCCATCAGACATACCGAGATTTGGAGCTTATCGAAGACAAGCCCTGCCGCATCGACAGAATCAATATACGAAAGTGATGAATCTGCAAGTGAATAATCGCCGAACGCGTAATAATCGGTCAGTGCGTCGGGCACACCGTCGCCTATAAAAAATTTCATTTCTTGACGCGGACACGATTCATATTCTTGATGGCGATTGACGTTTACCGTGTAACTGCCGACATCCCAAATTCGGTTGAGCAAATCATCGTTGCAGCGAAAGAAGCCCTTGCTGACGCACGGTTTGATGCTTGAATGAAGCACGAGCTGCTTTATTTTTACGCCCGACGGGAAATTGATGCGCATTAAATGCGTTGCGCGGCGGCGAGTGATAAACAACGTGTGACTGCCTTTTTGAAGCTTTTCGTGCAGTGTCATGTGGCCGACTATTCCGCGCCACCAGCTTTCGGCGCCGATAAGGTCATCATGGCTTTCTGAATAATCAAATACAAATGTGGCTTCACAATCCGCAGCTGATTCATACTCAAGCTCGAAAAAGCCGACGCACACCCTGCCGAAGTCGTATTCGGCATATGTTTCGGTGATTTCGGTCAATTTCGGTACGATAAGCTCCGGATCATCTGTGTTTACCGCACGTCTGTATTCCACGCCCGCGACATCAAAGATCGCATCATCAACATTCGGCTTGTATTCCGACCACACCGCGGCACTTGCCCAAAAACGGTCATATGCTGCTTGAGTTACATTGGTGAAACATTCGGGCGAGCCGTTTCCGATGTCGGAAAACCACGTCCAGCTTTCATCGGATACGATGCGTGTTGTTCCGCAATCAAGCTCAAGAGCGAAGCGCGAAAAATATACGCCGCGTTTTTTGCGCATGTCGATGCGCTCTGATTCATAGAAATGACCGCCCGACAGCACAGTAACGGTGTTTTCACCTTCAACAAGCAATTTTGTTACATCATATGCACCGACGCGTCCCGGCAGTCTGCCCGCAAGTCCGTCAACGAATTTCCCGTTTATGTAAAGAACTGATATCCCGTCGCTCGAAAGCCTTAATATCGCGGGATCGTTTTTTGGGGAAAGCGTAAAACGCTTTTCATAAGTGCTGTACTCATCTCCCGTGCGCTTGACCTTGCCTATCCATTTTATATCAGTTAAATTTGCCATGTGACGCTCCCGAATATCAAAGAATTTATGTATATTATAAAGCATGCGAAAGAAAATTTCAATAGTATTTTTAATGATAAAATATCGCCTTGAGTAACAAAACAGGCTGACTATAATAAATCAGCCTGTTTTCGTTTGATCAAGTGCACGCTTGCACACCGCAGCGGTATAAAATTTTGATTTTTGTAATTACTTATCGAGGATGCTGACCTCAGTATCCTTATCGAACAGATGTATACGATACGGATCGAAAGCAAGTGTAACATCGTCGCCTGCCATAATGGTAGAACGCGGATTTACACGGGCAACAGTACTTTCAGCCTGATCCTGAATGAACGCATCCATATCCATGTAAACAAGTGTCTCATAGCCAAGCTTTTCAAGCAGATCTACGTGAGCCTTTACCTTTGCTTCGGGATGAGCCTCTATGAATACCTGCTCGTCATGGATATCATCGGGACGTATGCCGAGAACGACTTCCTTGCCGATATAGCTCTGGTCAGTAAGCTTCTCAACAAGAGCCTTGGGGATCTCAACTTTATTCTCCCCGAGACGTGCAACGACCTTGTCGCCCTCACGGAGAAGCGTAGCATTGAAGAAGTTCATCTGAGGTGTACCGATGAACGAAGCAACAAACTTATTGCAGGGATAATCGTAAAGATTCTGGGGAGTATCTACCTGCTGGATGAATCCGTCTTTCATAACTACGATACGGGTACCCATTGTCATGGCCTCTGTCTGGTCGTGGGTAACGTAGATGAATGTGGTGTTAAGACGCTGATGAAGTCTTGTTATCTCGGTACGCATCTGTACACGGAGCTTTGCATCAAGGTTTGAAAGAGGTTCGTCCATAAGGAATACCATGGGCTCACGAACTATCGCACGTCCGAGTGCAACACGCTGACGCTGTCCGCCCGAAAGAGCCTTCGGCTTTCTCTGAAGATATTCTTCAATGCCGAGAGCCTTTGCGGCTTCCTTTACCTTCTTGTCTATTTCACCCTTATGTACCTTACGGAGCTTAAGGCCGAACGCCATGTTATCGTAAACGGTCATGTGCGGATAAAGAGCGTAGTTCTGGAAAACCATCGCTATATCTCTGTCCTTGGGAGCAACGTCGTTCATCAGCTTATCGCCGATGAAAAGTTCACCCTCGGTGATTTCCTCAAGTCCGGCAACCATACGGAGCGTTGTTGATTTTCCGCAACCGGAGGGGCCTACAAGAACGATGAATTCCTTATCCTTTATTACAAGATTGAAGTCATTTACAGCGGTAACGCCGCCGGCATAGACCTTGTAGATATGTCTTAAAGTAACGCCTGCCATAAAAACAGTCCTCCTAAAATATTTTTTACTATTGTATCATTTAATACGAAATGACGCTACTGTCAAAATGCACAAAATATACAAACGGTTTGCACATTATCAGAATACATTTACTTCTTTCGTATGAGAATCGAACACAACGGTATTCTTAAAATCAATTATATTGACCGTACCGAGCTTCTCCATCCATTTTGCTACCTCGGGCGTCTTGAAGGGACCTGTGCCTGGTGTTCCGCCCAGATATGGCGTGTTATCCCACAGCCAATCGGGCGTCGGCCAAAATGCATATGTGGGCGCGACCTTCTGATAAAAATCCTCACTTACGCCCTGCTGACCGTGGTGCGCCATCTGGACTGCGTCAGCCTTGAGATCAATTCCTGTCGCCATGAGCTTTTTACCTGCTTCAACACCGAGATCGCCCAAAATAAGCATAGTAAAATCACCATCGGTAAGGCGGAACACGCACGACTGATTGTTGAACGGATTTACGGTCAGTTCGGGATTTGCTCCGGCAAGCACTTCTACCTTGAGCGAACCGAGCGTAAATACCTGACCTGCCTTGATGTCAAAATATCTTTCGTCAAGATTTTCGGCAAATTCGTTCCATGTACGCAATTCTTCAGCGTCATTTATGCCCGTGGCATCGCCCCACGATGTGGGAAGCTGTCCCGCACCGAGCTTATCGTATGTAATGCCGTCGGGATTTGAAAGTACTTCGATTATGGCGTTATGATGGTCGCAGTGCGGATGTGTTATGAGCCACAGATCGACATGACCGCCTACTTTCTTTATAACTCTTTTAAGCTCTTCGCCATTGCCCGATGCACCGCCGTCGATAACAAGCACCTCACCGGTATCAACAACGACGGTATAACCCATCGTCTGCTGAAGCGTTTTATTTGTCTGCTGGATTATTTTCATGATGATTACCTCTTACGTAATAAGATTCTCGCCGCATTGAAAGAGCTGCCCTCATCCGTGCGCTAAAGAGAATTATAATATATTGCGGTAATTAAATCAACACATTTTGGAATATTTCACTGTTTTTTTACATTTGATAAGCGACACTTTGCGCACGGCGTATGATGTACAATCAAACAAAAAAGGAACGTGACGACATGAAAAAATTCAAGCCGATTCTTTTCATCCTGCTCGGTATACTTGCTTCAAGATGCAATCTCCTGCAAGGGATATATCCATTCGGTATAGCTCTATTGTGTGTCCTCAACGCATCCGACGGCTTTATCTTTGTGCTTTTCGGAGCGTTCGTCGGAAGTCTGACGATAAGCCTGACATTGGGGGACATGCTTATCAATTCACTTCCGTATGCAGTGATATTCCCGGTGATACTCATTCTCAACAAATACAAAGCAAAGCGTCTGCTGTATATGACAGCCGCCTTTTTTTCGTTTGCCGTACCCGCACTTATAATAAATATTGATTTTGCGCAAAAGGTCGTCATGATTTTCTCAGGGCTGTTCGCGCTCTGTATTATTCCGCTTATACAACGGCTGTACATTTCACTTACTCAGATAGAGAGCCGCCTTAGCCTCGAACGTGCGGATATCGTTTCGCTTTGCTGTATCGGCGGACTTGTGATCTCATCGTTGCCACGCACACATATATTGGGCTTTGACCTTTGTGTGAGCGCCTTACTGTTCACGTCATCGCTTGCAATATGCGCCTTTGAAATGAACGGCAGTGTCTGGGCGTCGATCTGCGGTATCATGTGGGTGATAAAAGGCGGTGATACCACTACCGCACTGTGTCTTATTGCGGGCGGGATTTTGGGCGGGATGCTGTCGAAAAAGCGCGGAGGCATCTTGCTCGGTTTTATCTTGGGCGACCTTATGATCTCGCTTTTCACGCTCCATATGCCGTCGCTCAGTACCGGAGTTGTAAATATGGTAGTCGGCTGTGTCTATACCGCCTTTTTGAAAAAGGAATTTACGGAAAAGCTCAAGCGGCTTGCCGGCATAAATTCGGGAGTCAACGACCTTGAAATGAATTATCTTGAAAGTCTGCGTGAGCGGCAGAAAACGAAGCTTGAAAGCGCGGGCAGAATGTATGCGGAGCTTTCACGCACGATGCGCCATGCTTCACGAGGGAACGTTTTTCGCAATGAGCTTATCAAACGTACCGCGGAGGTCTGTGAAAATTGTAAAAAACGTGACTACTGTTTGAAAAGCCGCAGGAGCGATACGCTTATTGAACTTGGTGAAGCAGCTGATACCGTAATCGAAAGTGAACGTCTAAAGGCACTTCCGCTGACATTGACGGCACGCTGCATCCAACCGATGACATTATTAAGCGCAATGCAGGATAATTTTGATACTCTTAAAAAGTTTCAAGAAGAAAATCCGACGGCAGAGGACGAGCTTTCGCTTCAGATGAAAAGCGTATCGGAAATGCTGTTTTCACTTGCGTCGGACATGAATGAGCTTCCTGAATTTGATAAAGAGCTTGAAGCTCAGGTATATGATGTGCTTTCTTCGCGTATCGGAAATGTGCGGCGCGTCGTGTGCCGCAAGAGCGGAGAAAGTCATATAATAAGCGTAAGCGTCAAAGAGAACAACAAAAATACACGAAAGAGGATATGCGATGCGCTTGATGGCGGTTTTTTGGGCAAGTACCGCTGTCTTGACGGAAGCACCGATAAATCAGGCGGGTTTACGGGAGTGTTCGCGCCCGTACCGAGGTATTCGGTTGAAGCTTACGCATGTCGGAGCAATAAAAACGGTGAAAGTGTCTGCGGCGATTCCTTTACCTTCTGTAACGTCGAAAACGACAGATATCTTGCGGCGATAAGCGACGGCGCGGGGAGCGGCAGGCGTGCCGCGGTCAAGAGTGAAGGTGCGCTCGACATGCTTGAGGCGTTTTCGGACGCGAATCTTCCGCGCACGGAGGTGTTCAACGCAATGAACAGAATGTTGCTGTTAAAAGGCGACAGTGAAGCGTATTCAACTATGGACGTTACTGAATTTGATCTTGAATCGGGCATTCTCTATTGGACGAAAATAGGTGCCGTACCGGGGTATATACTGCGCGAGGGCAAGGTGGAGAAAATTGAATCGGGTGCACTGCCGATAGGCATAGTCACGTCAATAAATCCCGGTACCACAAAAAAGCTCGTCCGTGAAGGAGATATAATCGTAATGGTCAGCGACGGAGTATATGACGGACTTTGCACGGGCGCATCGGACGGGATCGCATCATTGCTTATGTCGGAACACATGGGGAATATAAAACAGCTGGCAGATTTAATACTTTCAAGGGCACAAAGCTCGGCAAACGATGACGATATGACTGTTATGGTTCTGAAAATGCAGAAAGCAAGTTGAAAAGCATTGCATTTGCGCGAAAAATCTGATATAATCGTTTCATGATCACGAAAGATAGGTGAAACTCATGAAACGTTCAAGCGGTGTGCTTATGCACGTTTCCTCTCTGTGGGGAGATTATTCGGAGGGCTCATTCGGACGTGAAGCAAGGGAGTGGATAGACTTTTTATCCTCTTGCGGCTTTTCGTATTGGCAAGTACTTCCGTTTTGCCTTCCTGATGAATATAATTCCCCGTACAAATCGTACAGCTCATTCAGCGGCAATCCGTTTTTTATCGACATTGTTCAGCTTCAAAATCGTGGATTGCTTACGAATGATGAACTGCAAGCGGCAAAGCAGCATACGCCGTACAGCTGTGAATTTGACCGACTGCATTCCGAACGTTTTGACTTGTTGAAAAAAGCCGCGTCGCGTTTTAGCGAAAAAGACAAAATACGCACATTTTTGCTTAAACATCCGCAGACAGAAGCATTTTGCCGTTATATGGCTTTCAAGGAAGCCAACTGGCAGAAGCCGTGGACTGAGTGGACGGAGAAAACATTTGATGCGGAAGCTTACAACGCATGGTGCTTTACGCAGTATGAATTTTTTACTCAGTGGGCAGAGCTTAAGGAGTACGCAAATAAAAAGGGTATCCGCATAATCGGAGATATTCCGATATATGTAGCGTGGGACAGCGCCGATGTGTGGAACGCACCGTCACAGTTTCAACTCGATAAAGACGGCAAGCCATCATGCGTCGCGGGTGTTCCGCCGGATTATTTCTGTGCCGACGGTCAGCTCTGGGGCAATCCGCTCTATGATTGGGATGCGATGGAAAAGGACGGGTTTATGTGGTGGAAACAACGCATGAGCTTTATGTCCGAGCTTTTCGACGGCGTGCGCATAGATCATTTCCGCGGGCTTGAAAGCTATTACAGCATCCCCGCAAACGAGGCTACGGCGCGCAACGGCAAATGGATAAATGGACCCGGCATGAAGCTTGTCAACGCGATAAAAGAGGTGTGCGGAGATACTTTCATAATCGCCGAGGATCTCGGTGATATAACGCCGGAGGTACATAAGCTTGTGTCGGACAGCGGATTCCCGGGAATGCGCGTATTGCAGTTCGCGTTTTTCGGCGATAAGGAATCGCCGCATTTGCCGCATAATTATGATGAGAGCTGTGTTTCGTACACGGGCACTCACGATAATAACACCTTGCTCGGCTATGTTTGGGAGCTTGACGATTTTACCCGCAGACGCCTGCTTGCATATTGCGGCTTTGAGGGCGATGATTGGAACAAATGCTACGACAGCATCCTGCGCACGATGTTCGCCAGTCATTCGGAGTTATTTATTCTTCCCGTGCAGGATATCCTGCTTTACGGAAGCGATACACGCCTCAACAAACCCGGTTGTCGCGACGGAAATTGGAGCTACCGTATAACGCGAGAACAGCTCAACACAATCGACAAAAACAAATTCAACTTATGGAACGACCTCTACGGAAGAAAATGAAAAATTTTTCGGATTTTCCCGCAAATAGGTTGACTTGAAAAATATTTTTATGTATAATATATGTACTTGAAGCTCAAACAGTTTGGATACGTTATAAACCGGGCTGTTTAAGCTGACTGCCGGAGTGGCGGAACTGGCAGACGCCCGGGACTTAAAATCCCGTGGGTGGTGACACCCGTACCGGTTCGATCCCGGTCTTCGGCACCAAAAAAGCATCATGGCAGCAATGGCAACAATGCTCAGCTTGCCGAAAATCCTAAATCTCAAGCGAGGTTTAGGATTTTTCTATAAACCAAAACATCGCCATTCAGGCGATGTTTTTTATCAAACAAGCAAATCACATTTTTATAAAAATCAATTATTTTCTTCTTTTCCATGCGCTTTTTCATCGGAAATAACGGAATACGTCCAGCCTTTTTTGAGCTTAAGTGAAAGAAAGCCTATGAAAGAAGCAACGAATGCGCCACAGCAATCGACAATGATATCGCTCATTGTATCGCGCAGTGCTTCGTGTCCGATGAGCTGTTCGCCGCTTTCAAGCGCAAATTTCTGCATATTGAGTCCCATTATCCCGTCAAACGCAAATTCATATATTTCCCACAGCGCACCAAAGGTCACTGAAAAGGAAAACGCGAACAACGCTATAAACGCGGGTGACAGTCTGATAGCCACATGCCGATTGCGGTTCAGTATTGAAACGAGCATAAAGCCGAACATTCCCGTCATCATACTTGAACAGCAATGCAGAAAATCATCCCAATGCGGTACGATATAGTAGAAGCTTCTGACTTCGCCGAGAAAAATCGCGCAATACAAGAAAATTATGTACATTATGTACAGAAATGCAGGAATCTCAAGTTTGAATTTTCTCTCAAGGAATGACGGCAAATGTATGACAAGCGCTCCGAGCGCACATTGAACGAGCATCAAAGCATAATCGGCACGGGATTTTGACCCTTCTACCCCGGACGCTATCCGCCAAACAAGATACGCAATCGGGATGATAAAGCTTGCGAGCACAAAATAATACAGAATCTTTGTTACCGTTTCTTTTTTCATATTCTACCGCCGAGCAACGTAAACGCAAACATAAACAGCACCATAAGATACAGTAAGCCGACAAATGTAAGCTTTACGATATACATTGAGTTATCGAGATTTTTTTCCCTGTTCATTATCGTCTGCAAAAGCATTGCGGTGATCGGAAGCATAAAAACAAGTGAAACGAATATATCGGCGACAATAAACGAACGGATAACGTGTGCATACGATAACACCACTTGCAGTATTATCATCACCGGAAACAGCAGCCATAAAATATTGCGTGCTTTTTTCATCAGTTTTTAAGACTTTGAAGCGGAGCCGGAATACGTCCCGCGCGCGAAATAAATTTATCGCACGATGTTATATTGACAGGCATGATCGGTGCTTCTCCGAGCAGTCCGCCGAAGCTGACCGACTCACCTACACCCTTACCTATAACCGGTATGACACGCACTGCCGTAGTTTTGGAATTTACCATGCCGATAGCTGCTTCATCGGCAATTATTCCCGAAATCGTTGCGGCGCTCGTATCACCCGGAATGGCTATCATATCAAGTCCCACCGAGCATACGCAAGTCATCGCCTCAAGCTTTTCAAGCGTCAGGTTACCGCTCTGCGCGGCATTTATCATACCGATATCCTCGCTGACGGGAATGAATGCCCCCGAAAGTCCGCCGACGTAGCTTGATGCCATAACTCCGCCCTTCTTGACGGCATCGTTAAGCATCGCAAGCGCGGCGGTCGTACCCGGACCTCCCGTTGACTCAAGTCCCATTTCCTCAAGGATATGCGCTACACTGTCGCCCATCGTGGGGGTAGGTGCAAGTGACAGATCGACGATTCCGAACTGCGCATTAAGTGCCTTTGCCGCGCGCGTGGCAACAAGCTGACCCATACGTGTGATTTTGAATGCCGTCTTTTTGATTTCCTCTGCAAGCTCGCCAAGCGTTGCATCGGGAAGCTTTTCGATAGCACACTTTACAACTCCGGGTCCGCTTACGCCGACATTGATGACGCAATCGCCCTCACCGCCGCCGAGAAACGCGCCCGCCATGAACGGATTGTCTTCAACGGCATTACAGAACACCACGAGCTTCGCGCAGCCGATACAGCCGTTATCCTTTGTGCGTTCGGCGGTTTCGCGCACGATCCTGCCCATTTTCTGTACCGCGTCCATATTGATTCCGGCACGGGTCGAGCCGATATTCACAGATGAACATATATGCTCCGTTACGGCAAGAGCCTCCGGGATGCTGTTGATAAGTGCTTCATCTCCCGGTGTGATGCCCTTATGTACAAGCGCCGAATATCCGCCCAAAAAATTCACTCCGACCGCCTGCGCCGCTTTTTCAAGTGTAAGTGCAAAGCAGACCGCATCGTTCACACGTGAAGCCGAAGCTATATGAGCAATTGGCGTAACGGATATACGTTTATTGACTATCGGGATGCCGAGAGTTTTTTCTATTTTTTCAGTTTCGGCAACAAGATTCTCAGCCTTAAAGCATATTTTGTCATAAATACGCTGACATGCTTTTTTTGCATCGCTGTCGGCACAGTCGAAAAGTGAAATGCCCATCGTCACCGTGCGGACATCAAGATGCTGGTTATCAAGCATAGCTATTGTTTCGGTAACTTCATTAAAGTTTATCATTTTCAAACCTCATCAAATACGGTGCATACTATTGAAAATATCTTCGTTCTGTATGCGTACTTCAAGATTCTTGTCGAAATCCTTAAACTCCGCTTGCAGACCTGCAATGTCTATCGTGCTTTCCGTCAGGTCAATAAACATGACCATTGAAAAGTAATCATGCAAAATAGTCTGTGTGATATCGAGAATGTTTACCTTGTATGAAGCAAGGCGTGTGCTGACATCGGCGATAATGCCGACGCGATCGGGTCCGAGTACGGTCAAAAAAGCTTTCATTGTATATCTCCTTTATTTAATGTCGTAAGGTAATTTTCCCTCTGCGGGAATAATACCGGCAAGCACGTCGATACAATACTTTGTATTCGCTTGATTATTGCATCCTGCGATTATTCGGTCAAAATCAGGTAACTTGGACAGCAAGTTCGGATTTCCGTAGAAAACAAGCGACTTCGCGCGGTTTGCCTGATAAAGCGATTCCGCAAGCGCAACGATCCTCGGTGTAAGGCTTTCACCGCCCACATAGCTCTGCCAATTACTGAAGTAAACAAGAACCGTATCGTCATACTTAAGTGCGTCGTGGACTGCGTTGCACATCTCGATGCGGTCGGGAAATTCCTTTACCGTTATGACTCCGGAATTCGGAAAGCGGCTTTTTATATGATCTGAAAGTGTAACTGGATTCAGCCAATCACCCTGTTCTACCATGGCAGTCGCGCTCTTAGCGGCGGAAAAATCCGTATTCTGTTCGGTCATAAGAACGAACAGATGCTTGCCGCCTTGCGGGATAGACGCGGGAACGCCATTTTTTGTGATTTGACAAATGCTGCGTCTGTTTACTTCTTCGGCGACATCAAAATCTGCTTCTGTCAGCTTATACGGAGTAAGCCTTGTGATTTTTTCCTGCGCGCGTATGATTCTTTTGGCAGCATCGTCGATTCTTTCCATCGGAAGTGAACCCGCATTGATTGCGCGATTGATTTCTTTTTCGGCATCCTCGGTGTTCCATTCAAGACAAATATCCGCACCGCTTGCAATACATTTACTGAATCGTTCGGTGCCGTATTTTGCGCAAATGCCCAGCATAGACATATCATCGGTAATAAAAAAACCGTCAAAGCCGTTGTCTTTGATAATATTCATGACTTTCGTTGAAAAGGTTGCCGGATTCTCGGGGTCTATGCTGTACGCGACCGAATGTCCCGACATAATACCGTCAATAAGCCCTTCCTTGCAAAGCTGAATATACGGATAGAGATTGGTGTTGATTATTTCCTCTTTTGTCAAATCGCAATGACCTTCGAAAAGATGTGTATCGACCTTTGACCCCAACGATGGGAAGTGTTTTACGATAGACAAAACACCCGCATCGTGCAAGCCCTGAATATACGCTCTGCCGTGACGGAGGATGCCTTCCTTATCAAGATTGAACGACCGTGTGGGACAAATAACATCCAAGCCGCCCGGGTCGAGAATCGGACTGCATATGCCGGTGTAACCATCCTCCCTCGCTCTTGCACCGACAGCGCGTGCAAAGCGATAAGTCAAATCGGCATCGTCAACATATCCGAGTGCCATTTGCCTTCCTATTCGGAATTCTCCGTAACCGCGCTCCGCGTCCATGATCACAAGAACGGGATAATCCGCGGCTTCGTGGATTTGTTTTATATGCTCACGGAAATGCTCCGGCGCATCATATTGGTCACTTATGACCCAAACAGTACCGAGCTCGCGCTTTTTAATTTTTTCGATTGCATACGGAAACTGTGTAAACCCGGGACTTCCGCCTGCACCCATGAGTGTCATGCCGATTTTTTGTTCTGCGGTCAATTCTTCATACTTTAATGGCGTATGTTTCATTTTTTCGCATCCGTTCAGTTCATTTATTCAATATCCGTTATTATATTTCTGTAAGTTTTAACAGTTATTTTCTGTCCTTTGTGCAGTTCGGGGTACGGCAAAGCTTCGATAAAATAAAGTGTACGGTCATAGTCGTTATCCTGTCCGGGATAAAAGGCACGGACACGCATCAGTCTTACACCATCATGCTCGGTAGCTCCGTCAAGCTTATCGAACACATAGCTGTCCTCCTGTGCCAAACCGCATGAAATATCCCTGCGAAGCCTTAAAAGGCGCTGTTTTTCAAAAACATTGCCATAGTAGAATAGTATACATATGGTCACCGATGCTATACCGACGCCGAGCGAAACAAACAGATTTGCGGAATAAAAAGATATCACATAGCACGTCACACATATCGCGATAAGTACAAAGAAAACTACAAGTGATACGCTGTGTTTTTTTTCAAGTTTAATAAAAAACGAATCGTCTATCAGGCTCATTTATGTCACCCTCACAGTATTATAACAAAAACTTTTATTTAGCGCTATAGTTTTGTATTAAAAAAGATTGAAAATTCGAAAAACAGAAGCGAAAAGCCGCTTCTGTTTTATAAAACGTCAAGATGTCGCTTCCGAAAGTGCAAGCTCTATGTTTATCGGTGTGTTTGAATACTGCACCGACCATCCGTTTATCGTCGCGCGATATATCGTAAGCTTGACTTTATCACCCGGTTTTTTAGACAGCAGATACGATGAATAATCTGACATTGAGGTTATTTGAACATCATCTATCGCGTATATGATATCGTATGTCTGCAATCCGGCGTTGGCCTCATTATCGCCCGATATCGCAGTAATGCAAAGTCCCGTCGGTATCGCATTCCAGCCCGTCATTCTGAACACGCTTGACGGCAACGCGAGCGTTATATTTATAGTCGCACGGTTTTTAACGTGTCCGTAATGCAGAAGATCTGTCACGATAGGCTCAGCTTCGTCGTAGGTTATGGCAAAGCCCATGTTCTCATATTCCTCCGATACGATCTTCGATGACGTTATTCCGATAACATTTCCGTACAGGTCAATAAGCGGTCCGCCGCTGTTGCCGGGGTTGATTGCCGTATCAGTCTGTATGCAATGCATCACATAGCCCGTTTCCTGATCCTGCATAACGCGATTCACACACGAAATGATGCCCTGTGTGACCGATGAGAAAAACTCTATTCCGCCGGGATTTCCTATCGCAAGAACCGTGTCAGCGACATGGCAGTTGCTGACCGATGTAAATGTTGCGGGAACAAGGTTCAATCCGTCGGGTTTTATTTTCAAAAGTGCGATGTCTGTTACGGTATCGTAGCCGATAACCTCGGCATCACAAGTCGTCCCGTTATTCAGCACCGCATGTACGGAAGATGCGTTCTTGATAACGTGTGCGTTTGTGATTATATATCCGTCGGCACGGCTGATTATCCCGCTGCCTTCACTGTAAAGTGATGACGTGTTCGTTCCGCCGAAATAAGAGCTTGATGTAGTATAGCATTGGATGCATACAACACTCGGAATGACCTTGTCTGCCGCTTGTTGAGGTGTGAGCATCTGCCCTTCGATCACCTGCGGTGTAGGCGTCGGTGCGATGTAGACTACATTATCAAATGCAGCGCCTTTATCTTCTCCCTCTCCCGGTGTCTGATTGGGCGAAAACGTTGAGTCGGGCGAAGGAATTTCCGACCCGCTGCTGCCGGAATTGAGCAGTGACCAAATACTTACGCCTGCCGCGCCTACTGTTATGCAAAGCAGAACGGCTATTATTGAGATAAAAAAGCCGTTGCCCTTCTTCTTTTTCTTTTTGCCGTTACCGATAGTTGTATCGTAAGGCGTTCCCTGATTATTGTAAGAACTGTTCGGATTATATGTGTAGCGGATATCGGATGTTCTCCCTTGCGTGCCGTTGTCGTATGCACCGCCATATTGGTTATCGTTCACATTTGCTCCCGCATCGCCGTAAACACGTTTTTCATTCATATGCGTTTCATTCATATGCGTTCCCGTGTCACCGTAAGTGTCTCCTGCAGAATTACCGTATGCTCCGTTATTTACAGTATCATCGGCAGAATCATTGCGGTAAGCAACACCGCTGCCGTTTGATGTCTGCCCATCGTTCTGCCCGACGTCTACAGTATTTCCGTTCGCTGCATTGGTACCCGAAAAAGGGTCGTTATCCCAATCGTTATCCCCGTACATATTTCCTGCTCCTCATTACCTTTTTTTATATTATAATTCCGCAATATGATAAATTTATGATAAAGCACTGAAAAAATAAAGCGAAAGTTGTTACACCTTCGCTTATTTTATAAAACTCTGCAAACGTAAATCAGTCAACGCTGTAAGGAAGAAGAGCTACCGTACGCGCACGCTTGATAGCGGTAGCGAGCTCACGCTGATGTTTTGCGCAGGTGCCTGTCATTCTGCGGGGCTGGATCTTGCCGCGTTCGCTTATGAATTTGCGAAGCTTTGCAACGTCCTTGTAATCAATGGACTCAACCTTATCAGCGCAGAATTGGCAAACCTTTCTTCTGGGTTTGCGGTTGCCGCGAATCTTCTTAAAATCCTTTTCGGACATCGTCATTACCTCCTGTTTTAATTAAAATGGGATTTCCTCCTCATCAACGGCTTGCATATTTTCGCCGAACGGAGGATTACCCAAGCTTGCCGCTCTTGCGGCATCATCGTTACCTGAATTCGAATTACGGCTTGAGAGGAACTGCACCTCATCGGCAATTACCTCTGTAATGTAACGCTTTGTGCCGTCGTTAGCATCATATGAACGTGTCTGAATGGAGCCGCATACAGCTGCCTGACTGCCTTTTTGCAGATATTTGGCGCAGTTCTCGGCTTGTGCTCTCCAAACAACGATCGGAATAAAATCAGCTTCTTTCTGCTGTGTTTCACGATTTGCGAAACGGCGGTCTACCGCGAGCGTAAACTGACATACGGATATTCCGCTGCCGGTAGCGCGCAATTCGGGGTCTTTCGTTAATCTTCCTATAAGAATTACTCTGTTCATATGTACATTCCCCTTAAAGTTAAAATTAAGCTTCCTTCTTTATAACGATGAAACGCATTATATCCTCGCAGATCTTGAAGTTTCTTTCAAGCTCAGCGGGGAAAGCGGGGTCAGCCGTGAAGTTCATGAGAACATAAAAGCCTTCGTTTAAGAAGTTGATCTCATAAGCGAGCTTCTTGATGCCCTGCTCCTCGATACCGTCAACCGTGCCGCAGTTATCGGCTACAAGCGCCGCAAACTTATCAATGATGGCTTTAGTAGCCTCACCATCCAGCTTCGGGTTGATGATGTAGAGTGCCTCGTACTTATTCATACCCAATTCACCTCCTTATGGACTTAGGTTCTCTCACAAAAAAGAGAACAAGGATTTATCTGCCGTATAATGATACCACAAACACAGTGGTTTTGGCAAGCGTTTTTTACAAAAAAATCGTTTATTACGAAGTTTTTCTTGACTTTTATGCCGTGTATTATTATTATATTGTTAAAAGCATATAGTTTCATAAGGAGAAAATCAAATGAATAAGCTTTCTGCCGGATTTGCCCGCGCCGATATCACGCCGATGCGCGGAATAGAATTAGCCGGGTATTTTGTAAAACGTGAAGCAACAGGCGTACTTGATACGCTGAACACTTCGGCACTTGCGCTCAAAGCAGGAGAAAAGACAGTTATAATGATGTCGATAGACCTGCTTAAATTACCCACATCCGTGGCTTCCGGCTACCGTAAAACGATATCAAAAGCAACGGGGCTTCCCGAAAGTGCACTGTTTTTACACTGCACTCATACGCATACCGCACCGTATGTTTTGATGAATAACTCAGAGGAAATAGTTACTGCCGGAGATGAAAGCGGGTGTGAACTCGTTGATGAATACCGCACATTTCTGGAAAAGCGCCTTACCGATACGGCGCTTGCGGCAATAGAGGATATGTCTCCCGCGCGCATCGGCTTCTGCAAAGGTACGGCAAAGGGTGTTTCGTTCCTGCGTCGCTACCGCATGAAGGACGGAAGCGTTCGCACCAACCCCGGTATAAACAATCCCGATATAGTGTCGTCATTCGGCGAGCCCGATTCGGATGTTAATATCGTTCGTTTCGACCGTGAAAACGACAGCATCGCGCTTGTAAACTTTCCGAATCACCCCGATGTTATCGGCGGAACGCTGATTTCCGCAGATTGGCCCGGCTTCCTTGCCGCAACTCTTGAAAAGACGCTTGACAATACCAAATGTATTTTCTTCAACGGTGCCGAGGGCGACGTCAATCATGTGAATGTCATGCCGTCAAAAGGCTTTATGAACGACCTTGCCGTTGATTTTGATGACGTGCCGCGCGGATACGGTCATTCCCGTTTCATCGGACGCGCTATTGCCGGTGCGGTGCTTCAGGTATGGGACAAAGCTGAATACTGTGACTGCGAAAGTATTGATTCGATCGAAAGCACTATAGATATCCCGTCCAATATGCCGCATCCGTCGGAGATTCCCGAAGCCGAAAAAATAAAAGCATTTCATGACGCCGGACGTGAAAACGAACTTCCCTATAAGGGCATGATGCTTACCACGATGCTTGCAGATGCCAGCAGAAAGCTTCGCCTCCAAAACGGTCCCGAAGCATTCAAGATGTCGTTTGCGGCAGTCAGAATAGGCAAAATCGCGTTCGTAGGCATTCCCGGCGAGCCGTTCTCCGAAATAGGTAATCAGCTCAAAGCCACCGAGGGCTACGATATGATCATACCGTGCTGTCTTGTCAACGGGTGCGACGGCTATTTCCCCATGAAGGATTCCTTCGATGAGGGCGGCTATGAAGCCAAATCCTCCATTTTCAAAGCAGGTGTCGGCGAGCTGATAGTAAAGGAAGGCAAATCACTTCTCGGATCGCTAAAGAAATAGTCCGTACTGCAAAAGCTCACTCTTTCAGGACACAAAAACGCCTGCAAAAGCGTTTCTCTAAAAAAGCGAAGTCAAATATTCAAAAAAACAGCGGTGTTAAGATCATTTTGATCCCGACACTGCTGTTTTTATCCGTTCAAAGCGCAAAGCCGCCTTTAATTTTACCATTTGCTTTCATCAATAATTTTTTTATAGTCGATATTTATATTCGTCATCGGCAAAAGTCTTGTAAGTGTAAGGCGGTGACGCATATACGGATGAAATTTAAGTCCGTTCAAGCCAAGTTTGCTGTCAACGCCTATCTCTCCGATCGTCATCGGCGCACCTGCGCGTCGCATAAGCGACAGCAGTTTTTCGGGTGAGGGTATCTCTTCGCGTACTATATCACATATCTTCTGCCAATTTTCTCTGAGGTTTTCGGGTGTGGCATCTGCCGTGACCGTAGGATCGTTCATTTTGGTGATATCACCTCGCAGGTTTTCACCGTAAATGCGATATACCTCATCCCAATCTGTCATATCTTCGGTAAAGCTGACATTCGTACGACCGATGATGTCGTAATAAATGCGTGATATATAAAGCGTCGCAACTCCGACCTCTCTGCCGTGGAAATCCGATTCTACGCCCTTTTCAAGGTTCTTTATTCCCCAAAAATGTGCAATTATATGCTCCGCGCCCGATGCCGGTCTCACGCTGTCGGCAAGCTTCATATACAGTCCCGCCCATACAAGTGCTTCCATTATCGCTCCTGCCGTTTCCGGGTCATCGCTTGTTACCTTGTCCGCAAGCTCTTCCATTCTTTTGAGGTTTTCTCTTACGAATTGAGCTATATGCGGGCAAAACTTTTCGCCGATTAGCAGATTTGATATCCGCCAATCCGCAAGCGCGGCATATTTTGCAAGCACATCGCCGAAGCCTGCAACCTTGAGTATGTCGGGAGCTTTTGCAAGAATGTCGGTATCGCCGATAATGATGCTCGGCTGTCTTGCCGGTCTTGTCATCTTGAAATTATTGTCCGTTATAGGTGAAGTTCCCGAAGCAAAGCCGTCCATCGACGGTGCGGTAGCAAAAATCGCAAATTCTTTATCTGCAAGCAAAGCGGCTCGTCGGCAGATATCGTTACATGAACCGCTGCCTATCGAAAGAATACCGTCATGTTTCCGGGCAAGCGCCGTTACTTCAAGCACAAGCCTCTCTTCCGCCACACGCAGATCGTCATATAGTTTAAGTTCGACATTTATGCCGCCTGCCGCCAAGTTTTCAAGTATTCCCGCACTTGCGTTCAGCTCATTTTTGTCGGCAACGACAAGAATATTTTGCGGAAAACCGTTTTCGGATAATATCTGTGCGCACCGATGTACAAGTCCCTGCTCTATCGCAACACACTTTATATTGACATTATGTGCCCGACCGCAATCGCAGTCTTTCAGTGATTCAACCACTCCTTTAATATCCACAGTAAAGTTCCCCTCAACAAAAGCAAATATTGTAGTTATAACATAAAATTTCTATAGAATCAAACAAAAAAATCAGCGGCAGTTACAAAAAACTGCCACTGACACACTATATTTTTAATTCTTGTACTTGGGCTTCGGTGAATACGAAGTATGAAGAAGCTCATGCGCTTTATGGCTGTTGGGCTCGCCGAGGAACTCCTTGTAAGCCTTCATTACTTCTTCGTTGAGGTGCGACTTTCTTTTTGCCTTGTTCGCATCCGCACCATAAAGCACCTTTGCACGAAGCTCTTTTACATTTACGCTCGCCTGAGTCTTTGCATTAACTATCGGCTGACCGCCACCGGTGATACATCCGCCGGGACAGCACATAACCTCGATAAATGTATAGTTCTTCTCTCCTGCTTTAACAGCATCAAGTACCTTTGCTGCGTTTGCCGTACCATGAGCGATCGCAACGCTTACCTTTGTTCCGGCAAGGTCGATCTCAGCTTCCTTAACGCCTTCGAAGCCGCGGACATCGGTAAATTCAACATTTTCAAGTTCCTTGCCCGTTACGATTTCATAAACAGTACGAAGAGCCGCTTCCATAACGCCGCCGGTTACGCCGAAGATAACGCCTGCGCCGGTAGATTCACCGAGAATGCTGTCAAAATCTTCATCATCAAGAGACGCGAAATCAATACCAGCAGTCTTGACCATTTTAGCATACTCACGAACTGTAAGTACGGCATCAACGTCACGCAGACCGTTTGTTACAAGCTGCTCACGCTGAGATTCCGCTTTCTTTGCGGTGCAGGGCATAACCGATACAACAAATATCTTTGCGGGATCAATACCCATCTTCTCTGCGTAATACGACTTGATCATCGCGCCTTCCATTTCGTGAGGCGATTTACAGGTCGAAAGATTCGGGATAAATTCGGGATAGAATTTCTCGCAGTAGGTTATCCATCCGGGCGAGCACGATGTAATCATCGGAAGCACGCCGCCGTTCTTGATGCGGTCAAGAAGCTCTGTTCCCTCTTCCATTATCGTAAGGTCTGCGGCAAAATCGGTATCGAACACCTTGTCGAAGCCGAGACGGCGCATCGAAGCCGCCATTTTGCCGGTAACATCAGTACCTATCGGCATGCCGAATTCTTCACCGAGTGAAGCGCGTACGGCAGGAGCGGGCTGGATGCAAACGAATTTATCGGGATCTGCAAGCGCATTCCAAACGTTATCTATTTCACTCTTTTCATGAAGCGCGCCTACCGGGCAAGCTTCGATACACTGACCGCAGTTTACGCAGGGCGAATCAGCAAGCGAAAGACCAAACGCAGGACCTACTGTAGATTTGAAGCCGCGCTTACCCATTCCGATAGCGCCTATCTTCTGAACATTGTTGCACACCGCAATACAGCGGCGGCAGTGGATACACTTACTGTTATCACGAACGATAGAGGGCGAAAGGTCGTCAACATCCGTGGGCTTGAAGGTCTTTGCGCCTTCATATTGGATGCCCGTTATGCCGTACTCGTTCGAAAGAGCCTGAAGCTCGCACTTGCCGGAGCGCACGCATGTGGTGCATTCACGGTTGTGGTTTGAAAGAAGCAGTTCGAGGTTGTCCTTTCTTACCGCACGGAGCTTGGGGGTGTTCGTTTTAACTACCATACCGTCACCGGCAGGCATAACGCATGCCGCGGCAAGACCGCGGGCGCCTTCGATTTCTACCATGCAGATACGGCAGGCACCGATCTGATTTATACCCTTAAGATAGCAGAGTGTAGGGATATTGATTTTTGCCTGTCTTGCAGCTTCAAGAACGGTCGTACCTTCGGGAACTGTTACCGAAATACCGTCAATGGTCAAAGTAATCATTTTATTTTCCATTTTCTTTACCTCCCACACTTATTTTATTTCAATGGCATTGAATTTGCAATTTGCCTGACAAGCGCCGCACTTTACGCATTTTTCGCTGTCGATTGCGTAAGAAGCCAACTTGTGACCGGGTGCAACATAATCTGTCTTGGCAATAGCGGAAACAGGGCAGCTCTTTGCGCAAAGACCGCAGCCCATGCACTTATCCTTGTCGATCGTGTACTTTTTGAACGCCTTGCAGTAATGAGCCGGGCATTCCTTCTTATAAATATGAGCCTCATACTCATCACGGAAGAAGCGAATGGTAGAAAGTACGGGGTTGGGTGCCGTCTGACCGAGACCGCAAAGCGACGTTGACTTGATGGTATTGGCAAGGCTTTCGAGCTTTTCAATATCGCCGTCCTCGCCCTTCCCGTCGGTTATCTTGGTAAGCAACTCAAGCATACGGCGAGTACCTATACGGCAGGGTGTGCATTTACCGCAGGATTCGTCAACAATGAACTCAAGGAAGAATTTCGCGATATCCACCATGCAGTTGTCCTCGTCCATTACGATCATACCGCCCGAGCCCATCATGCAGCCGATGGATGTAAGCGAATCGTAATCAACGCTGATATCTATAAGTGATGCCGGGATGCATCCGCCCGAAGGTCCGCCGGTCTGAACGGCCTTGAACTTCTTGCCATTGGGGATGCCGCCGCCGATATCGTAAATGATCTTGGAAAGCGGAGTACCCATGGGTATCTCAACAAGTCCGGTGTTCTTGATTTTTCCGCCGAGCGCGAATATCTTCGTACCCGTTGACTTTTCAGTGCCGACGCTCTTGAACCAATCCGCACCGTGAAGGATGATTTGAGCAACATTCGCGAATGTCTCAACATTGTTTTCAACCGTGGGAGAATCGTAAAGGCCCTTTACAGCCGGATACGGAGGTCTCGGACGGGGCTCGCCGCGCTTGCCTTCTATAGAACGCATAAGTGCGGTTTCCTCACCGCAGACGAACGCGCCTGCACCGAGACGGATATAAAGTTCAAAGCTGAAATCCGTACCGAATATATTTTTACCCAAAAGCCCGTATTCATGCGCTTTTTGTATTGCGATCTGCAAACGCTCAACGGCAACGGGATATTCAGCGCGGACATAAATGTAACCGATGCTTGCGCCGATTGCATAACCTGCGATCGCCATTGCTTCGATGATGCAGTGCGGGTCACCTTCAAGTACTGAACGGTCCATGAATGCACCCGGGTCGCCTTCATCGGCGTTGCAGACAACATACTTCTGAGGTGCCTTATTGGGGGCGCAAAGTGCCCACTTTCTGCCGGTCGGGAAGCCGCCGCCTCCGCGTCCGCGAAGTCCGGAGTCGGTTATTACCTTTATAACGTCATCGGGCGTCATTTCGGTAAGAGCCTTGCCAAGTGCCTGATAGCCGTCCATGGCTATGTATTCGTCGATACTTTCGGGATCGATAACGCCGCAGTTGCGGAGAACGACACGCTTCTGTGCCCCGTAGAACGGTATAGCATCAAGTGACACCGCGCCCTGCGCTCCGTTGATATTTTCAGTCATGATTATACCTCCGATCAATCTTTGTAATTGCCGATAGTGTATTCGGCTACTACTTCGCCGCCGGCAAGGTGCTTCTTTACAACTTCTTCAGCCTTTTCCGCGGTCATTTTAACATAAGTAACTCTTTTGTCAGCCTCGTAAACCTCAACTACGGGCTCATATTGGCAAATGCCGACACAGCCGGTCTGCGAAACGGTGACCTTGCCGCCGAGTCCTTCTTTTTCAACACCGGCAACAAGTGCATCGAGAACGGGAGCCGCTCCCGCCGCTTTACCGCAGGTAGCCATGCCGACTACTACGCGGATGTTTCCCGAGCCGGGTCTGACGATGATCTTGTCCTGCATTTTTTCCTTGATTGCCTGCAATTCATTCAATGATTTCATAAGCTCAGATTCCTTTCTCAGATTTCACGGCTTACGCCATATACTTTTCCAATATGCCTTTTACATCGGCAGGAACAAGCCGTCCGTAAACGTCCTCATTTATTACCATTACGGGTGCAAGTCCGCAGCAGCCGAGACAGCGGGTATCCTGTATCGAGAACTTACCGTCCTTCGTCGTCTGACCCGCGTCAATGCCGAGGATTTTCTTTACCTCTTCAAGTATAGCCGCGCCGCCCTTGACATAGCAGGCAGTACCTTGACATACGCTAACGACATTATCACCCTTGGGTTCAAGCGTAAACTGCGCATAGAAGGTAGCGATCCCGTAAAGCTCAGATACGGGCGCGCCGGTCTTTTCGGAAATGAATTCCTGCACTTCAAGCGAAACGCAACCGAAAAGCTTTTGTGCCTGCTGCATGATGGGCATGAGCTTGCCGGCATCATCTTTTTTTTCTTCGATGAATTGCGCCAGCTCAGCAAATGCAGCCTGCTTCTGTTCATTTGTTAAAGCCATTTTTGTTATCCCCCTAAAAAAATTATATACCTATTTGTACCTGACAAAACAGGCACAAATAGATTATATCACAAAAACAAATATTTTGCACGCATTATTTTATTTTTTTCATTATTTGGCAGATTTTTTCCCTTTAAGTAGTGGTGAAATTCGTTTATATATCAAAAATGTTATCGTCGAATCAGCCGCGAACTTAAAAAATGTAAACGGCAGATTGAATATCAACAGTGCCTGCCAAAGTGACTCAAGTGACGGTATAAATACTCTGTACGCGGCTATTATGGCTTCTTCAGGCAAAAAATTCATATAAAACGGATACGTTATGAAAGAATTGACGGGAAAGCTGACAACACTGCCGACAACCGCGCCGATGACGCATCCGATAAGCGCGCCGTTCTTCGTGCGTGCCTTTTTATACACTGCTCCCGCAGGCACCACAAAGCAGATCCCGAGCAAAAAATTAGCAAGCTCCCCCACTCCGCCTGTCGCCGAAACTGTCAGATGCAGTAAATTCTTTATCAGACATACAGCACCTCCCCACAGGGGACCTGCCGAAAACGCGCATATCAGTGCAGGAAGCTCTGAAAAATCGAATTTTATAAAATCGGGTATCACAAACGCAAGCGGAAATTCAAGCAGCATCAGCAAAAACGCCATTGCCGAAAAAATTCCCGTAAGTGCAAGCCTGCGTGTATTTCTCATTTAATATAGGCTGACCTTTCAAAAACTATAATTATCCGCATATACTCAGCTGAACAGCTTTTCCATTTCGCTGACGAGCTTGAACTGTGTGCGGCAGCGCACAAGGTTATGCTCCGAGTAAGCAGTCTTGAAATAGTTATCGCCATCAAGATAATCCGTCAGAAAACGCATGCCGCACTCAAGTGTCATGAGCATTGCGCCGACAGGCAGTGCCTTTACCTCGCCGTCAGTCAAAGCATTACCGCATCCTTTGAGGAAGCCTTCCTTGAAAGCATTGTACATTTCCATAGAAAAGCCGACCTTGGAAAGATCTTTTTCATCCTCTGCCGCGGTGCTTGCGCCGAAGCGCACAGCATCACCAAAGTCATTCGAAACATACCCGGGCATTATCGTATCAAGGTCAATAACGCATACCGGCTCACGTGTCACAACATCGAGCAACACATTGTTCAACTTAGTATCGTTGTGAGTTACGCGAAGCGGCAGATGCGAATACATCTCCATTGAATCATAAATAAACTTTTCATGTCCGAGCACAAATGATATCTCTTCCTGTGCGTCCTTCGCTCGTCCGCATACATCCTTTTCAAGCACATCCTTAAAAGCAAGAAAGCGTTTTGTTGTATTGTGGAAATCCGGTATCGTCTCACTGAGCAGTGTCGCGTCAAAGTCGTTCAGCTTGCGTTGAAAGTCCCCGAACGCAAAGCCGCACGCACTCATTTCCTTACCGCTCTGTGCGCTTTCAACGCCGCGCGCATTCTGTATTCTGTCATACACTCTCCAAACAGTTCCCTGTTCGTCCCTGAAATAATTATTCCCGTTGACCGTCTTATTTATTTTAAGTACCTCGCGTTTGGGATTTTTTGCACTCTTGCGCAAAAAATCAGTCACGAGCTCGATGTTTTTCATAAGCCCGTCAGGATCCTTGAACACCGATGTATTTATTCTCTGTAAAATATAATCGTCGTTGATAAGATATGTATCGTTGATGTGGCCGTGACCGTAAGGCTCATAAGTTACTTCACTCTCGAAGCCGAATTGTTTCAGCACACTCTGAATATCTGACATTAGACTATCCTTCTTTAACAGCATATTTTTTTTAATTGTATAACTTTTTTCAACATTAGTCAAATAAATCTTTGACATTTCATCAAAAATTTGAATTTGCAGATATTCCGCAAAACAAAAATTCCCCTCCGGAAATCAAATAAACATTTGACTTCCGGAGGGACACTTTTCTATGTTGTGTTATCGGATAGCATATCTCCGTAACAAATCTTTCGGTATTTTCGTTTTCATGCGTACCGACGCGATATAGCATAAGAGAGTCGAACCCCGATGCCGAAAACGGCTGTTTTTTGCAATCTTAAGATTCGTCGTCCTCGTAATATGTCTTATATTACTTCGTCCTCCTCATCAAATCTTGCAGAAAAACATCACGTTTTCGGTGCGAA
>JAZRXI010000086.1:0-21288 GCA_045600145.1 Clostridia bacterium | reverse complement strand
GCCTTCGATAAGTGCTTCACGGTCTTTTTTTGATCTCAGCGGCGGATTCATTTTGAATCTGCCATCGTCGCGCAGGTCATTTTCATCCATAACAAGATAGTGCGGTGCGGTCTCACATGTTATATCTACACCGTCGCGCTTAGCATTTCGGATAAGCTCCACGCTCTCCTTTGTCGAAATATGACAAACGTGATAAGCACAGCCTGTCTCTTTGGCAAGGCGTATATCGCGTTCTGTCATTTTCCATTCGCTCTCGGATGATATCCCTCTGTGCCCGTTATTTTCCGCATATTCGCCGTCGTGGATATATCCGCCGTTAAGCAGTGCGTTTACCTCGCAGTGCGCAGAAATTATCTTGTTTCTTTTTTTTGCCTTTTCCATTGCGGCACGCATGATATCATCATTCTGCACGCCCTTGCCGTCGTCGGAAAAGCCTAAAACGTCCATACCGTCGATATCGGCAAGTGTTTCCCCGCGTTCGCCTACGGTCAGTGCGCCGAACGGATAGATATCTATGCAGGCGTCACTTGCAATTATATCCTTTTGGATTTGCAAATGCTCGGTCGAATCCGGCACGGGCGAAAGATTCGGCATAGTACATACTGCCGTGTATCCTCCGTGCGCTGCCGCGCGTGAGCCGGAGCGTACCGTTTCCTTATAAGAAAAACCCGGCTCTCTGAAATGCACATGCACGTCACAGAAACCGGGGAAAATGATATAATTTTTATTTTCCGAAAGGGAAGAGAAAAGTTCGGTATCTATCAAAGGGGAATATGACCTACAGTATGACGAAAAGCATGATGAAATATTCTCTTTGCGCATTGCTACCATAAAACCCTCCGAAAAAAGACGATCCCCGTAAGACAGTCAAGGTGCGAAACGAAACAGTATCACCTGCCCATTCCGTATCTTTGACAGCATCCCGTGTCGTCTTTAATATCACAGAGAATTATATCACATATTATGTAAAGTTGTCAATCGGAGTTTTACAATTTTTGCGCACGAATTACTGTTTTTGACGTACGGAGCTTTTTTAAGCACGGCGCACCGCAAAAACAAAAAAAGCGAAGGTGACATCCGTTTGTTTTTTACCTCCGCTTTTGATACCTGCAAACAGCTTTTGCCGTGTTTACGGATCAGCCTCTGAGTGACGCGCCGAAGCGATACTCAAGCGAACGCACGATCTTATCGAACGCTTTCTGCGCTTCCTCCGCCTTGAGAGTGCGCTCCGGGTTGAGCATGGTTATCGAGAATGCAACACTCATTTTACCGGCTCCGAGTACGGGATTTTTGTAAATATCAAAAAGCCGTACATCGGTGACGAGCGCGCCGCCCGCCGAACGGATCGCGTCGAGCATCGGGCCTATTTCCTGCGTTTCGTCAACAAGCACTGCAAGATCGCGCTGTATCGCGGGATATTTCGGCAATGCCTTATAAAGCACCTTTGTGTCCGCAAGTGCAAACAGCTCTTCAAGGTCTATCTGAGCGATAAGCGGACGTGCTTCGATATCGAAATTCGCGGCGGTATCGGGATGTATTTCGCCGAGGTATGCAAGCACCTTGTCCTTGTGCATTGCCACTGCCTGTCTGCCCGGATGCATGAATGATTGCTGAGAACGTGCATATGTCGCCTTTACGCCGAAGCGTTCGAAAATTGCCTCAACAAGCGATTTAAGTGTGAAGAAATCCTCGTTGCCGCCGATAAGACCTATCGCAATTACCGGCTTTTCATAAGGCTGTTCGGTCACGGGCTGAGCCTTCGGTATGAACAGCTTGCTGATTTCGAACAGACGCATTTCATTGGTACCGCGGCTGAGGTTGAGTGCCATGCACGAAAGCATGCTTGAATAAAGCTGTGTACGCATTATGCTGTAATCCTCGCCGAGCGGGTTCAACAGCTTTACGGTGTTTTCGCTTGAAATGCCGAGCATATCATATGCTTTTTGCGAAATGAACGAATATGTCGCAATCTCGTTCGCGCCGCAGGAAACAAGCAGATCCTTTACGATGTCGGAAAGCTGCATTTCCTTTGTCTTTGTGCCGCGAGTAAGCACGCCGGAGAGCGGCTTTGAAATTATATGGTCATAACCGTATACGCGGATTATTTCTTCGGCTATGTCCGCAACGCCCTCGATATCGTCACGGCGTGTCGGGATAACGCACTTGATGACATCATCCTTAAGCTCTGCGTCGATACCGAGATTTTTAAGTATCGAAAGTATCGTTTCCGTCGGAACGGTTATGCCCAAAAGCTCCTCGATGCGCTTTAATGGTGCATCAAGTTCTTTTGCTTCGGGCAAAGCTTCGTAAATGTCGGGATTCCATGAGGTTATGTCGCCCGCGTCAAGCTCATCTATCAAAGACAGCGCACGGTCAAGCGCAAAACGGCAGCCGGCGGCGTCGATGCCTTTCTCAAAGCGTGAGCTTGCCTCTGTTGCGATGCCGAGCGTACGGGCTGTTTTCCTTACGCTGTCACGGCGGAATTTTGCCGATTCAAAGAAAATGCCTGAGGTGGTATCTTTTATTTCACTGTTTTCGCCGCCCATAACGCCTGCTATACCGACAGCGCGCTTGCCGTCGGCGATAACGAGAACATCGGTATTGAGCGTGTATTCCTTGGAATCAAGTGTCGTGAGCTTTTCGTTTTCCTTTGCTCTGCGGACAACTATCTTTCCGTCGGCTATATCGTTTATATCGAATGCATGCATCGGCTGACCTGTTTCAAGCATTACGAAATTGGTTATATCGACTATATTGTTTATCGGACGCATGCCTGCCGAATTAAGACAGTCACACATCCACTTGGGTGACGGTGCGATGCGGATATTCTCGACCGTAGTTCCGATATAACGCGGGCAGAGGTCATGATCCTCTACCGTGACTTCGATTTTTGCCGAAGCCTCATGCTTAACGGTATATTCCGTTTTCGGCAACTTTATCTCCTTGCCGAGACATACTGCGACCTCGCGTGCGATGCCGAGTATGCAGTTGCAGTCGGGGCGGTTTGATGTCACGGAAAAGTCGATGACGCAATCATCCGCGCCGATAACGGCATTCATGTCCGTGCCGGGCGTGTACTTATCGTCAAGTATCATGATGCCGTCAACGTCGGCATTCGGGAAGCCCGAGCCGAGCAAGCCGAGCTCACCGCCCGAGCACATCATGCCGTAGCTCGCCACACCGCGGAGCTTACCGCGCTTGATATGCGTGCCGCCGGGCAGGTCGGAATCGTCAAGTGCGGCAGGCACGAGTGCACCTATGAACACGTTCTGCGCGCCGGTAACTATCTGCACGTTTTCACCCGTGCCGCAGTCAAGCTGGCATATCTGCAAATGATCGGAATCGGGATGCTTTTCTATTTCAAGTATTTTTGCAACGACGACATTGCGCATCACGGCACTTTTCTCCATGCCCTCTACTTCAAAGCCCTGTGACGTCATTTTTTCGCAAAGCTCTTCGGGTGCAACGTCTATATCAACATATTTTTTAAGCCAATTATATGAAACCTTCATCTATATCACCCCTTACCTGAATTGCTTAAGAAAGCGTACATCATTTTCGAATACGAGACGAAGATCGGGTATCTTGTAGCTCGTGGTGGTGATACGGTCTATGCCGATGCCGAACGCGAAGCCGCTGTAAACATCGGGATCGATGCCGCATTCACGCAAAACATTCGGATGAACAAGTCCCGCGCCGAGCACTTCTATCCAGCCTGTACCCTTACATACTCTGCATCCCGTTCCGCCGCATTCTGAGCAGGAAAGGTCTACCTCGATACTCGGCTCTGTGAACGGGAAGTATGACGGACGGAATTTCACCTTTACATCCGGGCCGTACATTTCGTGAGCAAATTCCTCAAGTATGTATTTAAGGTGACAAAGGTTGATGCCCTTGTCAACAACAAGTCCCTCAAGCTGATGGAACACGGGTGAATGTGTCGCATCGACCTCGTCGGCGCGGTAAACACGCCCGGGGCAGACAACGCGGATAGGCACATTACGCGATTTCATCGTTCTTATCTGTGCGGCCGATGTCTGTGTGCGCAGAAGCAGCTTTTCGGCAATATAGAATGTATCCTGCATATCGCGTGCGGGATGATCGTCGGGCAGATTGAGTGCCTTGAAGTTATGGTAATCGGTCTCCACCTCGGGACCGTCAACAACGTCAAAGCCCATATTGCGGAATATCTCACACATGCGTTCACGCGTAAGCGAAAGCGGATGAAGCGTACCCTTCGTTGCAGGTGCTGCGGGAATTGTGACATCCACCACTTCTTCGGCAAGCTGACGCTCTCGTGCGGCGCGCTGAAGCTCTTCCTTTTTTTCTGCAATAGCTTCTTCGATAGCGTTGCGAAGTTCATTTACCTTTTGTCCCATTTGAGGTCTTTCCTCGGGTGCAACCGAGCCCATCGACCTGAGTATTTCGGTCAGTTCGCCCTTTTTGCCCGTAAACGTTATGCGCAGCTCTTCGAGATCCGCCGCAGTCTTGAGCTGTGCGAGTCTTTCGTCAAAACGTTTTCTGACATCATTCAGTTTGTCAAGCATACAAATGCCTCCTTAAAAATAAAAATAGGTCTTTCATCCGCAAGGGACGAAAGACCGTGGTACCACCCTTATTCACACTCAAACAAGTGCCTCAACAATTAACGGTTTGTCGCCGTCCGTGCCTACTTTGATGTTCAGCCGGAAGCTCCGAAGGGAACTTCACAAAGACCGTCCACAGATGCTTACACCGACCGCATCCTCTCTGCGCCGAACGAAAAACGTTACTTTCCTTCTTCACTGCTTTTACATATTTAGCTTATTGTATCACATTGCGCTTTTGTTGGCAAGCATTTTTTATTCTATCACATTATAGCTGCTTTTTTCGCCGTTTTTGTCAAGAACGATCTCATCATCATTCGTACCTGTCTCGGTATTGCGCAGGAAGATGAAATATACGATCGCGCAGACAGCAAGCAGAGCATATGCAAAATAAACCACTGCCTGCTGATTTTCGTCAAACTTCGATTTGATCCCGAAAATCTCAACTATTATGATGAGTGCGGGCGTAATGTATTTTACCATAACGCAGTAGATTGCGGCAAGCATCGGATTTATCTTTGAACGTGTTCCGTGCTCCTCCATTTCCTTTATCGCGTTTTTTGGCTTGATTATCCAGCCTATCGCAATGCACGCGAACAGAGCACACACAGGCATCAGCACGGTATTTGTTACCTCGTCAAAGAAGGTGAGCCAATCCAAACCGAACAAATTCAGCCCTTCTTCTTCAAGTATTCCCACTTTACCGAGCGACAATCCGACGGGAACGGACACGATAAAACACAGTATTGCAACCGTCGCCGCCGACTTCTTACGCGAAATTCTGAATTTCTGGATAACGAACTGCGTCACTACCTCGATAAGTGATATCACCGACGTGATAGCGGCGATCGAAACCATGGCAAAGAAAAGAAACGAAACAATATTACCGAGTGTTCCCATTGAATCAAATACATCAGGCAGTATCGCAAATATAAGCGCTACGCCTGAGGATTTATCAAGCATAGACGGGTCGAAGTGCGCTACCGCGGGGAATATTGCAAGTCCCGCAAGCAATGCAACGATCGTATCGAATAAGCATATCATACCCGTTGATTTTACTATATTTATTTCCTTGCCGGTGTATGAACCGTAGGTCAGCATGATTCCCATTCCGAGCGAAAGTGAAAAGAATGCCTGTCCCATCGCCGCAAGAATTTGTTCGAAGCCGATATTGCTGAAATCCGGTTTAAGATAGAACTCGAGTCCTTCCTTAACGCCGCTGCCGAGGCAAAGTGAATATACGACTATGCAAATAAGGATTATAAACAGCGCGGGCATAAGTACCTTCGATACTTTTTCTATGCCTTCCTTTACACCGCTCATTATCACGACTATCGCAAGTGCGATGAATATTCCCGTATAAAGTATTACTTCACCCGTATTTACCGAGAAAACAGGCAGAATTCCGGCATTTCCCGAAAACGAATTCATTGTGTATTTTAACGTGTATCCTCCGAGTACGGAATAATAGCAGACGATAAAAAACGGAATTATTATTGCGATAAGTCCGAACCATCCGAGATTCTTATTGACCTTTTTATATATGGTAACAGGATTTGCGTGAGCACGCTTGCCGAGATGTATTTCACTGAGCATCGTTACAAAGCCTATAAGCAGTACGCACGCGATATACATAAACACGAATGCTGCACCGCCGTTCTTTGCGGTTTTGTATGGGAATGCCCACAGATTTCCGAGACCTATAGCAGAGCCTGCCGCTGCAAGTATGAAGCCCACTCCGCTGGCAAAGCCGACCTTTTTCTTCTTTTCCATTGATCTAACTCCTTACTGCAATTTACATATGTTTTGTTATTATACATGTGTTACGGCTTTTTGTAAACCTTATTTTAGGTTTTCGGACAAAAGCGCCGTGTGATTATAATTTATTCGTCAAAATGGTTATAGCGAACGTCAATTTGCGGAATACTAAAAAACAGAACATGTTTTTATGATTATCGAACATTAAATTTTCTTGACACAGCTGATAATATACCTTATTATTAAAGTATACTTATCAGCCGGAGGATATATTATGAATAATAATCTTACGTACAGTGAAGCAGTGCAATTCAAGCTGGCAATTCACTCCGTGTGCAATCTTTGGCACTTCTCTACTACAGAATGGTCAAGAAATTATTCGGCTCCGCGCACAAACAACGGACTTATATACTTCACATCCGGAGGTATTGAATACCATTTTACCGACCGTACTCTTACGGCAACTGAAGGACAATTTGTTTTGCTTCCGAAGGGCATACCGTATTCAGGTGTTCCTCTTACCGATGGAATAATATCCGCCTATGTTATTGATTTTGTGCTTTGCGACGGTGCAACAAGCGACATTATTCCTCTGCCAGGACCGTATACGCCGACAAATAATTCGTTTTTTCTCGAAAAAGTAAAAGAGCTTTTCAATGCAAACATTCCGGATACAGCATACAATCTCAAGATAATGCAGAAATTTTACGAACTTATATATCTGTTATGCTGCGACTATCTTGACAGCAAGCATCAGAATAAAAAACATGTACTGTTAAATGCCGTACTGAAATATATAAGAGATAATCTCACGAGGTCTGATCTGAATATATCTGAAATCTCGGCATTTGCCGCAATAAGCGATGTCCATTTGCGACGCATTTTTCATTCCGAACTCGGTGTTTCTCCCCACGGCTACATCATGAACGCAAGACTGAAACTTGCCTGTGAGCATTTACTTTCAATGCCTGATGCAACAATCTGCGATATAGCCGAGCTTTCCGGCTTTTCAAACGTATATTATTTTTCAGCGGCATTCAAAAAATCACTGAACATGACCCCGTCCGAATATAAAAGAAAGCACTTTGCATAACAGAAATACAACATATGAAATCGAAATGCTCAAATAATTGTCTGCACAAAAACAGAGATAAGGTAAAAAGTATTTTTGACAAATCGGTGGATGCGGGTGAACTCTCGTGGTATTTAATGATATATCGCTGACTCGATATGTCTGCGTATTGAATGACGGCGCAAAAATGCCATTGCAAGCAAGCATTTTTGCTTGTGATATAATATCCGTTCGTTCATACACCGCAGGCGTATATCATCCACCGAAGGCGGATATAATTGCAAAAAGCACTTGCTTTTGCAAGTGCTTTTTGTAATGGTGCCGGAAGCGGGGGTCGAACCCGCACGGTATCGCTACCACGGGATTTTGAGTCCCGCACGTCTGCCAATTCCATCATTCCGGCAAAAAAATGGAGCTACCGGCCGGAATCGAACCGGCGACCTGTTCATTACGAGTGAACCGCTCTACCGACTGAGCCACGGTAGCACAAACATCTTTTATTACTTGTCTATTATATCAAATTATTTTATTTTGTCCAGCAGAATTTTTGAAAAATTAAAACATTTTTTTCGGGCAAGTTATATACAGTACATAAAAGCGAAAAATGAGATCTACGTTAGAGGCGGAAGCAGATTCAGCAAAATCGGGATTGTCTATACGGAGATAAGCAAAGAATAAATTTATTTACAGACAGATAGTAAGTGATCGCGAAACAACAGCGCCTGTAGTGTATATTAGCACTAAATACTGTATTTGTTTTTACTTCGGCGCGAAGCGTAATTAAAAGTTTTCCACGCATTTCCAAAAACCGTCGGGCACGTGGGGAGGAGAACCTCCATAAAAGGGGGTATATTCACGGCTTAGACGGGAATGTGCGAAGCAGTTTTAACGGAGAAAGATTTGATCCGACAGAAAATTCGGACGAACTGTTGATGGCTCTTATTCGTAATGCTTCAAAGGATATTAATTATGGCTATCATCCCGATGAAGAATTGAAAAACGAACTCAGATTAACTATCGTATAATTTTTCTAAAAAGGAATCTGTTTTTTTCAAAAATCGCTTGCATAAAAGATTTTTATATGCTATAATCTATTTTACTGATAAAACGGAGGTTTCGTATTATGGCTGTTATTGAGCTTATCCTTGAAATAATCATACTTATCTTGTCACTTATCCTTATTGTTTCGGTAGCATTGCAGAAGAGCAAGAGCGAAGGTATCACCGGCGTTACCGCCAACAGTGAGAGCGATAACTATTTCGGTAAGGGTAAGGAGCTTGCAGCTGATGAAAAGCTTGCAAAAATAACGAAGATCTGCACTATAATATTTGTTGTCATCAGTCTTATTCTTACGGTGATGTTTGCCATGGATTCGGCGGCAAAATCATCGGACGAAGAGGCACCTGCGGAAACAGCCGCCGTTATCGCGGAAACCGCAGAGATTTGACCTGACATCCAAACAGCAGATACCGTATTTTTGCGCAAAGCGGAAATACGGTTTTTTTATTGATATTTTAATATGATGGATTTAACAAAAACAATAAGACAATTCAATACACCCGTCACCGCACAAACCGTGGCAAAAACACTCGGCGTGAAAAAAAGCGAACTGCCGATAATCAAAAAAGAGCTTTTGCGTCTTGTAAATGAGGGAAGACTCTCGGAGAAAAACGGACGTTTTCTTGTGCCGGAAAAAGCGGGCATGCTTGAAGGCAGGGTAGCGGCTACGGCAGCGGGCACGGACTTTTTTGTGTGCGATTCGCTTGATGGCGACCTCAAAATAATCAAGAGCAGAGATTTCGCGGTCATGAATAACGACCGCGTGCTTGTCCGTATGCGCGGCTCGCACTGCGAGGTAGTAAAAATCATAGAGCGCGCCAATCAAAAAATCGTGGGTACTGTAAGACGTGATGGTCAGTTTTTCTTCATTGAGCCGGACGATAAAAAATTACACGAAATATTCATTCTCCCCAAAAGCGAGCGCTCAAAAGTGAACGTGGGAGATAAAATAGTCGGTTTCGTTAAAGCATATCCGACGGGTAAGACCAACGGAATATGCAGAGTCGATGAAAATTTAGGCTCCGCCGACGATGACAATACCGCAATTCTTTCCGTGCTTCGCTCATACGGAATCGAGGAAAACTTTCCGCCAAAGGTTATTGGTGAGGCGGAGCAGATGCCGAATGAGGTTTTTTGTGGTGAACTTAGCGGTAGACTCGATTTACGAAAGCTGCCTACAGTTACGATAGACGGAGATGACGCAAAGGATCTCGACGATGCCGTTTCGCTTGAAATGACCGAGCGCGGTGATTATCTGCTCGGTGTGCATATTGCGGATGTATCACATTATGTGACATTGTCGTCAGCAATCGACGCCGAAGCTGCAAAGCGCGCAACGAGCGTTTATATACCCGGCAGAGTGTTTCCGATGCTTCCGCAAAAGCTCAGCAACGGCATATGCTCGCTCAATCCTCACGAGGATAGACTTACACTTTCGTGCTTTATGGTAATTACGAATCAGGGAAAAATAACAGATTATCATATTGCACCGTCGGTGATAAACAGCAACCACAGATTGACATATTCCGAAGTGACCGGAATGCTCGAAGATCCGCGTTCGCCGCTTCGCAAAACATATGCTGATGTTTTCGGAATGCTTCTTTTAATGGAAAAGCTTGCAGGAATACTTGCTGATGTCGCGCATAATCGCGGAAGCATCGACTTTGATTTGCCCGAAGCGGATATAATACTTGATGACAGCGGCTTTCCTGAAAAAGTAGTACGGCATGAGATCGGGATTTCCAATAAAATGATAGAGCAGTTCATGCTTGCGGCAAACAGAACTGTGGCTGCACATATGCGCAATCATGCATTACCGTGTGTTTTCCGAGTACATGAGCCTCCCGAGGAGAAAAAACTTGAAGGCTTTAAGAAGCTTATAAAGGTTTTCGGAGAATCGCTTCCGTTGTCACCGAAACCGTCTGATTTCAATATTTTACTTGATAAATTTGCAGGCAGTGAGGAAGAAAATCTTATCAAGAAGACGATGCTGCGCACGATGAGCAAGGCAAAATACAAGCCGACATGCGACGGGCATTTCGGGCTCGCACTTGATGATTACCTGCACTTTACATCGCCAATTCGCAGATACCCCGATCTTATCGTACACCGTGTGCTCCATATGAGTTTTGACGGTCAGCACAAAGCGATCGAAGCATATGCGTCACAAATGGAAAAGCTTGCTGAAATATGCACGCAACAGGAGATAAATGCCGCATACTGTGAGCGCGATGTGGACGATATAAGAAAAGCTCAATACATGAGTAAACATATAGGTGAGGAGTTTTTTGGGTATATTTCCGGCGTCACGCCGTACGGAATGTTCGTCGAGTTGGATAATACAGTCGAGGGCTTTATCCCTATAGCTACGGTCAAAGGATACTTTCATTACGACGAAGCACGCTTCATGCTGTATAATGACGAAAAACGTTATACCTTGGGCGATGCTGTAAAAATAAAGGTCTTGGGTACGACCGTTCAGTCCGGGAAAGTGGAATTTTCGCTTTTATAGTTGACTTTTTTATAAAATCGTTGTACCATAACATCAATATGAAATGCGGAGACGGCAAATGATAAACAAAGGTATTAAGTTGATTTCCGATAATAAAAAAGCACATCACGATTACTTCATTGAGGAAACCTTTGAAGCGGGTATCGAGCTTGCCGGCACAGAGGTAAAATCGATGCGTCTCGGTAAAACGAATCTTAAGGACAGCCATGTGCTTATCCGAAACGGTGAAATGTTTATCATCGGAATGCACATTTCACCATATGAAAAAGGAAACATTTTCAATAAAGATCCGCTCCGTACGCGCAAGCTTCTCATGCACAGGCGCGAAATAGATCGTCTGTACGGAAAAATGAAGACTGTCGGTTATGCGATAATCCCTACAAAGGCGTATTTCAAAGACGGACTTGTTAAAATAGAAGTGGCACTTGCTAAGGGTAAAAAGCTTCATGATAAGCGCGAAGATGCCGCAATAAAGGATATAAAACGCGATATTGACCGCGCGGTAAAGAACAGAGGCGAATGATATGAAATTTTTTACGGTAGACCTGAAAGCAGAATTTCCTCAACTTTCATCAAGTCAGAATCCTACGCTGACATGCTATGTAAACGATATGATACTTGACCGTCAGCCGGACAGGTACATGCCCGCAATGCTCATATGCCCCGGCGGCGGCTATTGCTCGGTATGCTATTCGCGCGAAGGCGAGCCGATAGCGTTCCATTATATGCGCATGGGCTATTCGGCATTTGCGCTTACCTACAGCATTACGCCGGAGCATTATCCGCAGCAGCTTCTCGAAGCCGCGTGTGCGATGCTCTATATAAGACGCCATGCGGAGGAATGGCATATCGACGCTTCAAAAATAGCCATAAACGGATATTCCGCAGGCGGACATCTTGCGGCTTCGCTCGGTGTATTCTGGAACGATCCGTTCATATGTGATATGCTAAAGACTTCGCCGGAGACGATCCGTCCCGATGCAATGGTACTCGGTTATCCCGTGATCTCAGCCGATCCGTCATTCAGTCATGCAGGTTCGATACAGAATCTCACCGGCACGGCCGATACTGAGGCACCGATTTATAAGAAAATGTCTCTTGAAACACATGTAAAACAGGATACACCGCCGACGTTTCTTTGGCACACGGCTGAGGACGCATGTGTGCCGGTAAAAAACAGCATTGCATTCGCTTCGGCACTTGCGGAAAACCGTGTACAGTTTGAGCTTCACGTTTATCCCTACGGTTGGCACGGTCTTGCTACTGCTGATGAGGTGACGAACGGTGTTGATATTAAAAATTCTCCGGCATATTACTGCCGTACGTGGATAGATGAATCCATAAAATTTCTTGCAAGCTTAGGCTTTTAATGTCGCAATGCGACATTTATATAAGGGGGCGTAAAGGTTTCGACAGGGTCGTTCGGTGGTACGGTAAGCGAGCCGTGATCTCGGGAACACGCTAAACTCTCGGACGTTAAATATAAACGTAAGATCAAACAGAACTTTAGAAGCTGTAGCTTAATAGCTTCCGTCGAACTCGAGCTTACTGCGGGCTTGAAATTTCGGCGCCATTTTTCGCAGTGAACGTCAGCGGATTAAGCTTTGCCTCCGCGATGTAAAATGAAGCTACCGACAGTGTAAGCCTGCCGCTGTGCAAGCACCGTCGGGAATCTCAATCAACGGCTACGCTCGTAGAAAACTGTATTTCCGCCTCTCTGGACAGGGGTCCGATTCCCCTCGCCTCCACCATGAAAAAAGCATTGCAGAAGCGATGCTTTTTTCAACGAAATAAACCCATTCGGGATTTGTGAAATACGCTTTGCGTGTGAAATATTGCTACGCAATGTGAAATGCCTGCGGGCGTTGGTGGATTTATTTCATTTCACATTTGAGCTAAGCGAAAATATTTCACAATTTGCGTCAGCAAATTATTTCACATCGGCGTCAGCCGATATTTCACTTATCATGTATGAGAGTTCAAACTCATCCATCGTTTTGTCAAAATATCTTTTTTTGTGCTCCGATTACAGCAAAAAAGTTTCTTTTGTTTACTGCCGCAGGTGGATAAGGCAGTAAAAGAAACAGGCTGAAAGATTGATCTTTGAGCCTGTTGCTTTAATGCCGTTTGTATTGGCTTATGACTGTAAACGGAATAAAAAATCATTATCGACCCGTCGTGAACGAGAAAAGAGACTTTTCTGGTTTTTCACGATCCCCGGTGCTTGCTTTTATTTTGCAATTCGATTTGTACCATGGAATCTTAGCTATTTAAATCTCTTACAAGCCTTACTTTAAGCATGCTTTCTTGAAAGTCTTATAGGCTTCGTCCCATTTTGCGGTGTCACCGGATGGAGTGTAGGTACAGGTGTCGGCGGAAGCCTTTATCACCTTGCGGATGCCCTCAAGGTCGTCGATCTCGCCGAGCGCCATAAGCTGAACTGCGATGTTGCCCATCGCGGTGGCTTCTACGGGACCGGCAACTACCTTTCTGCCTGTTGCATCTGCGGTCATCTGGCAAAGGAATTTATCCTTTATACCGCCGCCTACCATATGTATGGTGTCGATCTTTTTGCCCATCATTTCTTCCATTGATTCGGTTACATAACGGTATTTGAGTGCAAGACTCTGATAGATGCAACGCACTACATCGCCCATGGTTTCGGGAACGGCGAGACCTGCGTTTTTATTGAACTCCTTGATACGCGAGGGCATGTCTCCCGGAGGTGTGAAGCCTTCAAAATCGGGATTGATGAACGATTTGAACGGAACGGATGCTTTTGCGGCATTCTCCATATCGTTGAACGAATAATCAAGGTTTTCACGCTTCCACTGACGGCGGCTCTCCTGAATGAGCCAAAGTCCCATGATATTGCTTAAGAAACGTGTTGTACGGTTTACGCCGCCTTCGTTGGTGAAATTGAACTTGAACGAGGTATCGTTGATAAGGGGCTTTTTAAGCTCCGTACCCATCAGCGACCATGTACCGCAGCTTATGTAAAGGCTGTGGTCGGGATCATCAAACGGAACGGATGCCACTGCGGAGCCGGTATCGTGCGAGGCAACGCAGATAACGGGTACCTCGGGCATCTGAAGCTCCTTTGCAAGCTCGGGCTTGAGTGTGCCGAGAACTGTTCCGGAATCAACGATGTTTTCCAAAATCTTTCTGTCGATGCCGAGTGCGTCGGTGAGTGAATATTCCCACTCGCAGGTGTTGGGATTCATCATGGATGTCGTCGAAACATTTGAGTATTCAGCTGCGGTTTTACCGGTCAAAAGATAGTTAAAGAAATCGGGCATCAGCAGAAGATGCTCGGCACGGTCAAGCAGCTCCGGCTTGTTTCCCTTAAGATAGTTGAGTTGGAAGAGCGTGTTGAACGCGGCAAACTGAATGCCTGTCTTTTTATAGATGTTTTCTTTACCGAGCTTTTTGAAGGTCGCTTCCATATTTTCGACGGAATAATCGCGGTAATGATAGGGATTCGTCACGATTTCGCCGTCCTTGTCGATAAGAACGAAGTCAACACCCCATGTGTCGATACCGATTGCGGCGATGTCCTTATGTCCCGCGGCGGCACACTTAAGGATGCCCTGCTTTATCTCGTGGAACAGGCGGAGAACATCCCAATAGAAATGGCCGTTTACTTCAACGGGATCGTTCGAAAAACGGTGAAGCTCTTCAAGCTCTATCTTGCCGTTTTCAAACGTACCTAAAATTGCGCGTCCACTCGACGCGCCGAAATCGAATGCAAGAACTTTTTTCATATAAACCTCCAAGAAATTTTTGCAAGTGCATTTTTGTATATAATACCATTAAATGCAGGTGAAAGTCAATTATTTATTTGATTTGGAAGGAAGAAAAATCAAATTTTCCGGTTTTTTCATTCCGTTTCAAATCAAGTGAGTTTCGATAGTTGATAAACTTTATTTTCTTTACTTCGATAATAGTCTCAACTATTGACGCAGAGCCAAAAAATATAAAACCGTCCTGTGTTTATTTCAAACATCGGACGGCAGAAAAAGGTGTTCATCAAAAATCCTGACCTTGATTTTGAAGCTTTTTCTTTGACGGAACAGTTGAATAAATGCCGAAAAACGCAAGTAATGTTCCGAGAACGAGATTGAACAGCGAATATTGAAGCGTAAGTGACTGATGTACAAAATCATACAGCGTATAAAGCTCTGTCTGTGACAAGAACGAAAACAGGAAAAATGCGAATGTTGCAACCAAAATAGTCAAGAAAGAGTATATTATAGCGCGAAGCATTGCAAAGTTGTCTTCAAACCAAACATAGACGGAAGCGGCAGCCCAACCGAGAAGATATCCTGTTGCGGCGGCGATTTTGGGGCATAATACCGACAGAACAAAAAACACGATCGCAAACAGAATATAAATGACGTAATTGTTTATCAGCAAAAAGCCTTTGAATCCTTTGGGGATATCTTTCAAATCTTCATAGTCATCATCAAGGTCTTCGGACTGATTATCAATGAAAAAGATGCTGTCGGTAATGGGGTCGAGCGGCAGAACATCATCTTCGCTATCCATTTCTTCACTCCCCATTTCAAAAGCGAAATTATTGAGTGAAAGCGGACGCTCGACAGAATCAAAGATATACATTTTTTTGTTTTTGCTGATAGCGATATTCAATTCGGGATTGGAAAATTCTATTCCGGCTGAAGAAAGAAATGCCGAAAGCTGTTGCGCGAACTTCAAAATATACTCAGGTTCATCAAGTATTTTTTCGGAAAAAAGTATTATCGCGCCTTCACGTATAAACGTAAGCTTTTCGACATATGAAATACTTTCCTTTATATAGCATGAAATCATGCCTTTTTCATTCTTGCTTACCGTCGGAAGATTGACGCATAACACGGGATTCTTTTTCTTTGTATAAAAAGTGTAAACAAAGTTATCAATATTCTTATAGCACAGACCGTTTTCGCCGGGCTCAAAGTCTATGATATTTTCCAAGCCGTTGAGTGACTCCATAATTATCGGCTGATAATGCGACAAAATCGCATATATCGCTCCTTTCATAATACTGCACATGGCAATTACTATATCACCGATTTTATTTTACCATATAATTCGGAAAATTACAACAAAAATATTTTCGACAAAAACAGAACGCTTTTTTGAACAGAGAAAAATTATTCTGTTAAAATTCCTTGACAAGCGACCAAATGGTCGCTATAATATTATTTAAGACCATTTAGTCGTATTAGGAGAGCTTTATGGGGAAGGAAACAAAAGACAGAATTTTGGATGAGGCGCTTGTCAGGTTTGCGGAAAACGGCTATAAAGGAACGAATCTTCGCGATTTTGCAGCCGGGATGGGGCTGAGCAAATCCGCGTTATACAGCCATTATGACAGCAAGGAATCCATTTGGAACGCTTTGCTTGACAAAACTGAAGCTTATTATGGCGAAAACTTCGGCTCGACAGAGAATTTGCCAAAAATGCCGGAATCACTTGATGAGCTTTTTGAGCTTACGATGCGCATGGTGAGTTTTACCGTCCACGACGAAAAAATCATCATGATACGAAAACTGCTTCTGACCGAACAGTTCCGCGATGATCGTATAAAAAAGTTGGCGACCGAGCATTTTATCAACGGCACAAAGGAGATTTACCGCAAGGTATTGGAGCATATGATGAAATCCGGGCTTATTAAAAACGATGACCCTGATATGATTGCATTCACGTACACGGCTCCGATAACTTTACTCATTCACTATTGTGACCGTGAGCCGGAAAAAGAACGGGAAATCATGAAACAAATCGAGATGTATGTGAAACATTTTATAAATACATACGGAAAAGAGTGACATCAAAATGATTCAAGCGATAGTATATGTGTCGCAAACGGGGCACACGAAACACTATGCGGAAATGCTCGGAGAAAAAGTAGGTCTGCCTGTTTATGAATTGACTGATGCCAATAAGAAATTGCCGCCAAAAAGCGAAATCATTTATCTCGGTTGGCTGATGGCGGGAACGGTTAAAGGATATAAAAAAGCATCGAAACGCTTTGATATCGATGCGCTCTGCGGCGTGGGGATGACGGGCGGCGATTCTCAGCTTGCGGATATGAGAAAAGCAAATCAAATTTCCGATGATTTGCCGCTTTTCTATCTGCAAGGCGGCTTTGAAATGGATAAGTTGCATGGAATTTATAAGTTGATGATGCAGATAATGAAGAAAACCGCGGGAAAAGGACTTGCCGAAAAACAAAGCAGAACGCACGAGGAAGATGATATGCTTGAATTGTTGCTCAACGGCGGCAATGAGGTATCTGCCGAAAAATTGTCTGAAATACTCAGTTGGTATGGGCAAAGGTAAAAAGAGGAATTAGATCATGAAAAATGTTATGGATTTCTTGTCCGCGGCACTGCCGTGGATCGGCATGGGATTGGCACTTGCGGTATTTTTCGTGCTGTATGCCGTGAAAGATAAAAAAAAGAAGAACGATGACGAAAAATAATAAATATAAATATCGGAAGAAACGGGGATAGAGAAATGAATGTAATCTACGAGCACAAAAACGTGCTGACATTTATCGGATATCACACCGAAATCGCACCAAATGAGGGGTATCGGAAATGCCCGGAATTCTGGGACATGGAATATGCGGCCAAATATGCACACCTCTGGCAGACTATGAATCCGGACACACCCGTTGAAGAAGCGATTCTTGAAAATAACATCGGAATGTACGCTATCTGCGCCGACGGCGATGATAACTTTGCTTATTGGATCGCGGGACTATACAAGGGCGGTGATGTGCCGGAGGGACTGGAACTTTTCACTTTCCCGGAAAGCGACTGGGCAATATTCACCGCAAAAGGTCCGATACCCGGATCCTTACAGACACTTAACACACAGGTGTGGAACGAATGGGCACCGAACATTAAAATGGTGTATGAAATTGGTGCGTCATCCCTTGAAATCTATTCCGCAATGAATCCGCAATCGCCGGATTATGAGTGCGGGATATGGGTGCCGATAAAGAAAAAGGCAGATTTGAAAATCTGTCAAAGCTGCGGAATGCCGATGGAATCCGAGGAGATTTTCGGTACAAATGCTGACGGAAGCCCGAACAAAGACTATTGTAAATATTGCTATACGAACGGTGAATTTACCGACAAGGTTTCGATGAAGGAATATATCGAAATGTGCAGTCAGTATGGCGCACAGGCGGGCATGACCAATGAAGAAATGAAAGCGTATTGCGAAAAATTGTTCCCTACACTGAAACGGTGGAAAAAATAATGCCGTGATTGCCGACGGTATTACGATCAGCCGCATACTGTTTTCGCTTTCATTGCTTGCTTTTTTACAGCCTTCATATTTGTTTGCGGCCCTATATCTTTTGTGCGGTATCAGCGATGTACTTGACGGCTTTGTTGCGAGAAAACTGCACACTGAAAGTGAAAACGGAGCAATGCTCGACAGCGTTGCGGATTTGCTTTTTGCAATCATTTATGCCGTACGGATACTGCCGCTTTTGTCCATTCCGATATGGATATGGATTTGGACGGCGATAATTGCGGTATCAAAGGTCGTCGGTATTCTTATCGCAAGCAAAAAAACACACAGAATTTGTATTGAACATTCGTTTGGAAACAAGCTTACGGGAGTTTTGCTGTTTCTGTTGCCGTTGTCTGTTTGCATCGCGGATGTGAAATACGGAGCGGTACTTATATGCGTCGTTGCGACTGTGACGGTGATCATGGAAATACTATATTGATGTCCGGAGCAAAGTAAACAGAAAACGGTTTTACAATCCGGAACTTAAAAAAGATGAAATATCGGCAAAGGAATGTGTAGCTTATGCAATTAAGCGGTTTTTTAATCGTTGTAAAGGATATTGAACAAGCAAAAGAGTATTATTGCGACCTTTTCGGTCTTAAAATGCTTGCGGATAATGACGGCAACATAATTCTGTCCGGCGGGCTTGTTCTGCAGGAGGAAAAATATTGGCGAGAGTTTATAGGCAATGATATTGTTCCGCACAATAACGCCTGCGAGCTTTATTTTGAGGAAGCAAACGTTGATGCTTTTTGCGAAAAGCTTAAAAATCTTTACCCGGAAACGGAATTCGTAAACTATCCCATGACGCATAGTTGGGGGCAACGCGTGGTACGGTTTTATGACCCGGACGGAAATCTTATCGAGGTCGGGACGCCGATGTGAGCGGCAAGCCGAAATCAAGTGAGGGAAATATGATAGAAACAAAACGCTTAAGAATATACGCGGCTTCCGAAACACAAATGAAATCATTCATTGCACTGCAATCGGACGAAATTTTGAAAGCCGCCTACAATGAAATGCTTGACGGCTCTCTTGCTTATCCAGAGCAGTGGGAGTGGTATGCTATTTGGATGATAGAACTAAAAGACGGAACACATATAGGAGAGCTGTGCTTTAAGGGCGTTGATAAATCCGGCTCCGCCGAAATAGGCTACGGTATAGTCGAAAATTACCGGGGACGCGGATATGCAACGGAGGCGGTAACGGCGGTCGTCGATTGGGCGGCTTCCCAAGACGGCGTAAAACAAATAGAAGCGGAAACCGAAGAAAGCAATCTTGCATCCAAACGGGTGCTTGAAAAAGCAGGGTTTATTCCGAATGGCAAAACGGGAAATGAAGGACAGCGATATGTTTGGAAAGCATTGACGATCCGTCCCGAGACGCACGGCGATTATAAAGATATCGTTTCGCTTGTACTCCGTTCTTTCAAAGAGGGGACGGACTACTCCGACGGCACGGATATCGTTGCGCTGATAGAAGAAATAAGGGATTCCGAATACTACATTCCGGAGCTTGCGTTTGTGGCGGAGCTTGACGGCAGGATAGTGGGGCATTTCTTGTTTTCACGTTTTCCGCTGTCAACGACACCGAACGGCGGACACGGCGGTGCAAACGAAACCGACATCGTCATGCTGGCACCCGTGTCCGTTCATGCAGATCATCTGAGGCAGGGGATCGGCTCGACAATGATAAAACTCGGTATTGATAAAGTCAGAAAAATGGGTTTCAAGGGGATTATCGTAGAGGGCAACTACTTGTTTTATAATACCGTCGGGTTCAGGACATCGTCTGAGTGCGGCATATATCCTGTCAGCGGATATCCCTTGACTGAGCCGAGATGTCAGATGTGTATGGAAACTTATCCCGGCTCGCTGGCGGACAGCGGTGGATATGTTGTCTACGATATGTATTACAATGCCTGATACAAAAAAATAAGGGGGTAAAATAAAATGAACGATTATTACGATATGATTTTTAAGAGGAAGTCGTTTCATTTGTTCACAAGTGTCGGAAATGAAAAGGTTACACAGGATGAACTTGATGAAATCAAAAAGGCATACGTGGAATTTGCCGTGCTGTGCTCGGATATCAGGACGGCGATACGCATCGTCCCTTCGGACAGAGTGAATTTCAAGCGTGATGCCGAATACTGCATTTTGATTTACAGCGAGAAGAAAGACAATTATTTGATGAATGTCGGATATATCGGCGAACAGCTTGATTTGTGGCTTGTCAAGCATGATATCGGAAGTCTGTGGTTCGGCATCGGCAAGCCGGATGAGCCGGTATATGACGGCCTTGATTTTGTTATTATGATCGCAATTCATAAAGTAAACGACAGCGCAAAATTCAGAAAAGATATGTTCAAGGCAACGCGCAAGCCGCTTGAGGAGATTTGGTCGGGAGATGACCTTGGCATTGCGGAGATAACCCGCTTTGCGCCGAGTGCGTGCAATACACAGCCGTGGTATACCGAAAATAAAAACGGAGAGTTGATCGTTTCACGCTATAAGAAACCGGGTAAACGGAGAATTATGCCGGCTGTCTCGGTTGCGTATTTCAATCGCATCGACATCGGTATCTATCTGTGTTTTTTGGAAATATGCCTATATAAAAAAAATATCGCTTTCAAACGGGAATTGTTTGTCGATGACGGCGGCGAAGCTGAGTTTACAAAAGTGGCGAAATACTCGGACATGACGATTTCAGAATAATACTTGTAAAAAAGTGACAGACTATAGCATAGCACACGCATACGAACCTGCCGAAAAGGCGATAAACGGGCGTATTTCGGCTTGTCATCTTTGAAAGGCCCCGTCACATCGGTGTTCGTATACGTGTGCTATGCTATAGCATAAGAGAGTCGAACACCCATTGGTTTTAACGGGCGGATTTCTGCCGGATACGGCGTCAATACGTTTGGCAATACGCCCTGTATTGCCTGCACGCATTTCCTTGTCCCGACAAAAATCCGTTCCGTTAAA
>JAZRXI010000085.1:0-7681 GCA_045600145.1 Clostridia bacterium | reverse complement strand
AAAGTGCGTGAACGGGTTTGAATATATCATTTTCAAACCTTTTGCCGAAAAGCTTACGGCAAGTATCGCTATCGAGGTTATGCCCGCAAACAGCAGTCTGTTTTCGACCTGCCACAGTTGGTTGTTGTTTCTGCCGTAGCCGTACCAAATAAGTGCTATGCCGCATATGCTTGCAACGATACCGATGAGTGTACAAAGCCACACAAAATACCTTTTGTTTCTTATATCACTTTTTTCCGTGCGGACATATATCAGTGCCGTCATCATGCCGAATGCGAATACGCCGAGATACGACGGAAACAGCCTGTGCGGAAGCGTATAGCCGGAATTTATCTGCGGTATCGCATACAGATTGATGTATGCTTCCGATGCGCATATCATAGACGTAAATGTCAACGCCGGTGCTTTTTTGAAGACACGGGCAAGCAAAGGGAAAACAAGATAGAACAGCATTTCGACCGACAGCGTCCACAGTGTACCGGTGTATTTTGTATAGACATATTCGGGATATGGGCTGTTCTGCATAAAAAGCAAATTGCGCACAAGGTCCTTTATATATGCGCCTACCCCGTTATAATCGGAAACGCGGATAATGAATATCACAAGTATCGCAATGTGAAAATACGCCGACGGCACGAGCCGCGCTATGCGCTTGCGGTAAAAGCGAAGCGGCTTATCGACGGAAATATTTTCGCCGTTCATCAGCCTTGCAAACGGCAAAAACATCAAAAATGCCGTAAGCAACAGTAAAAGGTCTACCCACGCCGCCCCCGAGCAAAAGAACTCACGCGGCATTATTTCGAATGTCTTATTGAACAAATTCAGCTTGAAGCCGCCGAGCCAGCTTTGCTGCCAAAAATGAAAAAACATGAGAGACAGTATCGCAAATGTACGGAATCCGTCAAGTACGCCGATATACGCCCGGTCATCCTTCATGCTTCTCATGCTCTCACCACCGCTTCAAGAATATGGATATTATAAACTAAAATCATCAAAAAGTAAAGTAAAAATGTCGCGGTGTTTTCTGTTGACGCATATGTTATATTTTGGTATAATACAAAAAAATGCAGAAAGTGTGGTATTGAAATGAACAAAGCGATAGATTCACTTTACGGCAAATGTACCGTAAATAAAAAAAGAGTAAACACAGATAAGCTGTTCATCGACGAGCATTCGGAAAACAGCTTTAAGGGTCATATTGACAAAACTGCAAAGTATATCGAGGATTTTCAGCTCCTTTCGGCTGAGGATTGGACACGTTTTGTTGAGCAGTTCAGAGTACACTCGGACAGCGATGACAACGGCTGGCGCGGAGAGTATTGGGGCAAAATGATGCGTGGAGCATCGTTTACATATTCGTATACAAAAAACAAAAAGCTCTACGACACGCTTACGGCTACAGTTGAAGATATGCTTTCCGCCGAAGAAGCAAGCGGACGCATAAGCACATATTCCACCGAGACCGAATTCAACGGTTGGGATATGTGGAGCAGAAAATATGTGTTGCTCGGAATGCAGTATTTTTCGGAAATATGCACAGATGAGAATTTGAACAAACGTATGATCGCATCAATGATGCGGCAGGTGGATTACATCATTGCCCACATCGGAGACGGCAAGCTCAATATAAACGATACAAGCGCGTGCTGGCGCGGACTGCCTTCGTCATCAATACTTGAGCCTGTGGTACGCCTTTATGACATCACGGGCGAAAAACGTTTTCTTGATTTTGCCGAATACATAGTGAACATGGGCGGCACGAACATCGTAAACATATTCGAGCTTGCGTATGAGGACAAGACCGACCCGTATCAGTACCCGATAACAAAGGCGTATGAAACGATATCGTGCTTTGAAGGGCTTCTGGAATATTACCGCGCAACGGGCGTTGAAAAATATAAACAAGCAGTAGTGAATTTCGGGCGCAGACTTGCAAAAACCGATATCACTATCATCGGCAGTGCCGGATGCACGCATGAATACTTCGACCATGCCGCCGTTCGACAGACCGATCCCGCTCTTACGAGGATAATGCAGGAGACCTGTGTTACAGTCACATGGATGAAATTCTGTATGCAGCTGTTGCTCGTTACCGGCGAAGCAGAATTTGCCGATCAGTTCGAGCGTTCACTGTATAACGCTTATCTCGGCTCTGTCAACACCGAAAAAATCGTTGATGAGCATGTATTGAAGCAATATCCTGATGCGATCCTTGTACCGCTTCCGTTCGACAGCTATTCTTCGCTTTTGCCTAACACCCGCGGACGCGGTATCGGCGGACTGAAGTTAATGCCCGATAACCATTATTACGGCTGTTGCGCGTGCATCGGCTCTGCGGGAATCGGCATGGTGCATAAGCTTTCGACGATGATCGACGAAAAGGGCGTTACACTCAACCTTTATATTCCGGGCAAAACCGTTACCGTTACTCCCGAAAACAATAAGCTTGAGCTTGATTTTTCAACAGATTATCCGCGTGACGGCAAGATCGGAATATCCGTTTCGCCCGAGCAAGAGGAAGTATTTACGGTATCGCTCCGCATTCCCGCATGGAGCAAGAAAACGTTCGTTACCGTAAACGGCGAAAAAACCGAGCTTGAGACGGCTGAAAATGCTTATTATTACGGCATCACACGCAAGTGGGCGAAGGGCGACAAAATCATCCTTGAGCTTGATATGCGCGCGCGTGTCATCCATCCCGTGCCGAATCCGGTGGATATCATTTTCACCGCTATTCAATGGCAGTATCAATATACCGTGCCGCGCATTGTGCATGAATCGCCAGAAGCGAAATATCATATCGCAATAGAGCGCGGTCCTATAGTGCTTGCGCGTGACGCACGTCTTGACGGCACGGTCGATGAAGCGGTAGATATCGAGTATGATGCTGACGGCTTTGTGGAGCTTGCTCCGTCGAACAAAGCAAAATTCGATACCGTTGTTGAATACGCAGTACCTCAGAACAACGGAAAGACATTTACGGTAATAGATTATTCTTCCGCGGGAAAAACATGGCGTGAGGATTCCAAGTATGCCTGTTGGCTTCCGACAAAGGAATATTGGAGATAGCCGACGGCGGCAAAAAACAGAAAAGCAATTAAGTGTAACAAAATGTACACGGTGCGGCAGAAAACCCAAAAGCGACTTTGTCCGCACAAAATGCATATCATTCACTCTTGCAGGGTTTTGCAGGAGGTAAAAAACAGGGAACAGAATTTGCAATCTGCTCCCTGTTTCATATTTTTTTGCATTTTGAGGTTTTTAGTCATCAAATTCATGTATCTGACATTTCGTATCATGCAGATGGGCATTATTCCGTAAGCACTTGCGAACGGCCGATGTTAACGCATCGAATGCAGGTTTTTCAGTTCAATATTCTGCCCGCTTCCATCTTCAAAAAACGGCTCATCGGTCAGAGCTACGCCGTGGGTCGGGGTGGTATGATCTATCACATATTCGATCGAACCGCGCCAGAATCCCGGATTTGTTTCGGTCGCGCGTTTTCTCCCATCGGTGAAATCAGGTGCTGTACGATCGGTATGACCCGGGCATGTGTTCGGCCATTGGATATTCATGCCGGTGACGGTGATCGACTGACTGCGGCATTCCGGCGTATATCCGTTGTGATTGGCAGTCCCGAACAGGGGCATATTGATATTGTGTTCATCCAGCAAGTTGACGCACACCATCGGATATATGCCGACCCCCAAGCTCGGCACATCGTCGGGATCTTCGATCGACTTTTTGCCTTTGTAGTTATTAAAGGCAAAGCCGTATCCGTTATAAAGCGCCGACAGGCTTTCACAATACACATGTTCGCCGCCGATATCAAATCCGATACCGAAGCCCGCCGCAACGCAGTTTTTCCATTCGGTCGCGTAGAAATTAGAGCCACAGCATCCGCGATACGCCGCCGATTTCGGATTCGGCACATTGATACCTTCGGCAGATGCCCAGTTGACCGCGAGCGGATCGAATGCGATGACCCAGTTGTCCTCAAAACGGACATCGCCTGCAAACTGACCGTTGAACACCACGATCGGTTTCTGATTATCCGGCAGACGAACGATCAGATTCTTAATGACCATCCCACGACCGAAAATATCGTTTCCGTCGTTGTAGAACATCGAGAACAGTTCATTTTCCTGTATGGAATCATATAGCTCCTGTCCCATTCGGATGACCGCGCCGTCACGGTAACCGAGAGGCAGTTTGCAACCCATCAGCACATGGCGGCGTGCTTTGTTCTGCGCGTAGAACCGTGTCGCCGGTTCGGGATTATAAAAACAGACAGCGCCTTTGCGGCTTCGCTCCGAGCGGGAATTGATCACATAGTTTCCGCGAAGAAGCACACAGTTTACGCCGAGTGCATCCGCTTTATCAATAGCCTGTTGCAAAACGGGACGGGCATCTTTTTCGTCACAAACGAACATCGCCTGACTTTTGACCTCTTCCGGCGTATCAAACGCCGCCACAACTACATCGATCATATTTCTTTTCCTCTTTCAATTAGATGTTCAGCCGATTCCGGCGGTGTGATTTCATCGGCGCTGATGAATATGTTTGTGATCACAAAGCTCATTATGCAGCTGATAAGCAATCCGACAAGATAGCAGATGATGTTCATTATCGCTCCGCCCGGATCTTCGGTCATTACGAATACTCCGAGCAATCCCGACGGCCCCCCATGTCGTTGATGCTACCTGCATCAGCATTACGAACGCTCCGCCGAAGCCCGCTCCGATCCCCGCGGTGATGAAGGGCTTGCCGAGAGGAAGCGTTACGCCGTAGATGAGCGGCTCACCGATTCCCAGAATGCCTGCCGGAAGTGCGCCTCTGATTATGGAAACGAGTTGTTTGTTTTTCTTTTTCTTCGCTTTTCTCATTATGGCAAGTGCCGCGCCGACCTGAACCGCTCCTGCCATCGCAAGTGCCGGATAGAGAGTTATGTAGCCGATTTCCTGAAGCTGTACGGAATAAAGAGCGACCATTCCGTGATGCGTTCCGGTGGCGACCAAAGGAAGAAAGATCGCCGCCGCAAGATAGCCGGTCAAAATCCGTATGATCGGATTCTCCGCCATGCAGGCTTTGCCGAACACCCATACGATCGCGGAAGAAACATATCCGAACAGCGGCATGATGATCAGAATATACGGTATGACAACAATTATAAGTGAAAGAAGAGGGGTGAATACGACATCCAGACTGTCGGGAATGATTTTTCTGATTTTCTTTTCAATATACGAAAGAACGAGTACACCCGCAATTACCGCCAGCACACCGCCTTTGCCGGCTTGCAGAATTGAGCGGAGAGGTTGCGCATCATTATATAAGCCGAGAGCGGCGGAAATCGTGTTTATGCCGTCAAGTGATGTGATGAGACCGAGCATTCCGCCGAGAATGGGAGTAGCTCCGAAGCGCTCCGCCGCACGGTATCCCGCCCAAGCCGTGATATAGGTCATAAATGCCTTGTTGATAAGCGAAAGTAATGTATACACGATGTTCCATGCCGGAATATTCGCATAGTTCGGGATCAGCTGGGCAATAAGCGATGCGATACCGGCACATAAGCCCGCCGCGATCACGCCCGGAATCAAGGGGGGCAAAAATGTCTCCGAGTACCTTGAGAACGGACTTCAATTTGTTGCCCTTTTGTGCTGATCGTATTTTTGCCTTGTTTTTCTTCCAGTCGTCAGAGGTATCGCATGTGCTGCCGATAGCAGACGGCAATCCCATTTCATGGCACAAATCGGCATATTTTCTGCTTTTTCCGGGTTCGACAACGATTTCGTATGAGCAGGACCTGTCGTGGACAAGCCCTAAAACATCAGGTATTTCCTTCAGCCCGTTTTCATCGACAGAAGCATCTTCTTTTGTGACGACACGAAGTCTGGTCATACAGTTCGTGACCGAGATTATATTTCGCTTGCCTCCGAGACAGGTAATTATTTTGTCAATGTTTTCGTTTGCACTCATTATTTGTCAGGTGAGCTCCTTATTCGATTTCCAATATTTTATCATTTGAGGCAATTGTCGAAATATCGGTTTTGATGATTTTGTAATCATCGGAGTTTAATATAATAACGGGAGATGTAGTTTTATAACCGGCTTCTTTTATTTTCTCAATATCGAATTCAATGAGCAAATCACCTTTGCTTACTTTTTGACCTTCCTTTATCTTGATATCAAAATATTTCCCGTTAAGTTTTACGGTGTCGATTCCTATATGAAGCAGGATCTCACAGCCGCTGTCGGAAGTAATGCCTACGGCGTGACCCGTATCGGCGACATTTTCGACCGTTCCGTCACAAGGAGCAAAAAGCTTGCCCTCTGTCGGTTCGACTGCAATACCGTCGCCGAGTATACCGCCGGAAAATACTTCGTCTTCAACATTTTCAAGCGGCAGAACTTCGCCGTTCATAGGCGAAAACAAAACGAGCGGCGCGGCGGCAAGCAGCCGTTCACAATAATTCTCAAATTGTTTTTGTTCTTCGACCGAAAGGCAGGTCATGATATCGCAAAGCCATTTGTTATGAATATCGACAAGCTCTGCCACCTTTTCACGTCCGACAGCAGTAAGCGATAGCCGCTTGATGCGTTTATCTGCTTTGTCCTGTATCTGCACAACGCAAGCTTTGTTTTCAAGCGATACAAGTGCTTTCCCGACGGTCGTCTTGTCGGTTTTAATGTCACCGAAACATCATCCTGCGAACAGTTTTCGTGCGAATAAATGTAGGAGCAGATCATACATTCAGTATCGCTTAACTCTTGTTTGCGGATCTTTTCATGGCTGAACTCTTTGTTACAGCGAAATAAGAGATTGAGTGTTTGGTAATCCATTGCCGTCCTCCTAAATAGTAGAATTTTCTACTATTATAGCATATAACATTCAAAAAAGCAATCCATTTCTGAAAACAATGTCCCCCAAAAACAAGAGATTAAATTAATTTCAAACATATTAAAAGCACTGAGCATCTTCAACGGCGCCATCATCCCATTTGTCACCCCGGCCGCTCGCAGAATTATTGATATTTACTATAATCGAGCAGTTTTGCGTTTTTAATGTACCTTCTCTGACATACTTAACAGATGTGTGCTACTTATGGGGACTTATATGGAGATATATGGACTTATATTTTTTGAGGTGGGTACCGGTATAGGTTTATATGAACTTATGAGTTTGCTTTTTTCGAAAAATTCATTGATTTTTTCAAAAAATTGATACTTTTCTTGATTTGGGGCATTTTTTCCACCATATTGTATGCGAAATCTCGGGCGAGGTATACATACTTCTGATTTTTGCTTGGCTACACTCAGGCAAAAATCAAATTTGGAAATGTGAAAGGAGAAAAATTGATATCTGAAAAAATAAATTATGTTCCGATTTATTAAAAGGTCGTGCTGACGATCAAAGAAGCATCGGAATACAGCAACATCGGTATAAACAAAATCGATGCCATGCTGCGTGAGCCGAACTGTCCGTTCGTTTTATTCGTCGGCGTAAAGAAATTGGTCAAATGCAAGGAATTTGAAGAATTTATCAGCAACGCGTTGATTATTTAAAAAATTGCATAAATGCACCGATTTCTATTGAAAAGAAAGCGCCAATGTGATATACTATATATGTTGCATTGGCTCTTTTTCTCATTTGAGAAAGGAGTTAATAATTTGGGTAAAAACC
>JAZRXI010000084.1:0-2355 GCA_045600145.1 Clostridia bacterium | reverse complement strand
GCGATCCCGACGCGGTGCTGTGGGCATCGGATGCGCGGAGCAAGGAGGTTTCCGCGCGTGTCGCGGTGATGCTTGAAACAGGACTTTGCGCCGATTGCACAAGGCTTGAAACGGACGGCGAAACACTGTTTATGTACCGCCCGGCGTTTTCGGGCAATGTGATCGCGTGCATCAGATGCTTGCTCAGTTCGGAAGAGTAATAGACATTGATGCAAGCGAAATAATCGCGCTCCGATGCAGCTCGGCCTATTGCTACGGTCACAACGATACGCTCAACGCCCCTGAGTGGCACAAATGCTCCGAGGTCAATATCGCCGTTACGGAAGATACGCGGTCTCTTTTTGCGGGACACTGTCCTGCATTTCTTTGGGCGCTGCCCCAAACCCCGCGAGCTTTTTTGAAAAAAAGCTCGGCAAAAAACTTTTAATGCGCTTCGCGCAAAGTAAAATAAGCACAGTGCCTTATGCAAGCTTTTGCACAGGCACTGTGTTTTTTGCTTGTTTTTGCCACTTGTTTCAGCAAAGCAAATGTTAAATCGTCCTGTCTTTGAAATTAAATTTTACGGTGTTTTTATACTGCTTGCCCTTGAAATTGTTCTCGATAACGATAGCGAACTCGATTTTGTTGTCATCGTTCATGACGGTTATCAGATCGTGAGTATAGGGAAGAGCGGTCTCAAGCGTCATCATTGAATTTTCGGTTATCTGCATAAGTGAATTTGCGTCGGTGAAATTGGTGTCCTGACGCTGAAGCAGCATATGCGCACACCAATTAAGCTCGGTTTCCGATGTGACGGTGTCCTCCCATTCAACAGAGTCTTCGCCGATAGTGATCTTGCGTTCCCACAGATATTTTACATCGCCGCAAACGACATCGCTCGTAAACGTGACAAAGTTTTCGCCGAAATCCGTAATATTTGTATCCATTTCCATTTCACGTTCGGGAATGTTGGGGCAGTAAACGACGTTATGGTACTTTATACCCTGTATCGCGCCGTACAGCTCCCAACGGTCATAGCTGCAGCAGCCCGCATCGACAAGCACGGGAACGTCCTTGCGGAAGAAAAGCGTCTGAGGTCTGCCGTTGTGCAGGTGCCCCCATGTCTTTTTGCAGAGCATGGCATCGGCATAGAGCGAAATATTGCCCTTTTTGAGCATTGCGAAGCGGTTGACGGGGAAGAGGATGCTTTTTCTTTCTTTCGGCAGGTCAAGGTCGATAAGGCGTCTCACACGCGCGATATCGTCCTCGGCATCGATGGAATACGAATCGGATATCCTGAGTGCCTTGCCTGTCGGAGCGGCGCAGAGATAAAGCCAGCGGTACTGATTGCGCACGCTTTCCTCAAGTCCTTCAAGCGGCGCGAAGCCGTTGTTTTTAAGAAGCAGGTATGCTTCAAGATACAGACGCGCGATGAAGTGCGAGTAGCTCGGGCTGTCCTCCTCACTTCCGCCCTCGGGGAAGATGCCGCGCATGTTGAGCGCAACTATCTTTTTGCCCATTTCAAGAGCCTCGGACGCGATCTCAAATTCGGGGAACAAGGAAGCCGAAAGTATCAATGCAGTGCCTATCTGAAGCACATGGTTCTGTACCTTCTGCCTCTCAAGACGGTCCTTGGCTTCAAGATAAAGGTGTACGGTGTGCTGTTTTATGAGGTCGTAGAGGAACTTCCACTGTTCTTCTGTAAACGGCGCATCCTGAAGCATGAAAACACTGTGCAGAAGCGACAGTGTGCGCCATGCCACCTGCATATCACGCCAAACCATGTCTGTTTGAAAATATGTTATGCTTGCGTCAAATTCCTGATAGGGGTGAGCATCTACCCAGCCCTTGACAGTCTCAAACCAGAGATCGGAATACTTTTTGTCGCCCGTGCGCAGGAACGCATGTGCGATCGGCAGTATCATGTAAAGCCGCTGAGGCCATATCTGCCATTCGTACTTTCTTCTGAAATCTGTGCCCTCGGTGTATGCGAACGAACGCTCCCAATTATATTTGCTCTTGTAACGGAAAACCTCAAAAAGCTCGTCTGAAAGGATATCGGAAAGCATTTTGTCGCCTCTTACCGTTCCGAAGACATCGTTGGCGAAATTGAATGCGCCGCCGTCCATTACGAAATACGGAAAAATCTCATCCTTGATAAGCTCTTCGCGCGGATAGATATATTTAACTGTGTTGCATGTGCCGAAAAGCTTTTCGCCAAACGGCTTTACAAATTCGATACCTGTCTGTTTCATTGCTTAAGCTCCTTTTTTATTCTTTGCGGTTATTATAACACTGCAAAAATACAAAGTCAATATTGTAAGAGAATGTTAAAAAATCTTCTTTTTATTGTCCATATAAATATTGACATTTTTC
>JAZRXI010000083.1:0-7662 GCA_045600145.1 Clostridia bacterium | reverse complement strand
CTTGGAGCCCACTTGCAAGGTGCGGGACAACGTCCCGCAAAAAAGGTGCATGGCAGCGTCTGAACTTGTCGTTTACTTGAACGCCTCACACTCTTCTGTGCGTGACTGCCACTGACCGTGCGTGAAATCGGGAATACTCATCGGCGCGCCTCCGAGCGCGATAGATTGCTCGGACAACGGCGTTATACACATAAGTGTCGCTGCATCGTAGATATCCAGAAACATGGGCTTATCATTGCGCAGCGCATCAAAGAAAGATTTGCACTCAAGCCAATCTATTCCGTCGTGACCCGGCTGTACACCGTCCTCAATATATTTTTTCCATATAGGATGCAGATACTCCTGCTCGTACTTCGTAATGTTCCCGTGCTCGTCCTTCCATGCAAAATCTTTTGCTATATCTTGAGGCGTGTCGAGGAACACGGAATCAGTCGATTCCTCATACATCCCCTTTGTGCCGCGTACAGTGAAATTGCGGCTGTAATATCTCGGAAGTGTAGTGTCGAGCGTCAGTACTATTGATTCGCCGTTGGCGCACTTTATGACAGTAGTGACGATATCGCCCTGCGCAAATTTTACATCCTTTTTATCGGTATCCTTGAGATACTCTTTCAGCCCTGCCTCTTTTGACGCAGTGGACGTAAGCGACAGTAACCTGTTACCGCGATTGATGTTAAGCACCTTCATTATGGGACCGAGCTCGTGTGTGGGATAGTTCTCGCAATTTCTGTGAACATAGTTGCGGAACCGATAATGTCTGTTTTCTATTCCGTTTGATATTTCATAGCGCAAATCGTGATGATATCCTCCGGCACAATGTACGATTTCACCGAACAGTCCCTTGCGCACCATGTTCAGCACAGTCATTTCACGTTTTCCGAAACAGCAGTTCTCCAAAAAAACGAATTTCGCATGAGTGCGTTCGCCTGTTTGAACAAGTCTGAAGCAGTCTTCTATCGAATACGCGCCGCCGACCTCGAGTGCTACTGCTTTGCCGCTTTCCATTGCGGCGATAGCTAATTCAACATGAGCTTCCCAGCTTGCCGCGATAAATACAGTGTTGACGTCCTTGTCGGCAAGAAGCTCTTTGTAATCCGAATATATTTTTGGGTGCTTGCCCGTACGTTCAAACACGATGGCTTCCGCATCCTGCGCACGGTCATCATACAAATCACATACCGCGGTGACACATTCGTTTTGTCCGAGTATGTCGTCACGCAGAAGCATTTTCCCCCGCGTTCCGAGACCTATTACACCTATTTTTATATCGTTCAAGATAATCACCTCTGCAATATATATTTTTTGATTACGGCAGGATAAGCGGAGCTGTGTTTAATGAGGTTGAGTCCGCTTCCGTGTGCGGTATGCCGATATAGCTGAACTTCTTTAACAGCTCCCTGTAGTATGCATCCGATGAAAAGCCTTGTATCAGCGCGATATCAAAATATCCGTTCACGGACGAGACCTCGATAAATGCCGTTTTATACGTCGAACCGTCGGTAATGTTATATATGCTTTCTATGTATTTTTCGAGCTCACCCCAACCGAGCCTGCCGACATAGCTTATTGAAAAAGTGTTGTCGATCGAATCGCTCAATGCTTTTTCACTGCATATTTTCTTTTTTTCTTCAAGCGTGTCGAGCGCGTTTACCGATTCGACCCACTTCGTCATTTCTTTTGTGTAGTAGAGCACGTTTTCCGGTTGACTTTGCACGGTTATCATTCCGCGAGAGCAGGTGCACAGATGTAATATCGGCTCGTTTTTCAGCTTTGCGGCATAGCGAAGCATTATTGCACTGCAAAGCATGCGATAATTGTGCTTGTTTTCAAGTCCCGGACGAAGATTGAACGATACCGCACTGACGATATCCTTTTTTTCATCGGGGTGCAGTGACCATATCGCTTTTGCCATAAGCACCGATATGAGCGCGCAGGGGCTTCCGTCGTGGTCAAAGCTGAAATCCACAAGATCTTTTTCCTTTACACGGAAACGGAATACGCGCCCGTTTGCGTCTGAGACATGACCGCCGTCTGCAAGTCTGAAATAATCCTTTTTCTTTAAGGTGTACAGGGGAGACGCATTACGGATCTTTTCTTCCGGGTACGGGTTTGATATTTCGTCGTCAAATAACGGTGAATCCGCAAGATTTATACCGGCAGGATCAAGCTCAACGTTATAGCATGAGCTTATATAGTAGTACAAAAGCGTCTTCATGAACGGTGAAAATCCGCCGCCGTCGGTTATGACATGCGAAATGTGAAGGTAAATCGTTTTTTCGAAAAATCCGATCGCCATAAGCTGAAAGTTGACTTGCTCACTTCCGAGCGGCAACGGCTCGATCCCTTCAAACACGACTATCGGTAAAGGATTCGGTACGCATGTATAGCTTTCGCCGTCACGCACGACCCGGATCTTGAAATACGGATATCGCTTTATGGCCGTATTGACTGCGTGTTCGAGCGATTCACGTTTGATAGCTTCTTTCAATGTTATTTCAATGCGGATCGAAAATGGCATTTCCGGAGACGAGATATAAAATAACGGGTCGTAATATTTGTCTTTCATAGTTTTTTAATACAGCTTAAAAAGCTTTCTCAATACATTCAGTTTCCATATTATTCTAATACACACGGCCCAAAATGTCAAGAAAAACGAAACATAAAAAAGTTGACTTTGGGAGTGCAATGTGATAAACTGATACTAAGATATTTTAGAACATCGGGGTGAAAAAATTGAATATCAGAATTGATGACCCGTGTATTTGCTATTCGGGCAGGTGGAAGAACAAAAACGGCGAAATGCACGGAACTTTTCAAGGATATGTAAAGATAAAGTTTTCAGGAACGCATATTGAAATCACGGGCAGAGGTTGTGTTTATACAGCACTTGACGACGGTCAGCCGGTGAAGAAAGTGCTTGATACAGATGATATCGTCATTTTCGCGGAAAACGGGATGCACGAGTTGTATTTGTATTCGGCTTGGCAGTGCGCTTTTCCCGTAATAAAGAGTATCAAGCTTGACGGAGAGCTTCTTCCCGTAAAGCCGCAGGGAAGTATTGAGTTTATAGGCGATTCGATAATGGAAGGCTATTGCGACCCGACAGACAGAGATGCAACTTACGGCAACAATGGCAGTATGATCTCGTATGCTTACTCTGTGGGCAGACGCTTTGAACGCGAACACAACATAATGTTCAATCTTATTGCCTACGGCGGTATCGGAGTGGGGCGCAGGCGCGAGGAGACGCATTTTGATTGGGCTATAATGGCGGAGCGTTACGCGCTTGAACGTGAATATATCCCCGATGAGGGCGAACAGGTCAAGGTAAATGAATGGGATCATTCATTATTCACACCTGAACATATATGCATAAATCTCGGAACTAACGATTGGAATCTTCCCGATGACGAATTTGTGCAAAAATATCATGAGCTTCTTGAAATGCTCAGAGCATATTATCCGAAGCTCAAAAAAATATTCATTATGACACCGTTTTGCGAGTGGAAACGTGATGCGATACTTCGGATGGTCGAAGAAGAACAACATGCGGGCAAAAATGTTGTGCTGATAGATTCCGCTCAGTGGGAAATACCGAACGGAAGCCGTGATGTGCATCCGTCGCCGGAATCGCACAAGCGTGCGGCAGAGCTTCTCTATAACGCACTTGCGGCGGAAATTTTGTGATTCTCTGATATCAAAAATTTTGCAGAGTTGTGTTTTTCGGAGGTAAAATGATGAAAAAATCTATTGCCGTTATCACGGCGATGGTTGTACTTTTTATTACTTTATCGTGTTTTACCGTTTCGGCGGCAGGCAACATATGTACGGCTTCTCCGGCGGAGTGGACAGGCTTTTATACAAAAGGCTTGACCGTATCCGGCACTACTCTTATTTGCACAAGAACGCAAAGGTCAAGCTGGTGTACACCCGCATTCGACATTTTTCGGTACATCAATGACAGTCTCGCAACTGAGAATGCGAAGCGCGTGAAGTATGAGTATGTTTTGGATGCGGCATTTTTTTCGGACAGCACTGATAAAAACGGTTCTGTAAATTCGCTTTTGCGCTGTAACAATAAAATCGGACTGTGTGATGCGGCCAACGGCAACAAAACCGAGTACCGCGGCAGCTTAGGCAAGTACATCGACATCGAGTACGGAATAAAATATACATTTACAAATACGTTTTGCATCAGCCAAAGCGATCTTTTGAACGCCAAGCAATGGTTATTTTGCTTTGACGGGATCGACGAAAGCGTGTCAAGGATCGAGATATACAGCTTTGAGATCAACCGCGTAGATGCTGTAGGCGATGACGAAATTGCCATAGGCGCGGTGTCGATCCGAAAAAACGGTGAAGCACAGCCGATACCGACACAGACGGTCAAACCGATAGATAAAAAGATCGAGACCACGCCCGGACGCATCATCATGCCCGCACGTACCGCGAAGCCACTCGAAAAAGGAAAAAATCTTATTGAGGAAATGTCATCGGACTTCAACGATGCTGTGCGTGTGTCCGATACGGCGTGGGAAGCATTTTCATGCGGTATGTTGCAGCTTGCGGAAAGCTATGACGGTAAGTGCATAAAAACGGATTCGCTTCCGAACAGCTGGTCTTCGCCTTCCATAGACCTCTATCCGTATATTACTTCAGCCGGAACATATTCCGTAGGCTTTGCGTATAAGGTGGTTCTCGGAGGTACGCAGGGAGATGCAAAATTCGCCATACGCGGAAAAGCGGCAAATTCATTTCTGCAACAGCATGGCTCAAATGTGTTTTCGGAATTCGGTTCAAACAGGATAATTTCCGACACATGGCAGTATCATTGCTTTTCATTCGATGTGACCGAAGACGACATCAATGCGCCTAACGAATTCAATTTTTGCTTTTCTTCGATCCCCGAGAACGTCAAAAGCGTTGAAATAGATGACTTTGTGCTTGTGTTCGGTGATAAAAACTCGCTTCCAGCACAGCCGGAGCTTCCGGTAAACGAATCGGCGGACATACAACAAAGACCGTCAGCCAACGCAGGCGGCAGGAAAACGTTCTTCGATCCGCGGATCAAGAGCGCTTCGGTCATCACGCTTGTGATAACGGCAGTTACAGTAGGAGTCGTAATAGCTTTTAAGCTGATAAAATATAAAAAGGAGAATGAACGATGAAAAAGATTTTTGCAGCTTTGATGTGTGTCGCACTGCTTTTGACATGTTTTTCTGTCAACGTGCTTTGCGACGAAGAAGAAGCCGCTGTGAGGTTTTCAACTGCACTCGGCAATGATATGGTGCTTCAGCGCGATAAAGAAATAAGCGTTTGGGGAAGAAGCACTAAAAAAGGTGAAGATGTGACCGTTACATTTAAGGGCACAAGTGCGACTGCCAAGGTAGACGATTACGGCTATTGGAAAGCAACGCTCCCCGCACAGCCTGCCGATAAGAACGAGAATGAGCTTACGGCGACAGTGGGCGGTGAGACGGCAACACTTACGGGCATACTCGTCGGCGACGTATTTTTTGTAGGCGGTCAGTCAAATGCCGAAAAGACGCTCGGCGCTTGCGGTACACAGTATAAAAAGGATGATATTAACGCACTCATTGAACGCGATAACAACCTTATACGCTATTTCCAGCAGGGCAGAAGCGACGTTGTAAGCGGCAAATATAAATATTACATGGATTCGCCTCAGAATGAGCCTGTTCCCAAGAAAAAGTGGAAAAAAGAAAATCTCAATGCCGCAAGAGAATTCTCGGCTATAGGATTTTTCTTCGCACACAAGATGGCTGAACAGCTCGATGTTCCGATAGGCATGGTAATGGTGGCTTCGTCCGGATCGCCGCTCAGCCAGCTCATGAGCAAGGAAGCATCGCAGAAAACGAATTATACGAAATTTGAAAACAATATCCCCGTCAGCGGAATGTACAACGGACTTATGCATCCGTTTATCAACATGACGATAAAGGGCATGATATTCTATCAGGGCGAAAGCGAAATGGGACTTGCGGTCTCCGATTACGGTAAGTACAACGAGTATCTCAAGGCTTATGTTGAGGATCTGAGAGAAAAAATGGGACAGAATTTCCCGTTCTATTATGTTCAGATGTCTTCTCATGACGGCGACGGACTGACGAGCTGGCCGTATCAGGCGCCCCAGCGTGCCGTGCAGTTCGACGGTGTCAAGATGCTTGAAAACGCAGGCATGGTTGTTTCAATGGATATGGGCTACCTTGTAGGACAGTCGGATTGGGCACATCCCGACAGAAAACAGCCTGTAGGCGAACGCCTTGCGGCACTTGCGCTCTGCCGCGATTACGGTATCGGTGATGAAGAATATGTTACATCGCCGTTCCCGGAGTATGCCTTGAAGACAGACGACGGCATTGTAGTTCACTTCACGCATGTTGCCGGCGGGCTTAAAAAGCTCGGCTCGTTTGAAAAGCTCACGGGCTTCAAGGCGGTGCTTGTAAACGGAACATACAGAGATGTGGAAGCCGAAATTATTAACGAAAACGAAGTCCTTGTCAAGACAAATGAGTTCTCCGGCATACTTAAGGGCGTGGGCTACGGACTTGAAGTGCTTGCGTTTACGGAGTACGACGGCGATTCAAAGTATATAGCCAATCTCGGCAACGGCAGTGAGCTTCCCGCTCCCACGTTCAAGATAACGGAGCTGCTTGATGCGCCTCCCGCGGACGCCACTCCTCAGCCGAGTGACGACGGCACTGTTACAGCCGCGCCCGACGGAAAGAACGACACAAAAACGAACGGCGGAAATACAGCCGTCATAATAGCGGCGGCAGTCGGTGCGGTCATTGTGATAGCCGCAGTGGTATTCATCATCATAGCGTCTAAAAAAGGCAAAAAAGAAAACAATTAAGTTTTATACCCGCACATGAATAAATGTGCGGGTAATTTTAACGGGAGAAATCATATGTACGGTATCAAGCTTGAAAAATATGTTCCGAAGCCGCAGAAGGCGACATCGGACAGGATAGTTGCGGCGCACTATTATGCCGCATGGAAGAAGGACGCCGCGGGACTGCATGACGGCTTCAACGATCTGCACGGCTATCCCGAACGCACTCCGCTTATGGGGTATTATGATGAGGCAGATCCGGAAGTTTGCGATTGGGAAATAAAATGGGCGACAGAGCATGGAATAAACTGTTTTATCCACTGCTGGTACAGAAAAATCGAAAATATGGGCAAGCCGATCACGGTAAACGATCTGCGTTGCGGTCACGGCTTGCACGAAGCACTTTTCAACGCACGTTATGCAAATGACATTAAATTTGCGATAATGTTTGAAAACAGCCCGCGATGGGGCACTACCGATAAAAACGATATAGTCGAGCATCTTATGCCGTTTTGGACGCAAAATTATTTCAAGCGCGAAAATTATCTTGTAATTGATAATAAGCCGGTGCTGTTCGTGTATTATCAAAATCGGCTTGACGAAGTATTTCCCGATCCGAAAGAACAAAAGCAAGCATTCGATGCTTGCCGTGAATATGCAAAGCGGCAGGGCTTTGACGGAATGATCTTTGCGTTGTGCAATACGGATAAATCAAAGCACGGCGATTCCGTTGCACGCGGCTACGATTTCCGCTTCGGCTACAGCGCCGGATATGTACCGCAAAGCGATACGCCGACAGAGAATGA
>JAZRXI010000082.1:0-10867 GCA_045600145.1 Clostridia bacterium | reverse complement strand
AGTACCGTTGAATATTTCGCCCTGATATACGAAAACCGTGCTTGTGTTCACGCCGTATTCCGCTTTAAGCTCGCCGAATGAGATGCAATCGTTTTTAACTGTTGAAAAAAGCTCTTTTTGAACGTTTTCCAAAAAATCACCGACAGACATGCTTTCGTCTATATTGAAGTACATCGGCAGTGTTTTTACGAACATTCCGACCGATGACGCGAGCCGCGGATCGTGCCTGCCGTTATCTACGGTGGCAAAAAGACTTTCGTTCATGCCGTTGAATTTGGCGAGCGCGTACGCGAACGTGCCGAGGAACAGTGTGTTTTCGGTTATGCCGTGACGTTTGATGAACGCGCTTATCTCATCGGCATCAAAGAACGGCGAAGCGCTTTCGGTTATCCTGCCTGCGCCGGAGAACTCTTCGTCAGCGATGATATCGGGGATTATCCTTGAATCGCAATCGGTATTTTCAAGATTTTTGAAGAAAAGCTGAGCTTCCTTATATTTGTCGGTTTCCTTGAGCGTAAGCTCGTCGCGCGAAATATCGAACACGGTGAGCTGTTCGTCCTTTGCGTCACCGCCGTTATATACCGATGCTATCTCGGAAATGAATGTTTGCGCCGATGTGCCGTCAAAAATGATGTGATGCACGTCAAACAGAAAAGCAAGGCGTCCGTTCGCACGGCACAGCTCAAAGCGGCAGAGCGGACCGTTTTCAAGGTCGAACGGTCTTATAAAATCACGCGCTTCGGCTTCGATATCGTCAGTATCCTTTACCGTAACGCGGATATCGGTATCGTTTATCCGCATCGACGGAATACCGTCGGGAACAGTGACTGTTACAAAAAACGCCTTGTGATGCGCTATCACACTTTCTGCGGCGCTGATAAAGCGTTCTTCGTCGGTATCATCGGGCAGACGACACAGCATCGGGATATTGTACATTACGGAATCGGGAGCTTCGATACATTCAAGATATACGCCTCGCTGAGCATCGGTAAGCGGAGTCGTACTGAAATCATCGGAGTGGATAACCGATGCGCAAGTGGTGTCGGAGAGCAGTGAAGCTATGCTTTTCGGAGTTTTGCCGCAAAAAATCATGTCGGGCGTAAGTGCTTCAAGCTTCGATGCCTCAATAAGCGCAAGCGCCTTTATGGAATCGCCGCCGAGCGCGAAGAAATCATCGTTCACGCCGACTCTGCCGCAGTGCAGAACCGCTTCGAAAGCATCGCACAGTGCTTTTTCCGCGTCTGTTTCGGGATCGACATATGTGTTCTTATATCTGTCTCTGTCCGGCGGAAGCAGGGCAAGCCTGTCAAGCTTTCCGTTGGCGTTTTTCGGCAGCGGATCGCATTCGACAAAAAACGCGGGTATCATGTAATCGGGAAGCTTGGATCTGAGCTTTTCGGCTATCTGCGCTTCCGTCAGGGGAGACGCAAGCTCGTAATATGCCGCAAGATATGTATGACCGTCATTATCGTCAAATGCCTTTACGGCGGCATTTTTTATTCCGTCCGTTCCCAAAAGGAGAGATTCTATTTCGGCGGTCTCGACACGCTGACCGTTGATCTTTACCATCCAATCACGGCGGTTAAGGTACACAAGATCGCCGTTTTCGTTTATCATGCCCATATCGCCGGTATGGAAAAGCGTTTTTCCGTCGGAAAGCTTCGTTTTCGCGCGTGCGGTGCGCTCGGGGTCTTTATAGTAAACAACGTCAAACTCACCGACAGCGCAGATCTCGCCCTCACAGCCGTTTTTTTGAGGCAAGCCGTTTTCGTCGCAAACGATCACTTTAACGGGCGACAAAGCCTTGCCGATAGGTGTGTTCTCATATGCGCGGTCAACATCGAAGCAGGTTATCAGCGCGGCTGTTTCGCTCATGCCGTAAACGTTCTTTATTCTGCATTCGTCGGGAGCTATCCTTGACATCCGTTCGCCGCCGCTCAAAATGCACTGAAGTTTATTTTCTCTGTGCGGGGTGTTTTTGTATACGCGCAAAAGCTGAGGCACCATCCACGCCATGGTGATGCCGTTATCGGCGATGTAGTCAGTCAGTGCGTTGATGTCCTTACGTGTACTGTCGTCGATGATATGTATCGTTCCGCCCGAAGTAAATACCCCGATGTATTCGATGATATGGGCAAGAAATGAGAACGGAGCGGTTGATGCGAATATCAATGGCGAAGCATCCTTATACAGCGCGGCGTGACGCAAGCCTGCGCGCGCAAGATCGCCCGTGCTGTGCAGGATGCCCTTGGGCGTTCCGGTCGAGCCGGAGGTATAGGCGAGCAGTGCGGGCGCATCACCGTCGGCGGGCGCTTCGTATATATAAAACGATGCCACATCAATAAAAAAATCCTCGGTAATAACCGCTTTTGCATCGCAGTTGCCGATCATGAAATCTATGCGTTCCTTTGGGTAATCGGGTACTACCGGCACTACCGCGCACCCGGCTTTGAGAATACCGATATATGCCGCCATATATTCAATACAGCGTCCCGCGTTTATCAATATGAAATCGCTCTGCTTATATCCGAGCGAATGAAGCTTTCCCGCGACATGGCCGCTCAGAAAATCAAGCTCGGTATATGTTATTTTGCGTTTACCGTTGCGGTCGGCAAGTGCCGCAGAAGCGCCGTGTAAAGATACTGTATGCTTGAAAATTTCAATGAAGTTCATAAAGGACGTCCTCACTATAATTGTGTTTATTTTATGATATCACATTTCGGCGATAAAATCAATTTCAAAATCGTGGAAAAACAAGTTTTTTGATTTTTGTAAAATAAAATCTCTTTGGCGCGAATATAATCAACGTGAGAAAACATCGGAGGTATGCTTGTGGAACAAATTTTGAAAATAATATGCGCGGTGCTTTTGATCGGCGCAATATTGATGTTTCCGGTCAATGACGGCTTGGAGACACAGCGATGCTTAAAGGAGTTCCCGCTGATGAATTTTACCGTAGTGCTTGACGCGGGTCATGGCGGCGAGGACGGCGGTGCGATAGGCATAAACACGCTTGTGAGGGAAAAAGACATCAATTTGCAGGTGGTGGAAAAGCTTGAACGGCTGTTTGAAAGCGCGGGAGCGGAGGTCGTACTTACCCGTGAAGACGGAAATGCCCTGTGCGACGGCAAATACAGCAAAAGCGCAGATATGGCGGCACGTGCGGAAATAATAGAGTACGCAAAGCCGTATATCGTCATAAGCGTGCATTGCAACAGCTTCCCGGACAGCAAGAACGCACGCGGTGCGCAGATGTTTTTCTATCCCGGCTCGGAGACGGGCGAGAGGCTTGCGCGGTGTATACAGGACAGCATAAAAGCAAATGTCGATCCGAACAACACCCGTGATATCAAAAGTGAGGATTTCTACATGCTCCGTCACGGCAATTCGACAAATGTCATGATAGAATGCGGATTTCTGTCAACGCCCGAGGAGGAAAAGCTGCTTTGCGACGAGCAATATCAGGAAAAGCTCGCGTATGCCGTTTTTGACGGAGCATGCACTTATATAAATAAAATCCTGACACCTGTGAATATTTGATTGCAAAAAGCCCGATATTGTAATATAATAGCTTCAGAGAAACATTTCGGAGCTGTATATATGAGAGAAATATATTCAAATGAGATAACCGACGCGATATCTGCACTCTGCACAAGGCTTTGCATAAAACTTCCGCAAAGCACGGTAGGGATGCTTCAAAACGCGCTCGAAGCCGAAGAATCGGATTACGGAAAATACAACCTTGAAATAGCACTTAAAAATGCCGTTGCCGCCGCACAAAACAATATGCCCGTGTGTCAGGATACGGGCATGGTGACGGTGTTTGCCTGTATCGGGCAGGACGTACATATCAACGGTGACTTCTATGATGCCGTGAACGAGGGCGTAAGACGCGCCTATGTCCCGTTCCGCAAAAGCGTGCTTTCGCCGCTCGGACGGATAAATACAAAGGATAACACTCCCGCGGTCATCCATGTTTCACTGTGTGAGGGTGATAAGATCAGGTTTACGGTCGCGCCCAAGGGCTTCGGAAGCGAAAATATGAGCAGATTACAGATGCTCAAGCCGTCGCAGGGAACAGAGGGCGTGAAGAAATTCATACTCGATACCGTTTCGCTTGCCGGCGCGAATCCGTGCCCGCCCGTGATCGTCGGCGTCGGCATAGGCGGCACGATGGAAAAGGCGGCACTTATGGCAAAGCATGCGATCGCCGTTTCCGAAAGCTCAAAGGATAAAGAACTTGCCGCGTTTGAAAAGGAAATGCTTGAAAAAATCAACAAACTCGGCATAGGACCGCAAGGCATGGGCGGAAAAGTGACTGCGCTTGCTGTGTATGCCGAAAGCTATCCGACACATATCGCGGGACTGCCCGTCGCCGTGAACATACAGTGCCACTGCGCACGCCACGGGGAGGTAATAATATGATAAGTCTGACATTTCCCGTAACAGACAGAGCCGTACTTAAAGGTTTGCACGCAGGTGACCGTGTCGTGTTGAGCGGCGTGATATATACCGGGCGCGATGCCGCACACAAAAAGCTGACAGAGCTTATAAAAAACGGCGAGCCGTTGCCGATAGAAATAAAGGATCAGGCGATATACTATACGGGTCCCTGTCCCGCGCCGGAGGGCAGACCGATAGGCTCATGCGGACCGACGACAAGCGGGCGCATGGATGCCTACGCGCCGTTGCTTCTCGACCTCGGACAAGCCGCGATGATAGGCAAGGGCAACATGAGCGACGAGGTAAGAGAGGCGTGCAAGCGCAACGGAGCGGTGTACCTTGCCGCGTCGGGCGGAGCGGGTGCGCTGATGGCATCGTGCGTCAAATCATGCGAGGTAGTGGCTTTTCCCGAACTGCTTTCGGAAGCGGTACACAAGCTTTTTGTTGAGGATATGCCGCTGTGTGTGGCGATAGATACCATCGGTAACGATATTTTCAAAATCGGCAGAGAAAAATACGGTGTAAAATGAACGGTTATATTGCTGAGGAGCTTAAACAAAAATTCAATAACGACAAAAACGCGGTACGGCAGTTGAATCCTCTGATACTTGCGTCTGTCGGCGACGCGGTATACACGCTCAATGTGCGTGCGCACATTGTCGCCACGCACGATCTCAACGCGCACAGCTTGCATGCCGCATCGGCTTCGCTCGTGTGCGCGGCGGCACAGAAAAAGGCGTATTTCAAAATAGAGCCGTTGCTTACCGAGGATGAAGCGTATATAGCCAAGCGCGGCAGGAACTCGCATCCGGGAACTGTACCCAAAAATGCGGATATCATGGATTACCGCATCGCAACGGCACTTGAAGCGGTTTTCGGATATCTTTATATCCTCGGCGAGCATGAACGGATAGACAAGCTTATCAAAACGATATTGGAGAATGAATAATGAAAAATTACGGCAGTAAAAATTACGGTGAACACAGATATTTTGATAAAAACTCAGGCGGAAAGCCGGGTTACGCAAGAAGCGAAAAACCAAGCAGATCCGGCGGCAATAAAACGAACGGTCATAAGCCCGAAGCCCGCAAACCCACCGAAAATCGCACGGATGAGCGCCCGCAGGAGAATGACTTGCACGAAAACATCCTTGAGGGACGCAATCCCATCCGTGAGGCGATAAAGGCGGGCAGAAGCATAGAACGCTTGCTCGTTGCCGAGGGTGAGATACAGGGCTCGGTAAAGGAGATCGTCTACGATGCCAAAAAGGCAGGTGCGATCATTCAGGAGGTCGAGCGGACACGTCTTGATAAGATATCGTTAACGGGAGCGCATCAGGGGCTTATCGCATATGTCGCAATGAAGGAATACTGTTCTGTCGAGGATATCATTGCTTACGCGCGTGAAAAAGGTGAGGATCCGTTCATCGTCATTCTTGACGGCATATGCGATCCGCAGAATCTCGGTGCGATAATCAGAAGCGCCGAGTGCGCGGGAGTTCACGGCATCATCATTCCCGAGCGGCGCGCGGTGGGGCTTACACCTATAGTTGCAAAATGCTCGGCAGGCGCGATAGAATACATGCACATCGCCCGTGTGACCAACATTTCGCAGACCATCGAAAAGCTCAAAAAAGAAAATGTTTGGATATACGGCGCCTCTATGGAGGGCAAAAGATATTCGGGCATGAATATGACCGGCGGCGTCGCACTCGTTATCGGTGCCGAGGGCGAGGGACTTTCACAGCTCGTAAAGCGCAATTGCGATTGCCTTGTTTCCATTCCTCAGCACGGACATATTGATTCACTCAACGCGTCGGTCGCGGCGGGAATACTCATGTATGACGTTCTGCGTCAAAGGGGCGGTCAGAATTGAAAATAAATGTTTCCGATGAACAGCTCGCTTTGCTTGCACAGATGGGCGACCGCAAGGCGGCAGAGCTGTTGATGAATAAATATAAAGGGCTTGTAAGCGCAAAGTGTAAACGGTTTTATATCGCGGGCGGTACCAACGATGACATTTTGCAGGAGGGTATGATAGGACTCTATCGCGCGATAATGAGCTTCGATTACGATAAAAATGACAGCTTTGCCGCTTTTGCCGCTATCTGCATACGGCGCAAGCTCATTTCGGCGATGAAAAGCGCCAACAGACAGAAAAATGCTCCGCTGAATACAAGCATCTCGCTTGAAAAGCCGATAGGCGGAGGTGAAGACGGCTGTACGCTCGGAGATACGCTTGAGCAAAAGGGCGTAGATCCCGAGGAGATATTTCTTCACCGTGAAAAGCAAAAAAGCACATGTAAGCGGCTCGCCGGAGCGCTGTCTCCTTTTGAAAAAAGAGTGCTTCATGAGTATCTTACGTGCAAATCCTATGAGCAGATCGCGCAAAGCATGGGGATCACACTAAAAAGCGTGGATAATGCCGTTCAGCGAATACGGCATAAGATCAAACGGATAACATAAAAAATCATATATGCAATCAAACCGTCACTATTTGCAATTTTATTGCAAATAGTGTTGTTGTATAATGATAAAAAAATTGTTCGGAGGATAAAGCGATGAAGATAACCGAAAACGGAGTTGCCGCGGCGGGGATAATTCTTCCGCCGGAGCCGACACCGCGCGAAATATTTGCGGCGCAGGAGCTTGTAAAATATGTCAGTCTTATGAGCGGAGCGGAGCTTTCTTACGGCGAAGCATGTGAAAACAGCGTGATCATCGGCTCGCCGCGCCGCAATCCCACGGCAGGCGTGCTGATATCGGAAGAAGAATTTTCGGCAAAAATCGACGGGGCAGAGGGCTTTATCATTCTTGCGGATGAAAAGCATTTGCTGCTTGCCGGCGGCGATTTCAATGACGATGAACGCGGTACGGTATACGCCGTATATGAGCTTCTGGAACGGTATTTCGGATGCGGACTGAGCGCGTATTCTAACAAGACAATGGATGCGGGGGAGTACGTCCCGCAAAAAGCCACGCTTGAAATTTTGGGCGGATATGTCAAGCCGCACGCGGATCTTACATACCGTACCGCAATAGCGCAGTACGATGTATGGGTAGGCGACCCCGATCACGAGCTGAATGACCGCTTCATAAGCTGGCTTGCCAAGAACAGATATAACCGCATCCTCACATGGTCGGGCGTGTATGAGGGCTTCAAAAAAAACGGTATGCTCGGGGAAGCATGTAAGCGCGGGATAAAGTTCAGTGTGGGGCATCATCAGTGTTTTTCTTTATTTCTTCCGCCACACGGCAACGAATATTTTACGGAAAAGTATTTTGAAACGCATCCGGAGTATTTCCGGCTGAACGAAGACGGTACTCGCTATGAATTTAAGGAAGGCGAGTACATGGGACAGCTCACTTTGTGTATGCGCAACAAAGATATGATAAAGACATTTGCATCAAACGTCATTGCGTGGTCGGAAAAAAATCCGCAGGCGGATGTTATTTGCTTGTGGCCGCAGGACGGGTGTCATCCGCAGTGCTGCTGCAGTGAATGTTCGAAGCATACAAAGACGGCGAACTACTCATATTTTGTCGGCGAGGTCGCCAAAATAGTAAATAAAAAACTCCCGTCACTGAAATTTGACCGTATCGCATATGTCGATTTGCTTGATTGCGACGAAGCCGATTTTTCAAAAAATGTAATAATCGACGAGGCAGTATGGTTTTCGAGCGGTCTGCGCACTGTGGGCAAGCCGGACGGAAGTGCGTTTGCGGACACCGAATACGAAAAAACACTGCTCGCGTGGAAGAACACCGGCGCAACGGTGGTGTATTATGATTATTATATGGGCGTGTACGCGTGCAAGCAAAAATGGATGCCGGCGGCGGATGAGATCCGGGCGAACGCCAAGCGCATGAAAGAGAAAGGCATATCGGGTGCGGGAAGTCAGCTTGAGCTGTTCAATATGTGGAATCACATATTCAATTTTTACACCTTCGCGCGAACGATGTACGACAATTCGATTTCGATGGAAGATGCGCTCGATGGCTTTTCACGCATATTCGGGCACGGAGCCCCGGCGATAAAAGAAGTGATCCGCATGGGAGAAGCTGTGCTTGACGGTCAGGTGTCGATCAAGGATGCCGCAAGCTATGTAATGAATGATATCGATCGCGAAAAGGTCTACACCTTATATGAGCAGGCGCTTGCCGCGGCAGAAACACCACGCGTGCGAAATAATGTACGACTGATGCGCATGGCGTTCAGATATTCTGACCTTGAGGCTCATACGGAGCATTACGGAGATGCCAAATCCGGTAAAGTGCTTTATAAGGATGATACGGGCGAGCTCAGGTATATGCGCGAGCATTTCGACAGCTTTATTACACACAATGAGGGCTGCGGAATAGCTATCCCCGTTGATTGCGAAAAAAATGTGTCCTTTGCACCCGATAAGTGGTATATGTTTGAATGATGCTATGCGTGGACGGAGCCCCCGTGCAGGGGTGCGGTGGCTCCGTCCCCGTAAACAACCTACTTCAAATTAACTTCTTTGCCGTTGGAAATCTTAAAAGCGTGGCTTTTGCCGTTGGCGAGTTCAATGACGAACAGCTTTTTCTCAAGGGAATAGCCGGTCATGTTGCCGCGCGACACGCGCCAAAGATCCTGCGCCTCGTCATCCTTGACGATAACGCCCTTCTTATGTACCATGAATATCATGCCGCGGTTGGCAATGTAGAAGAAATCCACAAAGTCGCTGGGCATCGGGATAATGGAGCGCACCTGCTTTTCGGCGATGTCGAACGCCACAACGAAATTGTCTGCGCCGATGAAAAGCATATGGTTTTCGGTGGCAAGAATGTGCGGTTCCTTATTGGTCACGGTCAGCACGCCGAGTCCGAAGTAATCACCCGTATCGGGATCGGTCACGGCAACCATGCTCCATGCGTTTTCCGTGCCTTTTTTCTGTCCGACGGAAACACTGCCCGCCTCGCAGAGCAAAAGATCTTTTTCAAGTGCTTCATAGCTGTTATATGTCTTTGTACGAACATCTGTTGTACCCAACGTAAAAATCATAATATCATACCTCGCAAAGTAATTATTACATATATTTTACCAAATTTGTTCCGTAAAGTCAAACAATTTTGTTTTTACAGCGGTTTTACAGCGGTTTTTTCTTCGGAAGCCCTGCCTGTCTCGGATATTTCGGCGAAGTCGCTCTGTTTTTTTTGACCGAAACGATGAAATGGCTTCTGTCCTCAAGCCCCGATGTGTACACGCCCTCAATGCTTGCGCCCAAGAGAGAAAGCGCGTTCTTCGCTTCGTCGATCTCCTCGGTGAACGCAGGTCCCTTCCATGCAAGCACGTGTCCGCCTACCTTTGCGAACGGGATATCGTATTCAAGCAACACGTTCAGCCGCGCAACCGCACGCGAAAAGACACAATCGAATTTTTCGCGCATGTCGCTCCTGCCCAAGTCCTCGCTCCTGCCGTGAACGGTGTATACGTTTTTGATATCAAGCTTTTGCTTAAGCTCATCAAGGAACACAAGCCGCTTGTTGAGCGAATCGACAAGCGCGACAGTGATATCGGGACGCGCTATCGCCAACGGTACGCCCGGGAATCCCGCACCCGTGCCGATATCGGCGCACAGCGCATTCGGCTTAAGCTCGGGCGCGTTGAGCCCCGCAAGACTGTCAACAAAATGCATGTCGATCATCTCCTGCTCCTCAGTCAGCGCGGTGAGATTCACTTTTTCATTGTATTCCTTTAAGAAGCGGCAATATATCGCAAATTTTTCTGTTTTTTCTTCATCGAGCATTATGCCGCTGCGCTTGAAGCTTTCGTCGATGGTGCGAAGAAGTTCATCCATGCAGCTCACCCTTTTCCAGCGCGACGAGCAGCACCGCGATATCCGCGGGCGAAACACCGCTTATACGGCTCGCCTGCCCGACAGATGCAGGTTGAAGCTTCGTCAGCTTCTGCCGCGCTTCAAGCCTTAAGCCCGCTATGCGCGTGTAATCCGCATTTTCGGGCAAAAGCTTCTTTTCAAGCTTCTGCATCTGCGCTATCTGCGCCCCCTGCTTTTTGAGATATCCGTCATACTTGACATCTGTTTCAACGGTCACCGCCTCCGCATCGGTCAGCTTCGGCAACGCTTCGATAATGTCGGAAAGCTCAGCGTAAGTAAATTCCTTATGCCGAAGCATCTCCTCGCACGTCAGCGGTGCTATAGGCTCATCAAGCCCTTTTTGGGCGAATATCCGTTTTGTTTCCTCATACGAAAGCTTGGTCGAGCGAAGCGCGTCCGCCGCCTCCTGCTGACGCTTCATTTTTATTTTGAACGCTTCATAGCGCTCATCGCTTACAAGCCCTATCCTGCGCCCTATCTCCGTAAGACGCATATCGGCATTGTCCTGCCTCAGGCTCAGACGAAATTCCGCACGCGACGTCATCATCCTGTACGGCTCGT
>JAZRXI010000081.1:0-45740 GCA_045600145.1 Clostridia bacterium | reverse complement strand
GATGTTTTCAAGCGAAACGAACAGCTTTTCATGCGTATCTCTGCGCACAAGCACGCACTGATCCTTTTCTATATCCTTAGGACCTATCTCAAGACGGAGCGGAACGCCCTTCATTTCCCATTCGTTGAACTTCCATCCGGGCGAAGCGTCACGGTCATCGAGATTTACGCGGATGCCGTTTGCCTTAAGCAGTGAATAAAGCTCATTTGCCTTGTCGAGCACGCCCTCCTTGTGCGCGGCAACGGGAACGATGACGGTCTGTATGGGTGCTATCATCGGCGGAAGCTTAAGTCCGCGTTCGTCACCGTGTACCATTACGACACCGCCTATCATGCGCGTCGAAGTGCCCCAGCTCGTCTGGTAAACATATTTGAGCGTGCTGTCCTTATCAAGGAACTTGATATCGAACACCTTTGAGAAGTGGTCGCCGAGGAAGTGTGATGTACCCGCCTGAAGCGCCTTGCCGTCGAGCATCATCGCTTCGATGGAATATGTTTCCGCCGCACCTGCGAATTTCTCTTTTTCGCTCTTTCTGCCGGAGAAAACGGGGATCGCAAGCACATTTTCGGCAAATTCGCGGTAAACGCCGAGCATTCTCTGCGTTTCATCTCTCGCTTCTTCTTCCGTAGCGTGGATGGTGTGTCCTTCCTGCCACAAAAATTCGCTTGTGCGCAGGAACGGTCTTGTCGTCTTTTCCCAGCGGACGACATTGCACCACTGATTGTATTTCAGCGGCAGATCACGCCACGACTGTACCCATTTTGCGTACATGTGGCATATTATGGTCTCACTCGTGGGGCGCACTACAAGACGCTCGGCAAGCGGCTCGTTGCCGCCCTGTGTTACCCAAGCAACCTCGGGCGCGAAGCCCTCTACATGCTCTGCTTCCTTTGAAAGAAAGCTCTCGGGAATAAGCAGGGGGAAATATGCGTTCTGATGTCCCGTATCCTTGAAACGCTTATCCATTTCCTTCTGGATAAGCTCCCACACCGCGTATCCGTAAGGGCGTATTACCATCGTTCCCTTTACGGGACCGTAATCCACCATTTCGGTCTTAAGTACAACGTCGGTATACCACTGAGGGAAATCCTCGTTGATATCAGCTATCTGTGTTACAAACTGTTTATCTGCCATGACGGATATCTCCTTTTCGAGAAAACATAATAATCTATAATATTATAAGGTCATGAAATGCTTTTGTCAAATAAAAACGGAAAAAAGCGGCGGTTTGCGGCTTTTTTTGTTGTGCAAAACGTAAAAATATGGTAGAATAATATCAAAAATATATTATCTTCGGGAGCCTTTTCATATGAAAACAATAAGACAGAATGTTTGTCCGGTGCTTGCAGCGCTCATTTGGGGACTTGCGTTTTCAGCGCAATCGGACTGCGCGTCAAAGGGCATGCAGCCATTCACGTTCAATATGCTTCGCAGTGCGATAGCTTGCGTCACGCTCATAATTGTTGCGATAGCGTTTTCGGGCGGACCTAAGAAGCTCAAGGCAAAGCTTTCATCGAAGGGATATTTGAAAAAGCTTGTTCTCGGCGGATTTCTTTGCGGCATCGCGCTTTGCACGGCATCGTATCTCCAGCAATTCGCCATAGGCGGAAGCGAAAGCGGAAAAATTGGCTTTCTTACCTCGATTTACATTATATTAGTACCTATCTTCGGGATGTTTGTAAAACGCAAAGCACCGTTCAATGTATGGGTAAGCGTTTTCGTTGCGCTTGTGGGAATGTATTTCCTCTGCATCGAGCGCGATACGGGATTCAAGCTGTCGGTATACGACCTGTGCGGCATCGCCTGCGCGGCGGTATTTGCCTTGCATATACTTATTATAGACCGTTTTGTCGCATATGTTGACTGTATACATCTGTCGTTTGCGCAGTTCGCGGTCGTAACGGTCATTTCGGGAGTGGGCGCGCTGATATTCGAAAAGCCGTCTGCCGTCGTGGCATCGGAATGTATATGGCAGCTTCTCTACGTCGGCATAATGTCCTCGGGCGTTGCATACACATTGCAGATAATATCTCAAAAAGATTCAAACCCGACGGTGGTAACATTGCTTTTAAGCCTTGAATCGGTGTTTTCGGTACTCGGCGGTGCGGTACTCCTTAACGAAACACTGTCCGTACGCGAATATATCGGATGCGCGATAATGCTTGCCGCAGTTGTTTTCGCACAGCTTCCGCTTTCAAAAAACAAAGCACCCGCGCAGGTGTAAAACGCCGCACATCAAGGACAGGTTTTACGCAAAGAGGCATAATTTAAGTATTCAGATGAAAATTCGCTCGGCAACGTTCACGCCGAGCGAATTTTCTGTAAACAGTAAAAGTTTTTGCCCCGCTTTTTTCAAAAAGCGGGCAGGGGTCACGAGGGGGCGGAGCCACCGTGCGGGCAGGGTTTGGGGCAGCGCCACGAGAAAGGGGTGCTGGGACGGAGTCCCTGCGAAAAAGCGCTGGGACAGCGTTCTTGCGGAAAACAGTGCAGTTCAGCTGCGCTTACTTCTTTGAAAGAAATTCGTCTATTACCGCGCCTATCTTGTTTGCCATACCGAAGAAACCGAGGTCGGTCGGGTGGATATAATCAACGGTGCAATCCTCATAGCCGAGCCCCTCGAATAGCGTAGAGCCGTCGATAAAGCGGACGTTTTTATCGCCGTTATTGAGCGCTGTCTTATATGTATTGTAAATGATCTGCTTACGCTCATCATTGGCAAACTCGCCGCCGGGCATCGGACGTGAAATGAATATTACGGGCACGTCGGGCTTTGCGTCACGGATGATCCTAAAGAATCTTTCGTGAGTATTTTGGAGCCATTCGACCGAATTTGCGTTGTGGTCATAATCGTAGACGAAAATACTCATGTCAAGCCCTGCGATGTATTCCGCCATTTGTGTTTCGCCCTTCGCGTTGCCGGAAAAACCGAGGTTTATATGGTTGACATTCGTGCGGCGTGTGATGATGTTCTGATAGCATGTACCGGGGCGCGAGGCGCATCCGCCTTGCGTTATGGATGAACCGTAATAAACTATAGGTGCGATATTTTCATAAGGTGTGCCGGATGCGAGCTTTGCGCCTTTTTTGATGCCGATGAACGCATCGTTGAGACCGCAGTAAAGCGGCAAGTGCATTGTGAAATAGTGCATTTTTTCATCGTACCAACGCTTATCGCAAAAATTCACTACACCCTGCATTTTTTTATTCATTATGTCGGGCATGAAAGCGCCGATAAAACTGTTGTTGCGGTAGACATCGAAGCCCATGTGACCGACCGATGTGATGTGTGGCATATGACCATATTCAGGTAGATCCGCCCACAGCGCAAGGAACGGCGAATCGGTCGAAAATTTTGCTCTGCCGCCGGCAGTGCAAAGCGCAAGCGATTTTACACCTTCGCTGATGTTTTTTGCTACCGCTTCAGGCATACGCGAATAATGCCCGTTTTCGATTATTGTGCCGTAGACGTCAATAGGTGCTTCCTTGATGCTGTACCATTCGATTTCGCCGAGCTCGTCAAACGACGGAAGCTCAAAATTCTTGTCGACCTTGCTGATTTCCATGATTTTTTTCCTTTCTTTTTCTTTTTGGGGATACATCCCTCGTTCTTGTACGCTTTTTATTTATCATCTTAATTTTTATAAAATACATTTCGAAGTATTCGCGAATGTGCAAAGGATAACTCAAATCGCCGTGACGCTCGCGCATGAATACGCTGTTGCTTCCGAAAAGTGAGTTATCCATTTTGAGTATGCCGTTCAAAAATATCACCAACGACGATTATAATGCAATGTCTGAAAAAATGCAACTTTTTTATAGAAAAGTTTGGCAAAAGAGTTTTATTGCGCTTCGCACCGTTTTATCTAAGGTAAATAGTGAGAAACAGCCGTTTTCGGCATCGGGGGTTGCTATAAAAGTTTTATCACCCTCCCCATTTTTTCAAAAGCGGGGTATTTTTCAAAAAGTGCTGAAAATATACATATTTGCAATTTGCTGTTGACGCGGATAAAAAGCTTTGATATCATATCAAAAGAAGATGCAACAACCGAACTGATGCCGTAAAAATGCGGAATATGTACTACGGAGGGCTTATGCACGAGGTCTTTGCGCCAAGGCTGTATATTGCAAGAAAATTTGACACCCGCACAGACGCGCGGCAGAGCGCCCGGGAACGCATTGCGGATTCGTATGAAATAAGCATCTATCTTGAAAACAGCGGGGCGCTTTTCATTAACGGACGCAAATATTTTCTGCATCGCGGGGATGTGCGATTTATCCGCCCGGGAACGCATCTGAAAAGCATCCCTGAGTATTCATGTTATTCGTTCAGATTTTATGCACAGAGCACTGTGCGTGAAATAGAATCAGTATCTGAGTTCTTCGCCGGGAACGAAGAGTGCATTGAGCTTGCGCGGCGAGTAGTTGAAGCATTCTCGGCAACTTCGGGCGAATTGCTCGTGCAAACACTGTTTTTCGGTTTACTGTATGAAATGTATACTGTGTCGGCAGGTAAAAGCAGCAAAAATCCTTCGGCTGAAAAATGTACTGAATATATGAATGAGAATTACGCTTCGGATATTACGCTTGAAAAGCTCGGTATGCTGACGGGATATGTGCCAATACATATCAGCCGTATTTTTAAAAGCGCTACGGGCATGACACCGCATGAGTATCTTACAGATGTCCGTCTTGCACACGCGCGCGAAGCACTTGTTTTGGGTAGTGCTGCCATTGATTCAGTCGCCCGTGAGTGCGGATTTGACTCGCCATCGCATTTTCAGAAGCTTTTCAAAGAGAAATTCGGTATAACACCCGGAAAATACAGAAAGGAATACCGCGATTGAAAAATTATTTTATTTGCAGTGAAACTGCCGAGCGGCTGTATTCGCTCGTTGCGAATCTTCCGATAATCGACTACCACAACCATCTTGATGTAAGCAACATAAGCAAGCCGTTTGAAAACATATATTCGGCATGGCTCGCGCCCGATCCTTACAAGCATCGCATAATGCACATGGCGGGCGTGCCGGAACGCCTTATAACCGGCAATGCCCCGGATAAGGAAAAGCTGAAGGCGTGGCTTGACGTATTGCCGCGCGCGATAGGCACACCCGTGTACATGTGGGCGCAGGCGGAGCTTGAAGCGGTGTTCGGCATCGAAAACACCGTTTCCGCCGATGAACTGTGGGAGCGTGCCGAAAGCCTTTTGCCGTCGCCCGACGGATTCTTGAAAAAATTCAATGTCGAATACGCCGCACCGTGCGCTTCACTTACCGACAGCCTTGATGTGTTCTTTGCCGAAAGCAATATCGCACCGTCGCTCAGAGGTGATGACATCGTTGTGCCGACGCGGGATTTTTCCCTACGGTCATCGAACCGATGCCGAACGCGCTTCACGACCACATCAAGGCGGGCGACGCCAAGCGTGACGAAGCAATCGAAAAAGTTATAAAAATGTTTCCGATAATGGAGAGCTTGGACATTTCGACTATCTGCTTCAATTTCATGGCGCATATAGGCTGGCTGAGAACGAGCAGTGATATCCCCGAACGCGGCGGTGCGCGTGTTACGGGATTCGATATGAACGATTTTTCGCCGACCGACGCGCATATAACGCAGGATGAGCTTTGGGCAAATTACGAATACTTCATCCGCGCGGTGATACCGCATGCTGAAAAGCACGGGATAAAGCTTGCGCTCCACCCCGACGATCCGCCCGTTAAGGCACTCGGCAGTGTAGAACGCATAATGATATCGTATAAAAATATCGAGCATGCCGTGCGCGGGATAGTTCAAAGCGACAGTCTCGGCGTTACGATGTGTCAGGCGAATTTTTATATCATGGGTGAGGACCTGTTCAAGGTGATACCTGCGCTCAAGGATAAAATATTCATGATACACTTCCGCAACACCGTCGGAAGCATCGAACGTTTCCGTGAGACCTTCCGCGATAACGGCAGTCTTGAAATGGCAAAGCTGATGAAGCTTTATACCGATTGCGGCATAAATGTGCCGATAAGGGTCGATCATGTGCCGACGCTTTCGGGCGAAACGCAGGCGTATGCAGGCTATGATTCACTCGGTCGGCTGTTTGCCATAGGCTACCTGAAGGGCATACTTGAAGCGTGCGGACAGATTGACAGATATGTCTAAAAAGTTAATTTTCAATATTGACATTTGCATATCACAACATTATAATGAAGGCATATATTGCATTTCAAGGAGAAAATAAAATGAAGGAACTTAAATGGACGTATTTTATTCAACTGAGCAATCACATGCACGATGACGGCAATGGTAAGCCGCGGTATTGGTATTATGACGAATACAATTATCAGCCGGAAAACAAAATTGATTTCACGCTGTGGGATCAGCTGATAAAGATGCTTCATGAAAAGCATTACAACACTCTTGTTATCGACGTCGGTGACGGCGTGAAATATGAATCGCATCCGGAGATCGCCGCAGTCGATGCCGTAAGCAAGGAGTTTTTGAAGCAAAAGCTCGATGAAGCCCGTGCGCTCGGCATTACGCCTATTCCGAAACTGAATTTTTCGACTGAGCATCATTGCTGGCTTAAGGATTACCGCAGGATGGTAAGCTCGAAGATTTACAGAAAAGTTTGCGTTGACTTGATCAACGAGCTTTGTGAGCTGTTCGGACATCCTGAACTGTTTCACCTCGGCATGGACGAGGAAACATCTTTTGACAGCGAGCAGTGGCGTGAAGCAGTTATCATGCGCGGCGAAAAGCTTATGTTTGAGGATTTCGGACTTATGTTTGAGGCATGCCGCAAAAACGGCGCACGTCCGTGGATATGGGGCGATTATCTGTGGATAAATCCCGAAATTTTCGAACGCCGCATGCCGCGTGATGTAGTTGTGTCGAATTGGTATTACGGACATTTTACTGATTATCCGAAAACACATTGGCTCTATGATGCTATAAATGCTTTTTCTGAGCTTGAAAGAATGGGCTTCGACCAGATCCCGACATGCTCAACGTACAGCTGTGTCGAAAACCCCAAGGAAATAATGATGCACGGCAAAAAAACGATTTCCGAAAAACACTTGCTCGGCTTTCAGATCGCACCGTGGTATGATGTTAATGCCGATAACGAGCTTATCCTGAAAGACGGCATCATCCGCTTCGCTAAAGCAAGACAGACAGTTTATCCCGAAACACTGTAAGGGAGAAATTAGGACTTTGTCTTACATTTCCATTTTGTGTCGACGCTATTTTTCTCGGGGCTTCGTTCCAAACCCTGCAAACAATCCTCGAGAAAAGGTTGACAAAATATTTTTATTGCGCTTCGCGCCGCTTTGCTTCAAGTAAGTGGCAGGCAACAGCGTAATTGCTCGCAATGCAGCGATAAAGTAAAAAGAACACAGTGCCTTCGCAAAAATTTGCATAAGGCACTGTGTTCTTTTTACTTTGCATGAAGTGAAATAAAAGTATTGGCGCGCTTTTATAAAAACGCATAGGGGGTGTATGGGGACGAAGTCTACCCGCCGCGAAGCGGTGTCCCACAGATGCCACGTGATCTCGTTATCTCAATTCCAGCGCTTGGCGTACTGTTACTTTTTGCGCAAACACGATTTTATCACCGTCACGAGTGAACGGAACGTTTTCATCGTCGGCAGTTACCAAGGTTATTCGTCGTGCATCATCCGCGGAAGGCATAATAAACGAATTCAGCGATATCCGTCCGTCAGCAATATCAAGTCGCACGGCATGCTTGCCTATCTCGGCAGTTCCCCACACGCCGTCGCATGAGAAAAACGTTTTGTGTCGACGATCAAAGAGGACAGGACGGAAGCCTATTTCGCCTTTGCGCATATCGCATATATAGCCCGAAAACGCGGCGGGCAACGCAAAGCTAGCCATTGCGCGCGCATAGCTCGCGCCGCACTCGATCTCCGAATACGGATTGCGTTTTTTGCCGTCATAGCGGTCACGAACGGCGTTGATTATCTCTATGCCCTCGGAGACCAGCCCCTCCTGTATCATCAGTCCCGCGGCGGCATACTCAAAACCCGTCATACATTCTTCAGTGTACGGTATCGGTATAGACGGCTTGTGCGAAGCATCACGCCATGCGCATATTATCATGCCCGATTCTCCGTTGACGGCAAATATCCTGCACGGATTCGATATTTCGCGCATCGAGCGGAAGTTGATTTCATATAAAGCACGCAAAGCGGTCTTGCGTTGCGTGGGGTCGAAAACATCTCCCAGCCCGATGAGCGTCGAATGCCACTGTGCGACGAGCTGGTCGATTTCACAGCCCTCGCCTATCTGATATTTGATTTCGCCGGTTTCGTCGTTCCAATACGAATAAACATAGTTGTTGTTTCCCGCGTAAGGGTCAAGAATTGAACGGTCTTTTATATCGATTTTTTGGATATAATGCCTGCCGTTGAACAGCTCGGCTTCGACAAATTTCTGACCTTTGCGGAAGATTTCGGAATACTCCTTTGCTTTTTCGGCATCTCCTAAATATTCAGCCATTTCGGCGCCTGCCTTGAGCGCCGCCAGATAAAAGCCAGTCAGCCATGCGTTCGGGCCGAACAGCTCCACATCGAGCGTGTGATGTTGTCTGCCCCACAATACACCCGTTTTTTCGGGATCCCAACGGTCTTGATTTTCGGGACTCCAAGCATATTCTATCGACTTTTTGACATGTCCCCACCACTTTTTCAGCCATTCGTCATCGCCAGAGAGCTTCCATTCGCGGTAAAAGCGAAGCACACTTCCCATCTGCCCGTCTGCACAGGCGCGGAAACGGAATTTTTCCGCCCCGAGCGGAAGCATGGTACGAAACATCATTTCACCGCTGTCTTTCATATTGTATGTATAATCGGTTTCGAGTATCTGTCGAGCGAAACATGGGAACAGATACGGAAGCGCATACTGATACTGCCAAACATGGTCGCAGGTGCCCTCACAGCTTCCCTCGTGGCCTTTTGTACCCTCAAATGCCCAGAATTCGCCGTTTTCAAGGCGCAGACAAGTTACGCTTTTTAATATGCAAAGATTTGCCGATACCGCGTCGAGCACTGCCTCGGGAAGCGTCATCGACATAAGTGCATCGCGGAACAGAGCGGACTTGCCATACAACATTTCGCGATTTTCGAAACAGTATTTGCCGACCTCCGCGGCAGAGGCAAAGCGGCGGACATATTCATGCTTCCACGACGGCTTGCCGTTATCCCAATATTTTACGAAATTCGGAAAATACCACGCAAGCAGAAAATAGATTTCCTTTTTTTCGCCGGGTGCAAGCGAAATATGCGCTTCAAGTGTGCAGGTATCGCAGGTATTGTTTTGTCCGCGCGGATCGCTGTCACCGTATGTACGGTTTTTAAGGCGTCCGAATGACGAAAACTCACGCCAGAATGTTGTCATATCGTCGAACCAATCACTGCGGAACCAATATTCCTGATATGAGATATCATTACAGTCCGTGAACACGGCAAGTTCGCCGTATTCCGGTTGTTCTGGTGCCAGATTCTTGCTTTTGAGCGTAATGGACGAGAGACCGTTTTCGCGCCAGAAGGTACTGAAGCCGCCGTCCTTTATTGAAAACGGATTGCCGACCGAAAATGCAAGCGTGAAATCGGTGGCTTCCGCGGCGGTGTTTGTTATTTCAAAACGAAAGAACGATGCAGGCAGAGATGAATTATCCTCATCGCCGGGAATAAACGGGTTGAACGCCTCCATGCGGATATTCGCAGGCATTGAAGCATCCTTGAATGTCATCGACGCAAACGGGAATTCTCCCGTGAACGCGGTATCGGCAAAATGCGGGTATCCCGCAAGTGTCAGACGGTCAAGTCCGCAACCGTAGCCCCAAGAGTGATTATGCGAATAAAGGTCACTGCCGCCGAGCTCGGTGGTTTTGTCACCGTGGATAGCGCGGGCATCTATTACATTTCCGTTGCGCTCCGCCTTTATCGCAAAATGTGTGTACTGATTGCGTGTGTTCTTGTTGGCTTTGCCGTCAAGCTCCCAATCTATCAGCTCACCGATGCCCGAAAGGCTTATGCCGCCTGTGCCGATGCCCGATAGCGGAAACGCTATCTCCTGTGCATAATCTCCTGAATATCTTTTCATAATGATGTTCTCCTTTATTTTGTTTTCAGCATGATAGCACACGGGTATTAAAATGTCAATTGAATTCTATGGCATAATGGAGTTCGACTGTTTATCATTACAAAATGAAAAAAACATTTGACATCTGCTTTATTTGCGGTTATAATACTCATGTTTAATAATTAGCTCGCGTAAAAGATGAGGTGAATCTAAATGAAACAGGGTATACATCCGGATTACAAGAAGGTAACAGTAAAGTGCGCCTGCGGTGAAACATTTGAGACAGGCTCAGTTAAGGATTCTCTTTCTGTTGAAATCTGCTCAAAGTGTCATCCGTTCTACACCGGTAAGCAGAAGCTTGTAGATACCGCCGGTCGTGTTGACAAATTCAAGAAGAGATACGGACTTTAATCGTTACAAAGCACAGAAAAGACGCTGAAGGACATACTTCGGCGTCTTTTGCTTTTGTTTACAGCCTTTTTACAAGTCCGACTGTGACCCTTGATGATATATCGGCGGCAATTTTGGCGAATGTCGGGTAATCCATGTTGGGGTCGTCGCTGATGCCGTCGGAAATCGAGCGAAGTACGACGAAAGGTATTTTGTTTATATATGCGACCTGACCGATTGCGGCGCCCTCCATTTCGCAGGCTATCGCATGATAGAAATCCGAAATGAATTTTCTGCGCTCATCGCCTGCGACAAATTGATCGCCCGAAGCGATTATTCCGCGCACACTCCGTATATTAAGCTCGTCGACAGTTTTTTGGGCGAGGGTGACGAGGTTTTCGTCAGCGTATATTTCTACGACGTTGATGCCTGATATCATTCCAACAGGATCGCCTATCGCAGAAGTGTCCATATCATGCTGGACTACCGCTGTTGAAATCGCCATATCGCACTGTTTGAGCTCTGCGGTAAGAGTTCCGCCGACGCCTGTATTTATCAGGACGTCAATGTGATATTCAAGTATCATCGTCTGTGCGCAAACGGCGGCGAACACTTTACCTACGCCGCACTGTGCCACAACGGCATCTTTTCCGTTCAGCGTACCGGAAATAAACTCTATGCCGCTGAAGGTCTTGATTTGCGTATTTGTCATTTGTGCCTTTAATTTTTCGACTTCTATGCGCATTGCGCCTATAATTCCTATCATTTTCCGCATATCTCCAAATTTTTTCCGAAATTGCTTGCAAAAGTTAAAATTTCAATATATAATATAGCCATAATCATTTACGGAGGTGAAAAATAATGGCATATAAGATAAGTGATGAGTGCATCGCTTGCGGTGCTTGCGCGGGTGCTTGCCCCGTAGGTGCTATCTCCGAGGGCGACGGCAAGTATGAAATCAATGCAGAGGCTTGCATTGAGTGCGGTGCTTGCGCGGATACCTGCCCTGTAGGTGCTCCTGCTAAGGACTGATTGAAAAAAGAAATTTTTTCGGCAGAGCGTGTAACACGCTCTCTTTTTTTATCTGCCCTCGGCTATCAGCGTTGTTATTTCCGAAAGTGAAGCGTCGATAACACGTTTCCATTCGGTTGCATCTATGAACGGATTTTCGGATTGACCGAGTTTTTTAAGCTTTTCACTGTAACCCGAAATCCAAAAATGGTTGCCGATATGTATATCGACGGGGATATTGCGCACTTTCTTGAGGCTGTGGATAAAGTCAAGACGGCAGGAATCGGAAAGTCCGTTTTTTTCGAGCCAATCGAGCATCATTGAATTTGTGCCCATTCCGCCAAACATGGCACAGGTAAACGTTTTGCCGTTCTCTTTTGTTTCGAAAAAGAAACTCATCGTGCCTGGAGTATGGCCCGGCGTCGATATACAGCGTATCGACGTATTGCCGAGCTTTATTATGTCGCCGTCATTCAAAAGTATGTCCGGCTCGAACTGTTCATAATATTCTGTTCCGATCTCACGCGCCCAAGTGAGGTCGAGCTTGCCGTTTGCAAAATCGGCATCGGGCGCGCCGATACAGGTCTTTGCGCCCGTCAACTCCTTCAGCGCCTTTGTCGCACCCAAGTGGTCGTAATGACCGTGCGAATGCACTATGTATTTGATATCCTTATACGAAAAGCCCAGCTCCGCCATATTTGCTATCACAAGATAGAGCGATTGCGGATAGCCGCTGTCTATCAGTATCAGCCCGTCGCCGGTATCTATTATATGTGTTGACGCGGGGATAGTTCCGACAAAATAAACATCGCCCGCAACGCGGAACGGCTTTGCATAGCCCTCCCACGGTCTTATCACTGCAGTATTCATTTTTTCTCCTTTCGGATACTTGCCATCACAGCAAGAATTCATCTCCGTCGTGCGCGATCAACACGGGATAGGGGAAGTCGGCACAAGCGGAAAGCAGACGTTTTTCGCCGTTATCGACTATCCAGCCGGGACTGATGCGGACATGCCACGGGTCATTGACATGGTTGAACAGCAATTTCCCGAATTTGCAATGCATAAAAATATCTTTTGCGGTTTCCTGCTTATAGTGCGTGGCTTCACAGACACAGATATCGAAATACTCTTCCGTGGCGATTTTTGGAAAGTCCGAAAAATCCATCCACAGGTCGCCGGTATGCAAAACACGGATGTTTTCTTTTTTGAAATCGAGAATATATGCAAAGCTGCATGGCTCGCCCTCACATCTGCCGCGTGTGCGCAGGTGACAGGTACGGATCGCAGAGACAGTCAGGTTTTCGTCCGAATATATTTCACCGTCGGTTACTGATCTGTATTCTACGATTTCATCGTTTGCGGCATTGTGAAGTGCAAGCACCCAATTTTTCAATGCTTCGATCGCATCCGCTTCGGGCAAAAACAGTGTAAATGGGTAATCACGTCCGAGATTCTTATATTTTGTTACTTGTTTGATAAGCCCCGACAATCCACCGGCATGGTCATCGTGCATGTGCGTGATGAATGCTGCACGCAGGTCTTTTATGACAAGACCCTTGCGTCGTATAAGTGCTTCAACGGGGGCGCCCGCATCGACGAGATAAAGCGTGCCGTCTTTGGTTTCGTAGAGTGTTGACGAGTTGAATCGGCTGAATGTCGAATCGCCGTGGCTTGTGCCTAATGTGTAAATTCGCATGATGATCCTTTCTTAGGGCTTCGCCTTTTCCTACCCGTTTTTGTAAAAGTGGGGTAAAACTTTTATTGCTTGTGTTCAAATATGTGGTAGAAATCAGAGTAACTATTCCAAAATCAGTGTATCTTACAGCTACTCATATTCAGTGTCGGCTCACCGCCGGTTATCGCAACGAAGCGGGCATGTTCGTTATAATACATATAATTGAGCGCACCCTTTTGCGGAATCATGATAAGTGTTGCCGTTGTCAGACTTTCGGCGGGACAGGTGCTTTTCGCCAGTGCATGACTTTCGGAACATATCTGTACCGTTTTATGCAGGTCACAGTCGGGAACATTTGCGGGATTGCCGTAATCTGTATGTGTTGATGGGCATGCGGCAGTTGCCTTTTTGCCCGAAATATTGCAATATTGCATCATTACAACGCCAATACTTTCGGGATCGACATCTGCCGAAACGGGCAATCTGTCTGAAAGTCCTTTGTGTAACGCCTTCATGACTGATGCGAACAGCGGCGCGGCATATACACCGCCCTGCGCGTTCGACGGAAGCTGTTTGTACGCATCCGAGCCTATCCATATACAGCCTGTGTAGTAGCCGGTGAAGCCTGCAAAGAACACACCGCGGTTTTCAGAGTTCGTACCGGTCTTGCCGTATACGGTCTGTCCCGGCACGCTTGTGCGTGAATTGCTCGTTGCCACATCACGCATCATGCTTGTTATCTGATATGCCGTGCTTTGCGTGAATACACGGCGTGTTTCTTGACGCGCACGCATATCTACTATGATATTTCCGTTTTTATCGGTTATTTTTGTGAATGCTATCGGCTCGATATATATTCCGCCGTTGGCGATGCACGAGAACGCTCCCGCCATTTCTATGGGCGGTATACCAGAGCTTCCGAGCGCAAGTCCCGATGCTGTCTTGCTTATATGCTCCGGCTTAACGCCGAGATTTATAAGAGTGTTGTATGAATCTTCGATCCCGACATCGTATAACAGCGCCTGTGCCGCCGAAGTGTTCAGCGAGCCGACAAACGCACGGCGCATAGTGACAAGTCCACTGTAGGTACGCGAGTTGTTGGCGGGATAGCCCTTTTCCGAATCCCAACCGTTTATTTTCATCTGATAATCGTAATATATCGAGCCGGTACCGCAACCGCGTTCGATAGCCGGGCCATATACTGCTATCGGCTTTATAGACGAGCCGACCGGCATAGTCGATTGATACGAACGGTTAAATTCGAGACTTCCGGTCGGTGCCTGACGCCCTCCGACAAGCGCGGTTATATAGCCGTTGCGATAGTCTACTACCGCAACCGCCGCCTGCGGCTGAGTGAGCCTTATGACGGAGCCGTCGGGATTTCTGCCGATGACCGTGTATGAATCAGACGAATACCGCATCGCGGGATATCCGCTGAAATTGTATACGGCGTTTTCCGCAGCTTGCTGCTTGGAGGCATCAAGCGTCGTATATATACTGTAGCCCTCAGTGCGGATCTCGGTACGGATGGCACTGCGGTTTTTTGAGGTGTTTTCAAGTCCTCTGTCTTCAATTATTTCATCGACCACGCTGTCTATAACGTAATCGGTGTAATATATCATGCCCGTTTTTGTCGAGTACGGTGACGATTCAAGTATCGTAAACGTGTCCGCCTTTGCTGTATTGTATGCCTCCGGAGTGATAAGTCCGTTTTCTTTCATCTCGTAAAGCACAAGATTCGTGCGGTTATCCGTTCGCGCGGGATTGGAACGCGAATAGTAGTTGCTTCGCGGGTTATAGCGTGACGGATTCTGGATAAGTCCCGCAAGGCAGGCACATTCGCGCAAGGTAAGCTCGCTTAATTCCTTGCCGAAGTAGTCCTTCGCGGCGGTCTTGACGCCGTAGCATGAGCCGCCCATGTAAATAGTGTTCAAATATGCTTCAAGTATCTGATCCTTTGAATAATTTTTTTCAAGCTCCAGCGCAAGCGAGGCTTCCTGTATTTTACGCTTGTAGGTCTGTTCGAACGAAAGCATCGTGTTTTTTATGAGCTGCTGAGTTATCGTCGAGCCTCCCTGCATAGAGCCGCTTGTGAAGTTTGTCAGAAGCACGCTGAACAGCCGCTTGAAATCAATGCCCATGTGACGGCGGAAGCGCACATCCTCAATGGCAATGACGGAGTTTTCAAGCTCATCGGGAATCTCGGCAAGTGTAGCCCATTCACGGTTTTCGGAGCTGTAGTAGTTGCCGAGCGTCTCACCGTTGACATCGTAGAATACCGACGATTGCTCTTGCTCGGTAACAAGTGTAAAATCAAGCTCGGGCACTGTTTCGAGATACGACTTCGACATGCCGAGCACAAAGCCGATGCCGGAAAAACCTACCACGAGTATGCACACAAGAAACATCTTGAAGGTGACGACAAGTAAGTTTATCCAATAGTTTCTCGGCTTGGTGTTTTTAGTGAAAAACCTTGATGCTTCTTCAACGGCTTTTTTGCGTTCGAGATGCTCACGTTCGCGCTCGTCACGGGCGCGTTCACGTGCTTCTTGCACACGGTCACGTGTGTAGCCCGGAGTTTCGATATTGCGGACGCGCTGTGATGCCACACGCTGAGCAGACGAAGCTGCATGTTGTTGTTGACGTGTGCCGTCAGATACGCGCTGAACACTTGGCGCAGTACGTTGCGTAGGTGCAGTATGTTGCGTAGTGGGCGCAGTGCGCTGTGTCGTTGGTGCAGTACGTTGCGTAGTGGGTGCGGTGCGTAGCTGTCGGTACGGTGTGCCTGCATGTGAAGCTTCCGTCTGTTTTGAGGCAGGCTTGCGCACGGGCGTGACTTCGAACTCACTTCCGACGCTGAAAGAATTATTTGTATTTTCAAAGCCGTTTTTACCGTCTTTCAAAAAATCGCCTCCGTTTTGCCGTTTGGGCGGTGTATGCCTATTTTTTTGTGTGCCATTGCGGTCGTTTTTACGGACTGTCAATGTTACGTGAGGAGCGTTAACACTGTCGCACCGATATTGCCGGACAGCATTTCACAAATAAAATAATATCACATTTTTGAAAAAAATTCAACCGATATTGTGATTCAATGCGGAAAATTTGGAGAAAATAACTATCGGGAAGTGATAAAATATGCAAGGAAATACAAATTTCATCATAATAATATGTGCTTTGCTTGCGTTTGCGTGCACGGGATTGCTTATTCTTACTTGACGGCAGAGGATTTCTCTGCTACAATATCAAATATACAATAAAGAAAGGTCCTATTTTTAATGGAAAGCGACAGTACCGGCGACAGCGATACTACCACTGAAAAAAACGAAGCACACTTATGCAAAAGGTATAGGTGTGCTTTATTATATTTTGAAAAAGGAAAATGCGAATGGATAACAGACTTTACATTGCCATAATGATAATATGTATCATATTATCGGGCTATTTTTCGGCGACGGAGACAGCGTTTTCGTCAATGAACAAAACGAGGATACGCACACTTGCAGACAAAGGCAATAAGCGTGCCGTACTCACACTCAGGCTTTCGGAAAACTATGATAAACTTATATCTACCGTGCTTATCGGAAACAATATAGTGAATATCTTGCTTGCGTCGCTCGGCACGGTGGTATTCGTGCGTGCGCTCGGCGATATCGGTGCAACCGTTTCAACGGCGGTTATAACAGTGGCGGTGCTTATTTTCGGTGAAATATCTCCAAAGAGCATTGCAAAGGACTGCCCTGAAAAGTTCGCCATGTTTTCATCTCCGCTGATAAATGCGCTCATAATACTTTTTACTCCGCTGAACTTTGTTTTTTCTCAGTGGAAGAAGCTTTTGTCGAAAATACTGAAAATACAGAGCGATACAAAGCTGAGTCAGGATGAATTGCTGACGCTCGTCGATGAGGTCGAGCAGGGCGGTAGCATCGACGGCGGCGAGGGCGAATTACTCAGAAATGTTATAGAATTCAATGAGCTTCGCGCAGAGGATATCCTTACGCCGCGTGTTGATATCGAGGCTGTACCCGAATCCGCAACCAAGGAAGAAATAGCCGCAAGATTTGTCGAAACCAAGTTTTCACGTCTGCTCGTTTATACGGAAAACATCGATAGTATCGTCGGTGTCATCCACCAAAAGGATTTTTACGGTGAAAAAGGGTTTACCAAAAAAGCCATCCGTGAGATAATCGCGCCGCCAGTTTACATACATAAGTATGAGAAAATAAGCGATATCCTGCGCGAGCTTCAAAAGAAAAAATCTCATGTCGCGGTAGTCATAGACGAATACGGCGGCACGCTCGGCATAGTCACGATGGAGGATATCTTAGAGGAGCTTGTCGGCGAAATATGGGATGAGCATGACGAGGTAGTAGAGACTTTTCGCGAAATAAACGAACGCACATCCGTGGTAGACTGCACCGTAAATTTCGATGATTTCTGTTCGCATTACGGCATCGAGCCGGATTCGGAAAGCGTATCGCTCAATGGTTGGATAATGGAAATGCTCGGCAAAGTTCCCGAAAAAGGTGACAGCTTCGAGTACGAAAATCTTCAGCTTAAGGTCACGAGCGTAACGTCACACCGCGCCGAATACGCCCGTGTAACAGTGTACGAGAAAAAAACTGAGGAAGAATGAGCGACAAAAAGCAAAAAAATATGCGTGAGCGTGCATATCCGGTGTAAAACCGCTTGTCAATAATCGGCTCATATGATAAAATATTCCTTATAAAATGAAGCTTACCGATGCAAATATTGCAAAATCCTGCAATATTGGTTCGGTGTATTCGCTTTACAGACAAAATAACTGCATTTTTGCAGAAATAAGAATATTAAATTGCAAAGAGGTATATGCTTTGAAAAGAGAAGATATAAGAAATATTGCCATTATAGCTCACGTTGACCACGGCAAGACCACACTTGTTGATGAATTGCTCAAGCAAAGCGGAATGTTCCGTGAAAATCAGCAGCTTCAGGATCGTATGATGGATTCGGGCGATATCGAGCGAGAGCGCGGTATCACGATACTGTCGAAAAACACTTCGATAACTTACAACGGAACTAAAATCAACGTTGTAGATACTCCCGGACATGCGGATTTCGGCGGTGAGGTCGAGCGTGTGCTGAAGATGACGAGCGGCGTTGTACTGCTTGTTGACGCCTTCGAGGGTCCGATGCCGCAGACACGCTTCGTGCTTTCAAAGGCACTTGACCTCGGACTCAAAGTAATAGTAGTAATAAATAAGATGGACAGACCCGACGCGCGTCCCGACGAGGTCGCCGACGAGGTGCTTGATCTGTTTATTGAGCTCGGCGCAGACGATTCACAGCTCGATTGCCCGTTCATATATGCTTCGGGTAGAAGCGGTACGGCTTCGATCGACCCGAAAGTTCCCGGCAAGGACATGATACCTCTGCTTGATGCTATACTCAAATACATTCCCGCGCCCGACGGCGATGCGGACGCACCGACACAGATGCTTATTTCGACTATCGACTATAACGAGTATGTCGGCAGAATAGGCATAGGCAAGGTGGAGCGCGGTACCATAAAGATAGGCGATAATGTTTCGCTTTGCACATTCGGCGAAGAAAAGGTGCGCAACAATATCCGCATAACGAGCCTTTCGGTATTCGAGGGACTTAAGCGCACAGGCGTTGAATCGGCTTCGGCGGGCGAAATAGTTGCGGTCAGCGGTGTAACCGACATCAACATCGGCGATACCATCTGTCAGCCCGACACACTTGAGCCGCTTCCGTTTGTCAAGATAACCGAGCCGACCGTAAGCATGACATTCTCCGTCAACGATTCGCCTTTTGCAGGCAAGGAGGGCAAGTATCTTACAAGCCGTCACCTGCGCGCACGTCTCTACAGAGAGATAGAGACCGACGTTTCGCTTCGCGTTGAAGATACAGATTCTGCCGACAGCTTCAAGGTCTCGGGTAGAGGCGAGCTGCATCTTTCGATACTTATAGAGAATATGCGCCGTCAGGGCTACGAATTGCAGGTCAGCAAGCCCGAGGTGCTTTACAAGACCATAGACGGTAAACGCTGTGAGCCTATGGAGCGCGTCATAATCGACGTGCCGGATATGTATTCGGGTACTGTCATCCAGCACATGGGTACGAATCACGGCGAAATGGTGAATATGATATCGCTTTCGGACACGATGCGCAGAATGGAATTTATCGTTCCCGCACGCGGATTGTTCGGTTACCGTAACGCATTTTTGACAGACACTCACGGCGAGGGCGTGATGAACTCCGTGTTCGACAGCTATGCGCCGTACAAGGGCGAAATGCCGGGACGCAAGAACGGCTCGCTTATCGCCTTTGAAACGGGCGAATCCATAACCTACGGTCTGTTCAACGCACAGGAGCGCGGCACGCTGTTTATCGGTGCGGGCGAACAGGTCTACAGCGGAATGATCGTCGGCGAAAGCTCTCGTCCCGAGGATATCGAGGTCAATGTCTGCAAGCGCAAGAACATGACCAACTCGCGTTCGGCAGGAACGGATGACGCATTGCACCTCATTCCCCCGAAGCGCATGAGCCTTGAACAGGCACTTGAATATCTTGCCGAGGACGAGCTTGCCGAGATAACGCCCAACAATATCCGCATCCGCAAAAAGATACTTGATCCCACGGCACGCTACCGCGCCGCCAAGGTGAATAACAGACAGTAAATTATATGCTCGCTTCGCAGCAAGGGAACTCCGTTCCCCTGCACCCCTTGCGCACTTTTTGAAAAAAGTGCGGCAAAAACTTTTATTGCGCTTCGCGCAGTGAAAATCCGAATATGTGCTTTTTCGTAGGGTGCGGCGTCCCCGACGCACCGCATTCCCGTGCCGCACTGCGGAATAATGAAAGGATCTTACACCGTTGTCGCCGCTTCCGTGACGGAAGAAACATATTTTTCAAAGGAAAGGATGTTCGGCATGCGCAGAGAAAAGAATTTTTGGATGATCGTCGCACTTGTATTCATTGCGATGATAGTCTGGCACATACTTCCGCGTCTTGCGGACGGTCTTCGCGCACTGACACCGTTCCTGCTTGCATTTGCCACGGCATATCTCTTAAGGCATCCTGCCGGGCTTATGGAAAAGCTTCTGATCCTTATCTGCGGCAAAAAAAAGCATAAATGGCAGCACACGTTCTCAAGTATATTCATTCTTATACTGTTTGCGGGATTGCTCGGATTACTTATAGCGATAATCGTTCCGAACATCATCAACAATCTTACCGATATCGCAGTCGGAATGCCGACGTTTATCGAACGTACCGAGGTGCTTTTGACGCAAAAGCTTTCGGAGCTTTCCGATTGGCTCAATATAGATGTCAACACATATGTGATGAATATGATAGGCTCCGTTTCCGATATGGCGCTTGATGCCGTAAAGAATATGGGCGGTGCAACAAAGCTGATAAGCATTGCAACAGGCGCACTGTCGTCGGCGGTCTCAATGACGGTAAGCATCGTAATGTATATAGTATCGTCGTTTTTCCTGCTTCACGATTACGAAAAGATCAAATCGCACATACGCCGCACACTCCGTCTTTTCATCAAGGAAGAAGACAGATATGCGTGGACATGCTCGCTTTTGCATACAAGCGACATGATAGTCGGCAAATACATTGCCGTCAAGCTGTGCAGCTCGTTCGTACTCGGCGTTGTTGCGTATGTCGGCTTTCTGCTTCTCGGCTTGCCTTACCCGGTACTTGCGGCGGCGGTAGTCGCGGTCACAAATATAGTACCCTATGTCGGTCCGATAGTCGGAGCTATCCCGCCGATACTTATTGCACTTTCATTCTCGGGCGTACAGCTCGGGCTGTGGGTGGGGATATTCATACTTATTTGTCAACAGATAGAAGGTAATATTTTAACGCCTCTGCTTACGGGCGATGCACTTCAGGTAAGTCCTCTGCTCGTGCTTATCGGAATAGCCGTATTCGGTGCTATGTTCGGTATAGCCGGCATGATCCTCGGTGCGCCGATCGCGGCGATAATAGCAGGCGTCATCAAAAATGCGGTAAAGGAAAAAGAAAAGGAGATAAAACAAAATGCAGTTGAGTGAAAAATGTCAGAGAATACACAGCAGTGTCACGTTGGCAATAGATTCAAAGGCAAAGGAGATGCGCGCACGCGGCGAAGATGTCGTGTCCTTCGGCGCGGGCGAGCCGGATTTCAATACGCCGGAATACATAATCGAAGCGGCAATAGAAGCACTTCGTTCCGGCAAAACCAAATATACAGCCGCGGCAGGGCTTCCCGAGCTTCGTGAGGAGATATGCAAGCTCACAAAGGCGCATCTCGGCTTTGACTGTACATTCGATCAGGTGGTCGTTTCGACGGGTGCGAAGCAGGCACTGTTCAACGCGCTTCAGGCGGTATGTAATCCCGGTGATGAGGTCATCATTTTCACGCCCTATTGGGTAAGCTATCCTGAGCTTGTTCAAATGGCGGATGCAATCCCTGTATTCGTTGAATCCGATGAAAAGAACAATTTTGCAATCGACATTGACGCGCTTGAAAAGGCGATAACCGCAAAAACAAAGGCGATAATCCTTAACAGCCCGTCAAACCCCTCGGGCAACGTGCTTTCCGAAAGCGAAATACGCGCTATAGCGGAAGTTGCCGAGAAAAACGATTTGATAATAATTTCGGATGAAATATACGATCAGCTCGTCTATGACGGCACAAAGCATTTTTCCGTTTGTCAGATAAGCGAAGCCATGCGCGAGCGCACGATACTCATAAACGGTATGTCCAAGACGTATGCTATGACCGGTTGGCGTATGGGCTATTCTATAAGCAATAAGAAAATCGCAAAAATGATGTCGAGCTTCCAGAGCCATGCCACGGGCAACCCCAATTCGATAGCGCAGTACGCGACGCTTGCGGCGTTGAAAAATGAGAATCCGGAATTTGACAAAATGTACGCCGAATTTGACCGCAGACGTAAATTTGCCCATAAGACCGTCAATGAAATAGCGGGTGTCAGCGCGGCGATGCCCAAGGGCGCATTCTACATAATGGCGAACATAAAAAGTACATTCGGTAAAAAGTACAACGGAAAAACAATAGAAAATTCAATGGATTTCGCCGAAGCGCTGCTTGATGCCACAAAAACTGCGGTAGTACCCGGAGGCCCGTTCGGCGCGGAGGGATATATAAGACTTTCATATGCCACAAGCATGGAAAATATAGAAAAAGGACTTACAAGGATCAAAAAATTTGCAGAGGAAATATTATGTTAGAACTTGATAAACAGTTAAACCGTCTCAGCGAAAATGAGTATATGTACAGCCTTCAGGATGTTGAAGAGCCTGAGTTGTTCCGTACCTTTTTCGAATACACATCCATTCCCAAGGTCGGCTTCAATGAACGCCATGTTCCCATGGTAACGCCCGACAAACTCTGGATAACCGACACCACTTTCCGTGACGGCCAGCAATCTACCTCACCGTTCACCGTTGAGCAGATAGTCGAAATATACAAACTGCTTTCACGCTTGAGCGGCGATAACGGAATAATCAGACAGAGTGAGTTTTTCCTCTATAGCGAAAAGGACAGAGCCGCCGTTGAAAAATGTATGAGCTTAGGCTTGAAGTTCCCCGAGATAACAAGCTGGATACGAGCCAATCCCAAAGATTTTGAGCTTGTAAAGGCCATGGGGCTTAAGGAAACGGGCATCCTTGTAAGCTGTTCGGATTACCACATCTTCAAAAAGATGAACCTCACACGCTCACAGGCACTTGAAAAGTATCTTTCGATAGTCAAGGCGGCACTTGAGCAGGGCATAGTTCCGCGTTGCCACTTTGAGGATATCACCCGCGCCGATTTCTACGGCTTTGTCGTTCCGTTTGCGGGCGAGCTGATGAAGCTTTCACGCGAAAGCGGAATCCCGATAAAGATCCGCGCATGTGATACCATGGGCTTCGGCGTATCGTACCCGGGCGCTTCGCTTCCCCGAAGCGTACAGGGAATAATATACGGTCTCAACCACTATGCCGGAGTGCCGAGTACTCAGCTTGAATGGCACGGTCACAACGACTTCTACAAGGTAGTGACAAACGCCGCCACCGCATGGCTTTACGGCTGTTCGAGCGTCAACTGCTCATTGCTCGGTATCGGCGAGCGCACGGGCAACTGCCCGCTTGAGGCAATGACTATAGAATACGCTTCGCTCCGCGGCACGACCGACGGCATGGATCTTTCGGCGATAACCGACATCGCGGAATATTTTGAGCGCGAGATAGGCTATGATATCCCCGCTAACACGCCGTTTGTAGGCAGAAGCTTTAACTCCACGCGCGCCGGTATCCACGCCGATGGTATGCTTAAAAATGAGGAGATATACAACATCTTTGATACCAAGACGATACTTAACCGTCCCGCGATGGTAGTTGTCGACGCACATTCGGGACTTGCAGGCATAGCTTATTGGCTCAACGGCTATTATCATCTTTCGGGCGATATCACGGTAGATAAGCGCGACCAGATAGTGCTTGCCCTTAAAGAGCTTGTCGATGAGGAATATGAGCGCGGCCGCAATACCGCGATGGGTGATATCGAGCTTGACGCGATGGTAAAACAGCTTGATCCTGAACGTCACGCCGCATTTGAGCATCACATTTTTGCAAAGAAAATGCACTGATTACATAAAATAAAGCCGGAAAACGTAAATTTCGCCTTTTATTCAGAAAAAAATCTCAATAATTTATAAAAAAGGTATGGAAATTTCCGTTAAAATGGTTTATAATACAGTTACAAACATTTAAGGAGGAATTTTTCTCATGATCAAAATTATTTACGGCAAAAAAGGTGCAGGCAAGACCAAGAAGATCATCGACAGCGCGAATCACGCTTCCGAGGTTTGCAAGGGCAATGTTGCATTCCTTTTCAACAGCAAACGCTATATCTGCGACCTCAAGCATCAGGTGCGCTTCATCGACACCGAAGAGTACGGCATCGTAGGTGCATATCTGTTCCTCGGCTTCGTAAAGGGACTTGTTGCATCCAACTTCGATCTTGAAATGATATATGTTGACGGCTTCCTTAAGCATATGGACAGACCTATGTATGAGCTTGAAGACCTCTTCATAAAGCTTAAGGATTTCTGCGAACAGCATAGGATCGAGCTTATCCTTTCGGTAAGCGCCGACAAGGAAGAGATACCCGCATTCATGCAGGAATTTTTAGTTGATTAAGGAAAAAAGAATATGTTATACACTTCCACAAGAAACTCTTCACTTTCAAACGAGGCTTCAAAGTGCTTCGTGCAGGGAATATCCGAAGAGGGCGGCTTGTTCGTTCCTAAGGAATTTCCTTGTGTGACGGTCGATGAGCTTGGAAAAATGGTGGAAATGTCTTATTCCGAGAGAGCATTTACCGTGCTCTCTCGTTATTTGACCGACTTTTCCGCCGACGAGCTTAAGGACTGCATCGCATCGGCTTACGGCACAAAGTTTGATGAAAACGGTGTCGCACCGCTTCATTTTATTGATAAAAACACTGCTGTCATGGAGCTTTATCACGGGCCGACACTTGCATTCAAGGATGTTGCGCTCCAGATACTGCCGCATTTCTTGAAATATGCCAAGAAAAAGCAGAACGAGGATGCAAAGGTGCTTATCCTTGTCGCTACATCCGGTGATACCGGCAAGGCGGCACTTGAGGGCTTCGCCGATGTTGACGGTATGGGCATCAGCGTGTTTTTCCCCAATGAGGGCGTAAGCCGCATGCAACAGCTCCAGATGACCACGCAGGGGGGCAAAAATGTCTTCGTCTGCGCGGTAAACGGCAATTTTGACGATGCACAGACGGGCGTCAAAAAAATATTTGCCTCTGCCGATGTCAAAAATGAGCTGCTTAAGAAAAACATAAAGCTTTCGAGCGCAAATTCCATAAATTGGGGACGACTCGTGCCTCAGATAGTTTACTATTTCTCGGCATATGCCGACATGGTGAAAAACGGAAGCATCAAGGTCGGAGATAAGATAAATTTCGTTGTGCCGACGGGTAATTTCGGCGATATCCTTGCGGGCTATTACGCAATGCGCATGGGGCTTCCCGTAAACAAGCTCATCTGCGCATCAAACAAGAACAATGTACTTACGGAGTTCTTTGAAACGGGCGTATACGATGCCAACCGTGAGTTTTATAAGACCGCTTCGCCGTCGATGGATATACTTATTTCAAGTAATCTTGAACGCCTTTTATATGAGCTTTCGGGGCGCGACGATCTGTTTGTGACCGCGCTGATGGATAAGCTCAAAAAGGACGGCAAATATACGGTAACGCCCGAAATGCACAGCGCACTTTCAGCGTCGTTCGCGGCAGGCTATGCAGACGAACAGGCAACGGGCGATGCCATAAGAAAAATGTGGCAGGATAAGCATTACTGTATCGACACGCACACCGCGGTAGGTGTTGCAGTTTATGAAAAATATGCCGAAACCGACAGCACACCCACCGTTCTGCTTTCAACGGCAAGTCCGTATAAATTCCCGCACTCGGTGCTTACCGCCATATTCGGCGAAGCGCCCGATGACGAATTTGATGCGGCTGACAAGCTTAAAAGCATGGGCGTAAAACAGCCCGAACAGATAGCCACACTTAAAGAAAAGGAAATTTTGCATAAGACCGTTTGCGATAAAGGCGATATGGCTGAGATCGTACTTGCAAACAGTTGACGGTACTGAAAAATGGATGATAAAAAAACTATATTTTCGGGCATACAGCCGTCGGGCTGTGTGACAATAGGCAATTATCTCGGTGCGCTCCGTTCGTGGAGGGAGCTTCAGAACGAATACAACTGCTATTTCTGCGTTGTAGATCTGCATGCACTCACCGTACATCAGGAGCCGGCGGAGCTTCGCCGTCGCTGTATCGAGCTTTATGCTGAGTACATGGCGTGCGGGCTTGACCCGGAAAAAAATGTAATGTTCTTTCAATCACATGTTCCGGCGCACAGTGAGCTTTCGTGGCTTTTGACTTGTACCTCGTACATGGGCGAAATGAGCCGTATGACGCAGTTCAAGGACAAGAGCAAGAAGGCGGGCGCGAATGTCGGGCTCGGCTTGCTGTGCTATCCCGTACTTATGGCGGCTGATATTCTTTTGTACAACACCGACCTTGTTCCCGTAGGTGCCGACCAAAAACAGCATCTGGAGCTTGCTCGTTTGCTTGCACAGCGCTTTAACAATTCGTACAGTGAAACATTCACCGTGCCGGATGCGTACATTCCCAAGAACGGAGCGCGTATAATGAGCCTTACGGAACCGACGAGCAAGATGAGCAAGAGTGCCGAAAATCCCAATGCGTTCGTTTCCATACTTGATGAGCCGGATGCAATTATGAAGAAATTCGCACGCGCGGTAACGGATTCGGACAACAAAGTGATTTGCGATGCCGAAAACAAGCCCGGCATAACGAATCTCATAGAGATTTATTCATCCTGCACAGGCATTTCACGGGAGCAGGTCGAAATCGATTTTGAGGGCAAGGGCTACGGAGATTTCAAAAAAGCCGTCGGCGAAGCGGTAGTCGAAACCGTTAAGCCGATACAGGATAATTTCAAAAAGTATATGCAGGACAAGGCATATATCGAAAAATGCTTTACCGAAGGCGCACAGCGTGCAACGTACACTGCAAACAAGACGCTCGCTAAGGTTCAACGCAAAATGGGACTTGCCCCGCACAAGCTGTAATGTCGTTTCAGTAGGGCGTTGCCACGCACCTTTTTGCGGGGGATTTGTCACCCCCCCCATGAATAAAAGCGCGCCAGTTTTTACTGCGCCGCGTGCAGAGTAAAAATAATACAGTGCCTTATGCAAACTTTTGCGAAGGCACTGTGTTTTTTGTTTGCTTTATCGCATCATTGCGAGCAATTACGATATTTATTACAGCATACTTCAGGTCAAGCGGCGCGAAGCGCAGTAAAAATCTTTTGTCAAGCTTTTCACGAGAATTATTTGCAGAGTTTGGGGTGGGACTCCGAGAAAATAGGCCACGGGGACAGCGCCCCCCGTGCAGGACTTGGGGTTCTGCAAAAGCTATTTTTTCAGCACTGAAGGCGAAACAGAAAGTGAATCTATACGCATGTCCGTCCATGCTTTTATCATGTCGACATTTGCGGCAAGCTCGCCGCAAATGCCGATTTTTATGCCTGCATTATGCGCGTTTGAAACGGCAAGTTCAATCAAGCGCAACAGCGCGGTGTTATCGCTTTCGGCGATGCGTTCCGTGTTTGTGTTCAGCCTGTCGGCGGCATAGGTGTACTGTGTCAGATCATTCGTGCCGACGGAAAAGAAATCCGAGCATTTGGCAAGCTCCGCAGATATCATCACTGCCGCGGGAGTTTCGATCATCGCGCCCTGCGGAGGGATGCGGAACGGTATATTCTCTTTTTCAAGCGATTTCGCCACATCAAGCACCCGTGCACGAAGCTCGTGCATCTCGGCACACGATGTTACCATAGGATACATTATCCGTAAATCGCCGTATACCGATGCGCGGAGCAATGAACGTATCTGAGTCATAAAGGCATCGGGATATACAGAATATACGCGAAGCCCTCTGCATCCGAGAGCGGGATTCGCTTCGGCTTCAAGTGGAAGTGCTTCGGATTGCTTGTCCGCACCGAGATCAAATGTGCGTATGACTACCGGCTTGCCGTGCGCCGCCTCGAGAACCAACTTATATGTGTCAAATTGTTCGTCCTCGCTTGGCAGGTCGCGTCTGCCGATATATAAAAACTCTGTTCTGAATAAACCGATGCCGTCACATGTATCAAAAAGCGCTTCTTTTGCTTCGTGCGCACTTCCGATATTGACGCAAATCGCACAAGACAGTTTTCCTGATGTGAAAATGTTGTCATTGCGCACGTGGCGGGATTCAAAAAGCGTCGCTTTGGCTTTGACGTCCGGCTCAAGATATGCTCTGCCGCTGTCACCGTCGATAAGAATACTCATTCCGGTACGGATTGCGTTGGTGTCCTTCACTATAAGCGCCGGAATGTTCAGCGCGCGTATCATTATTGCCACGTGCGAATATATCGAGCCCGTGCGCGTTATTATGCCGCTGAGCCTTTTTTGAGCAAAACGCGTCAAATCGCTTGGCAACAGCTCGTCCACGATCAGCACGAACGGCTCGTCCGGCATAGCTTCGGTGATGTCACCCGTAAGAAACAGTTTCAGTTCGCGGCAGATATCGCGCACATCGTCGGCACGCGCCATCATGTATTCATCGTTAGTATCAAGAAGCATCTTTGTAAAAGCTTCTTCCGTCCGTACAACGGCTTCCTCTGCGGTCACGCCGCCCGCTGAGATCGTGTCAATAAGTGATGACAGAATGTCCTCGTCCTCAAGCATCATGTTGTGGAGCTCTAATATCTCCCGCACTGTAGCGTTTTCTTCGTTTTCCGCGCGTTTTTGGAGCGATTCGCCGACATTAAGTATCGCCCCGCTTATCCGACGAAGCTCATTTTCTTTGGAAACGCTTTCATGCACTTGAGTATTATGTTCGTTGTGATTAAGCACATAACATATTCCCGTAGATGTGCCGCCGCACACGGTTTTTCCGTTAAAAATCTTCATATCAAAAATTCTGCCTGAAAAATTCTTCGATTTCAGACGCACATGATGATTCGTCGTCGCCCTCGACTGTCACGGTGACAGTGGTGCCGCACTTGATGCACATTGCCATCAGCGCCATAAGCCGCGTGGCATCACATTCTTTGCCGTTAGCCGAAATCGTGATGTGCGAAGCACAGCTCTTTGCCTTTTGAACGAGTATTCCCGCGGGTCTTGCGTGAAGCCCTTCGGGAGATGTTACCGTATATTCGAATTTTTGCATATTTTCACCACTTTGCTTCGTTTTTTGTTTCAAGCGCCTGCTGTTTTACTTTTTCAAGCGCATCACCGCAGAGCGACGCAAGTGATGCGGCTATCGCACCCTCGGCAATGGGACAATCCAACAGCACTATGTTATCACGCCCCATGTCCTCTATCACCATTTCGGCGGTCATGACGGCACTGCCCATATCGACGAACACCGCAACGCCGTCATCGGAATAGACCGATTCAACAGCCTGCCGTATTTTTTCGTAGCTTGTTCCGTAAGTGTCGTCATCGGCACCGCCTGCCGCGGCAACGGGACAGCCGTCAGCCATTATCCGCGTTGCGTCTTTTACGCCCTCAGCGAGCATTTTGCTGTGCGAAACTATTACTATACCGACCATGTTTTGCGCTCCTTAAAGTGACTTGGCGATCACATCAAGTAAAAATGTGAACGATGTCGCGCCCGGGTCCTGATGTCCGATACTGCGCTCGCCGATATAACTTGCTCTGCCTTTTGTGGCGGCTATCGTCTTTGTAAATTCGACCCCGGCTTCGGCGGCGGAAACACCTGCTTCAAGCACCTTTTTTGCCTGAAATCCGTCCGAGTTCGCCTGCTCCATTGCGTGCAATGCGGGGATCATCGCGTCAAGCATCGTTTTTTCACCCTCGATCGCACGTCCGCGAGCCATAACGCCATCGACGGCGGCATTCATGCACGCAAGAAACCCGTTTATGTCTATTTCCTCACCGTCACCGATGACCGCACCCGCCTTCATGAAAGCGGTGCCGTAGAGCGGACCTGCCGAGCCGCCGACAGCCGATACGAGCGTCATGCCAACGGTTTTTAAGATTGTGCCGATGCTTTTATCTTTAAGCTGATCGAGCTTGGCATCCACCGCAGCAAAGCCTTTTGCCATGTTGATACCGTGATCGCCGTCGGCGATTATGTTGTCAAGCTCGGTGAGAAATTCTTTTTGTTCATCTAATTTGCGGCTCATCGCCGAAAGGATGTCGAGTACCGATTGAGCGTTCATTGTTTCACACCTTCAATGCAACAGTATCGGCAGGCGCGTCAAGCAGTGTTTTAAGCTCATCGTCAAGTCTTAACAGTGTGAGCGAGAAGCCCTCCTGCTCGATCGAGGTCATGTAATTACCGACGAAGGTTTTATATATTTTTATGCCTTTGGCTTCAAGCACATCGTGCGCGTGGTTATTGATGACATAAAGCTCCATCAGCGGAGTTCCGCCGGAACCGTTGACCATAAGTGCGATCTCGTGATTTGTAAAATCAAGGTCATCGAGAAGCTTTTCAAGGAGCATATCGACGATCTTATCGGCGTAAGCAAGCTTACACTTGCTTACGCCCGGCTCGCCGTGGATGCCGATGCCGAACTCCATTTCATCCTCACCGAGAACAAAGCCGGGCTTTCCCGCGGCGGGAACAGTACTCGGATTTATTGCCACGCCCATTGTGCGCACATTGGCATTGGCTTTTTCGGCAACTGCTTTTACCTCTTCAAGCGTACCGCCGGCTTCGGCCTTTGCGCCGGCGATCTTATGTACGAAAACCGTGCCCGCTACACCTCTGCGTCCGACGGTGTAAAGGCTGTTTGCCACCGCGATATCGTCGTTAGTTACGACCATGTCGGTTTTGATGTCATCCGTCTGTGCCATATCTGCCGCCATTTCGAAATTCATGATATCGCCGGTATAATTCATCGGTATCATCAGTACACCTTTATCTGTTGCGACAGCCTTTATTGCTTCATAAATTCTGTCTGCCGACGGTGACGTGTAGACTGCACCTGCGATAACGGCATCGAGCATGCCTTTGCCGACATATCCGCCGAACGACGGTTCGTGACCGCTGCCGCCTCCGGATATTACCGCGACCTTATTCTGCTTTTTTTCACTGCGGACGATAACACCGTCCGTGTCTATCGGCTTTATCCTATCAGGATTTGCCTTAAAAAGTCCTTGCAGCATTTCAGCTTCAACATTCTCGGGTGCATTAATAAATTTTTTCATAATACAACCATCCTTATTTTTTGATTTAATACATTATAACATATATCCGAAAAACTTTCTACTTATTTTTTGAGGCGCTGTCTTCTTTTTCGTATGCACAATATAAATTTGACTTTATTCGCACAGCGTGGTATAATCAAACCATAATACGGTTATATTGGGATGGTCAGCGATCCCGGAGGCATAATGAGAAGAATAATCAAATCACTTTTCGGAAAAGCAAAAAAAGTTTTGTGCTACATTAAACGTGAGGGCTTAAAGAAATCATTGATACGTGTGTACAACACACTGTTCCGCTATTCGGTTCCGCCGAGAAAGGCGTATGAATTAACGAAACGCGAGGAGGAAAAACAACGCAACACAAAATTCAAAAAACAAGTCAAGTTTTCGGTACTTGTACCGTTGTATAATACTCCGGAAACGCTTTTGAAGCATGCTGTCGATTCGGTAATAAAGCAGACCTATGCCGATTGGGAGCTTTGCCTTGCCGACGGCAGTGACGAAAAGCATGGCTATGTCGAAAGGATATGCCTTGACTACGCACAAAAGGATGCGCGTATCAAATATCAAAAATTAGAGAATAACATGGGCATTTCGGAAAACACGAACGCCTGCGCGCGCATGGCGACAGGCGAGTACATAGCGTTGTTTGACCATGACGATTTGTTTATGCCGAATGCGCTGTTCGAAAACGCAAAAGCGATAAACGAGTGCGAACCGGATGTGCTGTATTCCGACGAGGACAAGGTAACCGAGGGCGGAAAACATATTCTTCCGTTCTTCAAGCCCGATTGGTCGCGGGACCTTTTGTATTCACACATGTATATATGCCATCTGCTCGTGTTCAAAAAATCGCTGTTTGATGAAATAGGCGGATTCCGGAGTGAGTTTGACGGCAGTCAGGATTACGACCTCATGTTGAGATTTTCCGAAAAGACGGACAATATATATCACATTTCGAAAATGCTGTATTCGTGGCGCATAACCGAGCAGTCTACCTCGGCTAACCCGGAAGCGAAGCCGTATGCGCACACGGCGGGACTTCGCGCGCTTGACGAGCATCTGAAACGTACCCGTCCTTATGCTCATGCGGTCGAAGGCGATTATTTATTTACATATGCGGTACGCTATGATACGCTCCAAAGCGCTCCGTCGGTTTCTATAATCATACCGATGAAGAACCACCATGAGCTCACGAAACGCTGTGTAATGAGTATCTTAAAAAAAACGGAATACAAGAATTACAATATACTGTTGCTTGATAATAATTCCGACGATTTGCGTTCGATCAAGTGGCTTTCGCAAATTGAACAAACCGAAAGCAGAATAAGAGTGCTTAAGGCGGATTTTGAATTCAATTGGTCGAAGCTGAATAATTTCGGCATAAAAAACTCGAATGCGGACGTATTTGTATTCCTGAACAATGATACCGAGATCATTTCGCCCGATTGGCTCACAAGACTTGCCGAAAACGCGATGCGTGACGATATCGGTGTTGCGGGCGCATTGTTGTTGTATGAAGACCGTACAATACAGCATGCCGGAGTAGTTGTCGGAATGAACGGACTTGCCGACCATGTTTTCAAGGGTATGGCGACGGATCATTTCCCGTCACCGTTCGTTTCGCCGATGGTGGCACGCAATGTACTTGCGGTAACGGGCGCGTGCATGGCGATATCAAAGAAAACGCTTGATAAAATAGGCTTGTTCGATGAAGACTTCATTATTTGCGGGAGCGACGTTGAAATTTGTATCCGCGCGTATCAGAACGGTTTGCGGAACATATATTTGCCGGCGGCGCGCCTGTATCACATGGAATCAAAGAGCCGCGATTCGTATATTCCCGAAAACGATTTCCGCAAGTCCGTTGCGGCTTACGGCCCGTACAGGCTCAAGAACCATGATCCGTACTATAACGTCAACCTGAATATATGCTCCTGCAAGCCCGAAAGGATATAAATCATGTTAAGCAGTATCAAAACGATGTGTAAAAAAAGTAAACTGATAAGCAAGATATATTACCGCTTCAAGCCGCTTCCGAGCGGAGTGCCGGTAGGCGACATCGAACAGCTTGTGAACATTCCGGAGATCACGCCGATAGGCTGCCGCCCGCTTGACGCGCTCGGCGATGACGTGCGTCTTAATATTATCGTTCCTTCGGTAAATAAGGAGCATGTTTTCGGCGGTATTGCGACGGCGTTGCAATTCTTCTTTGAGCTTGTCAAGGCAACAGGCTGTAAGCAGAGGATAATCGTTACCGACAGCTTTATCAAAACAGGCGGCACCGTGGCGCTTGACGGCTATAAGCAGTATTCATGCTCGGAGGATTCCACCGAGGACAAACAGCTTGTGGCATTCGGTGACAGATACAACAAAACTATCCCCGTAGGCAAGCATGATATTTTCATAGCGACCGGTTGGTGGACGGCGTACAACATCACTCCCGTTATCAAGTGGCAGGCGGAGCATTACGGGATCACATCAAACAAGCTGATATATCTTATTCAGGACTATGAACCGTGTTTTTATCCGTGGTCGTCACGCCATCTGCTTGCCGACAGTACATACCGCGGTGAGATACCCACCGTTGCGATATTCAACGCGCATGAGCTTAAGGATTATTTTGATTTCAACGGCTATAAATTTGATTTATCGTACTGCTTTGAGCCCATACTTAATACGAGCCTCAAAGGAGTTCTTGAAAAAAGCAATACCGACCGCAAGCGTAAAAAGCGTCTTATCGTCTACGGCCGTCCGGGTGTTCAGCGCAACGCGTTCGAGCTTGTTGTGAATGCGCTTCGCGTATGGGCATCGCTCGCGCCGGATTCTGCGGAATGGGAGCTGTATTCTCTTGGAGAAGCGCATCCGAACGTAAAGATAAGCGAATCGCTTGTACTGAAATCGTGCGGGAAGCTTTCACTTGAGGGCTATGCCGAATTCATGCTTGACAGCTACATGGCACTTTCGCTGATGGTTTCACCGCATCCCAGCTATCCGCCGCTTGAAATGTCCACATTCGGCATTAAAACCGTCACCAATACTTATGCTAATAAGGACCTCGCACCGTTTAACGGGAACATTATTTCTGTCAGCAGCTGTTCTGCCGATTCACTTGCGCACACATTGCTTGAAATAAGCAATGCTTATGACGGTAACGGCACTGTTATCACCGACAGCGATTATTTCCGTGGCGGCGACATATTCGGTGATATTTGTGCGTCGATAGCGGACGAGTATTTGAGAAAAATATAATTATATGCGGGGACTTTGCCACCCTACGCCCTCTTTTTCGCGGAGCAGCATCACATTATGCAATAACAAACAACACAAAGGAAAGGTGCATATATGAAATCGGTATCGAAATTTTTTACCGACCTGAAAAAATTTTTTCCGTTGCTTTTGAATCTTTCGTCAAAGGATTTCAAGCTCAAGTACCGCCGTTCGGTACTCGGCATGCTGTGGAGCATTTTGAATCCTTTGTTCACGATGCTTGTTATATCGCTTGTATTCGGAAGACTTCTTAAAATACAGGTCGAGCATTTTGCAACATATTATATAGTCGGAGTTTCGCTGTGGAACTTCTTTGCCGAATCCACGAGCGGAGCGATGGGCTCGATAATTTCCGGTGCGCCGCTTATAAAAAAAGTATATATACCGAAATATATATTCCCTGTGGAAAAATGTCTGTTCTCATTGATAAACTTTGCATTCAGTCTTATTGCGGTATTCGCCGTCATGCTGATACAGGGTGTTTATCCGACATGGACGGCATTTTTGGGCATTCTTCCGGTCATCTACTGCTTTGTGTTCAGCATGGGCTTCAGCCTTATCCTGAGCGCGCTGACGGTATATTTCCGTGATGTAATGCACCTTTACAGTGTCGTGCTTACCGCATGGATGTATATCACGCCGATAATCTATCCGTCAAGCTATATAAAAGAATCGGGACTTTCGTTCGTTTACGGAATCATGCTTTGCAATCCGATGTACCACTATGTGGAATACTTCAGAAACGTGATAATGCACGGCAGTGACCCCGCACTTTACGCTTTGCCGTCGTTCAACGAAAATCTCGTGTGCATCGGTATCGCGCTTGTTACGCTCATGCTCGGCGGCTTGATATTCTCCAAAGCGGAAAAGAAATTTATCCTTCACATTTAAGGAGAGAAAAATGAACAGCGAAAATGCGGTTGAACTGAGAAATGTTGAAATGCACTTCAATATGAGCAAGGAGAAGCTCGAAAATCTTAAGGAATACTTTATCAAGCTTGTTACGCGCAAGCTGATGTTTGAAGATTTCACCGCGCTTGATAACATTTCGTTTGACATAAAGAAAGGCGACGTATGCGGTATAATCGGACTTAACGGGTGCGGAAAAAGCACAACGCTCAAGCTGATATCCGGCATACTTTCGCCGACAAAGGGTACTGTCGAGACCCGCGGCTCTATAGCTCCGCTGATAGAGCTTGGTGCAGGCTTCGACATGGAGCTTACCGCAAGAGAAAACATATATCTCAACGGCTCGGTACTCGGATATTCAAAAAAATTTATTGATGAAAAATTTGAAGATATCGTCGAATTTTCGGAAATGCGTGATTTCCTTGATACCCCAATGAAGAATTATTCCTCCGGTATGGTCGCACGTATCGGCTTCGCCATAGCGACGGTAACAAAGCCGGATATACTTATTGTCGATGAAATACTTGCCGTCGGCGATTTCCATTTTCAGCAAAAGTGCGAACAGCGCATAAACAGCATGATAAACGACGATACTACGGTAATAATCGTTTCTCACGCTATAGACCAAATAGAACGCCTTTGCAAGCACTGCATATGGCTTGAAAAGGGCAAGATAAAAATGATGGGTGACGCACTTGAGGTGTGCGCGGCGTATAAAGCAACGTGAGTATGGCAAAATCAGTTGTGCGGCATTAAAAAAACGGAGCGAGGCACGACGAAAAAATGTCAGAAATTCGGATTTTTTGATTCAAAAAGCCGAAACCCGGCGGTCAAACCGGACTTTGGCGCAATGTTCAAAAAATGTTTACAAAAAACATTTGACAAATTCTTGAATATTGGTGTATGATACAGAAAGTATCGTAATAGGGGGATACTGTGCCCTTTTATCCTGATCATATCGGATCACGAATCATCTGTCGGCAAGAAATTAGTTCCGAGGGTTGCGGAATCTAATATATATTTATTTTTCCAAAGGAAGGAGGAATTTTTGATGCCTACCATTAACCAGATAATCAAAAACGGCAGAAAGAAGACCACTTACAAGTCTTCAGCTCCTATTCTTCAGCAATGCCCTCAGCGCAGAGGTGTTTGCCTCAGCGTTAAGACGATGACACCCAAAAAACCTAACTCAGCTCTGAGAAAGGTAGCGCGTGTCAGATTGGCTGCAAACGGCATGGAAGGTACCTGCTATATTCCGGGTATCGGTCATAACCTGCAGGAACACTCAGTCGTGCTTATCCGCGGCGGACGTGTTAAGGATCTTCCCGGCGTAAGATATCACATTATCCGCGGCGCACTCGATACCGCAGGTGTTGCAAAGAGAATGCAGGCGAGAAGCAAGTACGGCGCTAAGAAGCCCAAGAAGTGATTTAGGACAACGCTGCGTCTTATTTTACTTCCAAGGTTCGTCAAAGTCTCCGAACATGCTGACGGAGCGATGATTTTTCAAAATATCGTTTTGTCCCCGTAAATTCTCGGACAACATTTAAGGAGGAAGATTTTATGCCAAGAAGAGGTGGAGTGCAGAAGCGCGACGTACTTCCGGATCCGGTATATAACTCCAAGGTTGTAACAAAGCTTATCAACCAGGTTATGTATGACGGCAAAAAAGGTACCGCTCAGCGCATATGCTATGACGCTTTTGATATTGTTAAAGAAAAGACCGGACGTGAGCCTCTTGAGGTTTTCGATCAGGCAATGGAAAATGTTATGCCCTTGCTTGAAACGAAAGCCCGTCGTGTAGGTGGCTCGAACTATCAGGTTCCGATCGAAGTCCGTCCCGAACGCAGACAGACACTTGGTCTTCGTTGGCTCGTAATGTTCACGCGCAAGCGCGGCGAACGTACGATGGCAGACAGACTTGCTGCTGAAATAATGGATGCGGCAAACAATACAGGTGCCAGCGTTAAGAAACGCGAAGATACCCATAAGATGGCGGAATCCAACAAGGCATTCGCTCATTACCGTTGGTAATCCGCTTAGGGAGGAAAAATTATGCCAAGAGCATTTACACTTGAAAATACCAGAAATATCGGTATCATGGCTCACATTGATGCCGGTAAGACCACAACGACCGAGCGTATTCTTTTCTACACCGGTAAGATCCATAAGATCGGTGAAACACACGAAGGTGCTTCACAGATGGACTGGATGGAGCAGGAAAAGGAACGTGGTATAACGATCACCTCAGCGGCTACCACCGCACAGTGGAAGGGTCACCGTATCAACATCATTGATACCCCCGGCCACGTTGACTTCACAGTTGAGGTTGAGCGTTCGCTCCGTGTACTTGACGGTGCCGTTGCGGTATTCTGCGCGAAGGGCGGCGTTGAGCCTCAGTCCGAAACCGTTTGGAATCAGGCTTCGAAGTACGGCGTTCCTCGTATTGCCTATGTAAACAAAATGGACATCATGGGCGCTAACTTCTACCGCGTTATCGAGATGATGAAGACTCGTCTTCATGCAAATCCCGTTCCGCTTCAGCTTCCCATCGGCGCAGAGGAAACATTCGTAGGGCTTATAGACCTGCTTGAAATGAAAGCTATCATCTATAAGGACAATCTCGGTGAGAACTTCGATATCACAGATATCCCCGCTGATATGGCGGATAAGGCTGCCGAATATCATGCAAGCATGCTTGATGCGGTTTGCTCGACAGACGACGACCTTATGGAGAAGTACCTCATGGATGAAGAGCCCACTATTGATGAGCTTAAAGTAGCGATCCGTAAGGCAACTATCGCAAACCAGCTCACGCCCGTATTTTGCGGTACATCATACCACAACAAGGGCGTTCAGCCGTTGCTTGACGCTATCGTTGAGTACATGCCCTCTCCGCTTGATATCCCCGCTATCCGCGGCACAAAGCCCGGCACGGATGAGGAAGAGGACAGACATGCATCCGACGAAGAACCGTTTGCGGCTCTTGCATTCAAGATAATGACCGACCCGTTCGTAGGTAAGCTTGCGTTCTTCCGTGTATATTCCGGAACCCGCGAAGCCGGCTCATACGTTTATAACAGCGTTAAGGGCAAGAGAGAGCGTTTCGGACGTATCCTTATGATGCACGCCAATCACCGTGAGGAGATCGAGCAGGTTTATGCAGGCGATATCGCCGCGGCGGTAGGTCTTAAGGACACCACCACAGGCGACACGCTTTGCGATGAAGACCATCCCGTTATCCTTGAGTCGATGGAATTCCCCGATCCCGTTATCAACGTTGCGATCGAGCCCAAGACCAAAGCAGGTCAGGAAAAGATGACCATGGCTCTTATAAAGCTTGCCGAAGAAGACCCCACCTTCAAAACATGGACCGATCAGGAAACAGGTCAGACCATCATCGCAGGTATGGGCGAGCTTCACCTTGAGATAATAGTTGACCGTCTGCTTCGTGAATTCAAAGTAGAAGCGACTGTCGGCGCACCTCAGGTTTCGTACAAGGAGACCATCCGCAAGGAGGTTACACAGGAAGGCAAGTTCATCCGTCAGAGCGGCGGTCACGGTCAGTACGGCCACTGCGTAATAAAGATGATCCCCGTCGAGCCCGGCACAGGCTACTCCTTCGAGAACAAGACCGTCGGCGGTGTAGTTCCCAAGGAATTTATCCCCGCTATCGACGCAGGTATCAAAGAAGCTTCCAGAAGCGGACTTCACGGCTATGAGGTCGTTGACTTCAGAGTTGAGCTGCTTGACGGTTCATACCACGATGTCGATTCATCGGAAGCTGCATATAAGATCGCAGGTTCAATGGCGTTCAAGGAAGGTCTCAAGAAAGCAGACGCAGTTCTGCTTGAGCCTATCATGAAAGTCGAAGTCACCATGCCCGACGATTATCTCGGTGATGTTATGGGCAACATCAGTGCACGCCGCGGACGTCCCGAAGGCACCGAGAGCAACAGCGGTGTACAGATACTTCACGCAATGGTTCCGCTTGCCGAAATGTTCGGCTATGCTACCGACCTTCGTTCACGTACGCAGGGACGCGGCAACTATGTAATGCAGTTCGACCATTTCGAGGAAGTTCCGAGATCCATCGCCGAAAAGATAACAAAATAATATAAAAAAATATTAAAATAAAATTTTATGGAGGAATGAAACATGTCAAAGGCACATTTCGAAAGAACGAAACCCCATGTAAACATTGGTACCATCGGTCACGTTGACCACGGCAAGACCACTCTTACCGCAGCTATCACAACAATACTTTCCAAGGTAGGCGGCGCTCAGGCTATGGCTTATGATGCTATAGATAAGGCTCCCGAAGAGAAGGAAAGAGGAATCACGATCAACACCGCTCACGTTGAGTATGAGACCGCAAACCGTCACTATGCTCACGTTGACTGCCCCGGCCACGCTGACTATGTAAAGAACATGATCACCGGTGCCGCTCAGATGGATGGTGCGATCCTCGTTGTTGCCGCTTCCGACGGCCCCATGCCTCAGACCCGTGAGCATATCCTGCTTGCCCGTCAGGTTGGCGTTCCCTCGATCGTTGTATTCATGAACAAGATCGACCTTGTAGATGACGAGGAGCTTCTTGAGCTTGTTGAAATGGATATCCGTGAGCTTCTTTCAAGCTACGATTTCCCCGGCGACGATACACCCATCATCAAGGGTTCTGCTTTCAAGGCTCTTGAGGCTGCTCAGAACGGCGAAGACGTTCAGAGCAACGAGTGGTGCAAGCCCATATTCGAGCTTATGGACGCTGTTGACAGCTACATCCCCGCTCCCGAGCGTGATACAGATAAGCCCTTCCTTATGCCTGTAGAAGACGTATTCACGATTACCGGTCGTGGTACTGTTGCTACCGGAAGAGTTGAGAGAGGTACCATCAAGCTTCAGGATACCGTTGAAATCATCGGTCTTACCGACGAGAGAAAGTCAACTGTTGTTACCGGCGTTGAAATGTTCCGTAAGCTTCTTGATGAGGCTCAGGCAGGCGATAACATCGGTGTTCTTCTCCGTGGTATCCAGAGAGACGAGATCGAAAGAGGTCAGGTACTTTGCAAGCCCGGCACGATCAATCCCCACACCAACTTCAAGGGCGAGGTTTACGTTCTTAAGAAGGAAGAGGGTGGCCGTCATACTCCGTTCCTTAACGGTTACAGACCGCAGTTCTATTTCAGAACTACCGACGTTACCGGCGTAGTTAAGCTTCCCGATGGCGTTGAAATGGTAATGCCCGGCGATAACATCACAATGGAAATCGACCTTATTACCGAGATCGCTATCGAAGAGGGTCTTCACTTCGCTATCCGTGAAGGCGGCAGAACAGTAGGCGCAGGTATTGTTTCTTCGATCATTAAGTAATTATTATTACCGATCACATGCGGGGACGAAAGTCCCCGTTTTTTTTATTTCAATGAAACCTATTATTTTGAGTTTATAACCGATACTACTGTATTTCGGCACTATGGCTTGACATTTTTCCGGGGGGGGTGGATAATAACATTGATATATTAAAAATGGAGGTAAACTATGAAAAAAGCATTGGCACTTTTGTTATCTGTTGTAATAGCAGTAACAGTATTGCAGGCATTTGGCTCAATTTCCGTTTTTGCGGAAAACAGTGAGAATACCTGTGGCACAGACCCTTTGGGGATGTATGCGATCCTTACGAACCGTTCTTCAAAGAACGCATGTCCGCGGCAGGATGCGATCACTGCTATCAATTCAGCAGGAGCCGGAAATTATTTCATTTCGATACAGGTACGTCTGAGAGAGAATGAACCGAGAGGAGTAAAATGCATCGTCGGTTTGGATATGAACAATCCGTATCCGGCAACATCGGAAATTGTGCTTTCAACAGAATGGACACAGGTAAGTGGCATCATAAGTATTGCGGATGTCAACAAAACAAGGGCGCAGTTCTTTATCCAAACGATGTATGTCAAAGATGCAAACGGCAATGTCTACCCTGCCGGAACAAGCTCGGGTATAACCGAAGCAAAAGTAGATATTGAGATAGATGCGGCTTATTTGGCACTTGACAGTGACAGAAGCAATAATTTGCTTAAAAACCCCGGCTTTGATGACCGCGGAACATCATGGTCGATTTCAAACTGCAGTGTTGCATTTTCTGCCGAATACGAGCATACCGCTCCGTCGGGTATGTATGCTATCCTTACGAACCGCGGCAACAATACGGCGAGCCGTACACAGGAGTTGATAAGCGCCGGCAATCCAAATATGAACGGCGACTATTTCCTTTCGGCACAGGTTCGTTTGCGTCAGACACCCCCTCAGGCTGTATTGTGCAGTATCGGTGTATTAGGCGACGGTAAAAATTGGAAAGGAACAGAAAAATATCAACTTTCTACCGAATGGACACAAGTGAGCGGCATTGCTACTCTTGCGGCAGATGAGACGGCAACATTTTTTGTAAACACTGTCAATGAAAGCAATGCGGCAGTTAAAGTCGATATAGATGTGGATTCGATATTTGTAGTTCCGCTCGCGGGTCCAAACGCCAACGTCAACCTTATTCAAAATCCTTACTTTGACAAATTCGAAGAATCGTGGACAGCAAAATTCAGCAACACCGCCTGCGATATTTCCTTTTCAACTGACGATGTTGTCACAGCACCGCAGGGTGACTACGCTATCGTTACAAACCGTGCAAGCAGAACGGCATCACCTGTCCAGAATGTTATAGAGTCGGTTGAAAGCGGCAAGTATTTTATTTCGATACAGGTACGTCTGCCGGAAGACTTTGACCTTGCCGCTCCCGTAACCTGCGATGTTCTTGTGGATCAGGCTACCGCTTGGCCCGGAATAAAATCATCTGTTCCGCTTACAACCGATTGGCAACAGATATCGGGTATCATTGAGCTTGACAAAAACAGGTCACAGGCACTGTTTATGATACAGACATTGTATACAAAAAATCCTTCTACGGGTGAAGCATGGGCATCGTCGGACAATAATGATACCAAAGCCGCACCGATAAATATCGAAATGGATTCGGCATGCTTAGTCCCTGTTTTGAATACAAGCAATAATCTGCTTCAAAACCCCGGCTTTGATATCAACGAGGATTATGCAATCGAATCATGGGTGACGGACTTCAATACAAATTTATCCTGTACGCTTTCATCAAATAACATATTTGAGTTTACACCCGTTACGGGCATAAAGGATAGCACTGACGGAAGCATATCTTATGCAAACGGTCAGATTCCGTATAGTGATGAAAATATCGTTTATTCCGGCAGATGGTTTGAAAATAACGGTGCAATGAACGGCTCGTTCGAGGGTTACGCCGAGATTCATTTCACGGGTACGACACTCAAGGTGATAGGCGGCGGCAACACTTATGTTTCCGTGGACGGCGGAGAAGAACAGCATTTTATACTCAGCGGAATAAATACCGTTGCAAAAAATCTCACAAACACTCTGCACACGGCAAGGATAATTTCGCAAGCACAAACGGGCTTCCCGGTCATAAAAGGCTTTATCGTCGATGAAAATTGCAAAACACTGCCTATCCCGAAAACACCTACGATAGAGTTTATCGGTGATTCCATTACGGAAGGCTATATCGTAGGCAACAACAGCTATCTTAATTCGTATGCTTATCTTACGGGCAAAAAGCTCGGCTGGAGATTCAATACGATCGCGTACGGCGGTATCACCGCGACCGTAGGTAAGGGTAGTGACGATGTCGGCATTGCCGAAAGATATTTGAGGCAGACCGAATTGACCGGCTTCGGGCAAGACGATGACTATGACTTTGTAAATGATCATGTTGATTATACTGTAATAAATATCGGTACAAATGACAGTAACAGATCGGACGGAACATATTACGGTAATGACAAATTTAAGGCAGGCTATAAACAACTGCTTGACAATGTGTTTGAACATCATCCCGACTGTACGGTATTCGTTATGATACCGTTCCTTGGCAGATGCAAGACGCTTATCAAGGATGTCGTTGAAAATTACGACCAATCAAAGAATATCCATATCGTATATTCGGATGAATGGAATACGCAGTTTACTTATATTACCGATTCCGAAGGAGTGCATCCCGATTATGCAAGCCATGTGATTGCGTCAGACAATCTCTATGATATCATCATGGAGCATCACAACAACCGATTCTGCGGCGTGAATGCGGAGCTTGGCGCAACGCTTACCGTAAACTTCTATGCGGAGCTTGAAAACAATGCTGTTTCGCGTGTCAAAGTCACCCGCAACGGCGATACAAAAGAGCTTGAGGGCGCATTAGATGCTACAACAGGCAACTATAAGTTCGCATATACCGGCATAAATCCGCAATGCATGACGGATAATATCCATGTTGAGCTGTTCGTGGGCAATAAGCTTTACCAGAAGCTTGATTATTCGGTAAAAGATTATTGCGACAAGCTGTATGAGAATGGAGATGAAACTTTGAACGACCTTATCGACGCAACTCTGGCATTCGGTGCGGCGGCGCAGGATTATTCGGGATATAATACAGAGAACCCCGCATCGGAAAAAGGAATACCCGCATCCGTTAAGCCTACGGGCATCACAAATACGGTTACAGATAAAAAAACAAATCCTAATAATCAAATCATCGCGGCAGGACTGAAATTTGAAAACATGCCGAAGATATACTTCCGCGTTAATGTTCAGGACGACGTTAAGATTTATCTCAACGACAAAGAAGTCAATGCTGTCGATGAAAACGGTACGAAGTATGTTTATACAGACGGTGTCATATCAACGCAGTTCGACAGGGAATTTACACTTAAACTTAAAGTTGGAGAGCAGGTCATCCACGGCGTTAAATACAGCATAAACACATATCTTGCTAACAAGTGGGAGGTCGACAACGATAAGCTTTATAACCTTGTACACGCGCTGAACGCATACGGTTGCGCTTCGAAAGCATATAAAGAAGCGCCTTCTTCAGATTAAGCGGGAGGTGATATTAGTGAAAGAAAAAAAAGAGTATCTTCGTCCCGAGATAGGTATAGTCAAATTCAAACGGAATGACATAATCACAAGCAGTAGTATCGGCGATGACCCGATAAAAGTCGAGGAAGATGTTTTCCCGGAGGAAGAGTCGAATGATTATTCGATGCAAAAGCAACCGATAATTACAATCCCTGAATAATTCAAAAACTATACTTTATGTGACTAATAAAATCGGAAGACCGTAATACGGTCTGCCGATTTTGCAGATGCACGTTTTATTATATCAGTTTTTCTCGCTTCTGTCGAACTTCGTATATATGTAAAGGCAAAACGCTATGCCGAGAACATTCGCGAAGATTATGGGAAGTGCTATCTTGCCTGCAACCGCTGCCTGACCGAACACGCAGAGCAGAAGCATGTGGCAACCCTCTGTAACAAGTGAAGCGATAACACCGGTAGCAACGGAATAACGCTCCTTTTTCTTTATAACCAGATGTATCACCGAACCGATGGTACCGGCAACAAAGCAAGCCAGCATGCAGGGTACAGCGCTTGCGCCTCCGTACACGAAGAAGCGGAAGAGACCGCCTATCAAAGCTGCGCCGATACCCGCTATCGGACCGCCTACAAGACCCGCGTACAGCGGAGCAAGATTACGGCAGTTGCAAAGAGCACCGTCTACCTGCACTGCGGAAGCAGATGCGTAGATAGACAAAAGACCGAAAAATACTGCAAGTATGATACGGTGAAGGTTTTTATTCTTCTTGTGAAGCTCACTGCGTTTCTTTGACGAGAAGAATACTGCGGTCAGTGCCGCGATAACGGCGGCAGAGCCAAGTGTCGTTGTAAACATTTGCCAGAAATTCTGCATAAACAAGACCTCTTTTACATTTAATTTGGCATTTGTATATTATATTCTCAAAGGCGAAATTTGTCAATGAAAACACGGCACTTTATCAGATTTTCAAAAGACACAGAAATACCGCAATATGTTTTATCAACGATTTTATATTTTTTTATCTTTCTTAAATTTATTACATTAAATTTATTAAATCAAGGACGATTTGTGCATAAAGGAGAATTTTTGCCGGTGTTTCCACCCCCCCTATTTTATTTCACGCACAAACTATACCTATTCCATTTATAACATAATCGGGGAAAAAAAGTCAATATTCTATTTGTTCCGCTTTCGCGGGACGCTGTCTCCACACCTCTGCAAGGGGCTCCGCCACTCTGATCCCCGTTTTTGAAAAAAGCGGGGCAAAATTTTTTATTGCGCTTTTTTCAGAAAAATGCGTAGGGCAGCAGAGAGACGAATATCAACAAAAGAGTTTTACAACAAATAAGTTAATGTTTTATGAATAAAATATAATAATACTTGCAAACTGAATACAAATATGATAAAATCGAATAAGAACAATTTTGTGGAGGTAATTTATGAAAAAAGTGCTTTCTTTGCTTTTATGTATCGCGCTGGCGTGCGGCATATTGGCATCATTCGGCGCGATAACAGTCGGTGCCGAAAACGATTACAGTGCTGAGCTGTGGTCAC
>JAZRXI010000080.1:0-33865 GCA_045600145.1 Clostridia bacterium | reverse complement strand
GATACTATCGACCTTGCGAATACATCCGTAGGAATAAGCATCGGCGGATGTGATGAACAGTTTGTTACCGACATCAAAAAAACAGGAAATAAATACTATGTTGATTTCAGCGGCATACAGGCATATTCGATGAGGGATGATATCCTTGTCACCGTATATGAGAACGGCACGCCAATAAGCAATACGCTTAAATACAGCGTTTGCTCGTATGCATCAGCCAAGGCGGGCGATACCGCGCTCGGCAGACTTGTCGATGCAATGATGCGCTACGGAGATTCTGCCGAAAGATATATAAAGCTCGGCTTTGATTATTCGGCGGAGCAGTGGGTGAGCGAGGAGCTTACGTTCACATCACTTAAGAATTATCAGGCAAACAAACAAGCGGATGTGGTACTTGATGCGGTATTTACGAATGTACAGACAGGTACTGAACTTACAGTGCCCGGCTTCTGGGACGGCGGAAATACATTCAAGGTACGCTTTGCACCTACCGAAACAGGCACATGGAGCTTTGTGCTTGATTGCAAAAACGATAATTCTCTTAACGGCATCAGCGGAACTGTTATTGCAAATGAGTATTCGGGAAATCTTGATATATATACGCACGGCTTTGTAAAGACCGAACCCACTAAAAAGTATTTCGTTTATAATGACGGTACGCCGTTCTTCTATCTCGGTGATACGCATTGGTTCATGCTTTACGAGGAATTTGACGAAGCCGGGGATCATGCCTGTGATATAGTTACGGATTCGCATTTTAAGTATATCGTCGATAAGCGTGCAAGCGAAGGTTTTACGGTTTATCAGACAGAGCCGATCGGAAGTGCTTTTGATTTGACCGACGGATTCACGCAAGACGATATAAACGGCTTCAGAGAAGCGGATAAATATTTTGCATATCTTGCCGAAAAGGGCATCGTGCATGCAAACGCCGCGCTGTTCTTCGTTGATGAGCTTGATGATGAGCTTGCACAGAATGACGCGTATCTTGAAAAAATATCACGTTATTGGGTAGCACGGTATGGCTCATATCCGGTCATGTGGACAGTTGCACAGGAAATGGACAGCACTTACGGCAAGATGGGATGGACGCTTGAGAACAACCCGTGGGTAAAAGTGGCGGAATATATTCATAAGTATGATGCATATTCGCATCCGCTCACGGGACATCAGTCATCAAATACATCTGTAACGGGATTCGGTACGGATGAGACGGTGAACGGCGGTCAGTCGGTGTTTAACAATAATCAGTACGCGCCGGACGCACTTACGGGACATACATGGTATGCTTCACAGTGGAAGGGCTTTAAGCTCACCGAAACGCTTGATTTTGAAATACCTAAGGATTATTGGTATAATACAAACAAGCCTGCGGTATTCTATGAGGGCAGATATGTATATCTTCAGACGCTGACATTCGGCGGACGTGCGCAGGGATGGCTTGCGTTCTTGAACGGATTCTGCGGCTACGGTTACGGGATCGAGGATATCTGGAATTATAAATCACCGTATCTGACGGGTATGGTATCAAATGACGGCACAGGCTCGTTTGAGGTCATCGAAAACGCTTGGGGCGAAACCATCAAAGACCCCGCCGCAGATCAGCTCGGATACATGCGTGATTTCTTCGCTCAGTTAGATTGGTGGAGACTTGCTCCGTCGTTCAACGAAGGCAAGTGCTTCAAAAAGGTTTCGGGCAACAACGAATGCTATTCGGCGGCGGCGATCGGAAACAAGGAAGACGGATATGATACATATGTAGTATATCTCTACAGCCTTGACAGATCCGGCGTGGGCGCGATAACGAATATGGATACCGACGCAATCTATACAGCTAAGTGGTTCAATCCGAGGACGGGCGAATATACCGTAATAGGCACGAACATAACGGCGAGCGGAGCATATTCGGATTATTCCGTTCCTTCAAAGCCGACGGCAGGGGATTGGGTATTGCTTGTAACAAAAAATGCCTGATTCGTATCTTGGTTAAATGCGTTTCGATAATTTTTGCGATGCTGTTCCTTTCTTTATTTTTTGCACTTTTTTGTTCTTTTGCGTCGCATTAATTATATAATCTGTCGGTGGATATCCTCCGCCGGCAGATAAATTGAAAAATCAGTATAAAGGAGTAAAATCAAGTGAAAAAACTGCTTGTTATTATACTTGCACTGACGGTGATATGTGTTGCTGTCCCGGTCTCGGCAACGGGCACGGAAGCCCTTACGGGCGATGTGAACGGCGACGGCTCGGTCGACGCACTCGACAGAATGGCACTTGCGCGATATATCGCAGGCTGGCAGGAGTACGCTGATATAAACACCGATAATGCCGATATCGACAAAAACGGCACCGTTACATCCAAAGACAGAATGATACTTTCACGTTATCTCGATTCGTGGGATGGATACGACGCGTACTTTACACAAAACGCCGGTACAGATGTCCCGATAGAATTGCCGGAGGATGTGTTTAAGTGATTCTTTAGCGGGGGACTCTGTCACCGCACACTCTATTTTGGCTCCCCCCGCACACCTGTAAGGGGCTTCGCCCCTTCCTTGAGCCCTACAAGCTTTTTTGAAAAAAGCGAGGCAAAAACTTTTATGACTTTTTGAAAAATTCTCCCGCCGTAAGTCGGGAGAATTTTTTATGTAAAAGTATGAGCGAAACACAATGCTTTCGCATTTTCTATATTGTGTCATTGCGGGGGAGTGCCGACGTCGCGACAATTCGTGTGAAATGTCATACATATACTCTGCAGCTTGCCATCAGCTTCCGAATGCCGCAAGTGCGTCAATGAGAGCGTCGTTATCCTTTACGGCTTGGATTTTCCAATGCGGAGGCAGGAGATATCCGTATTTGCGGAAGCGCTCGTCAATAAGCAAAATAAAGCCCGTGTCGGAAGCTTTGCGGATAAGCCGTCCGGATGATTGACAGACCTTATTTATGCCGGGATAGACATAGGCGTATTCAAAGCCCTTCTTATACTTCTTTTCAAAATGCTCGCACATGAGCCGACGTTCTTCATTGAACTGCGGCAGTGCGACGCCTACAATGATTATTCCGCAAAGATGTTTGAAATCTATGCCCTCGCTGAAATGACTGCCCATTACCGCAAAGCCGAGTGTATCGCTTTTTTCGGTGAAGCGTTCAAGGAAAGCATTGCGTGCTTCGGAATCATCCCCTGAATGTTGAATAAGCACATCGTCGAAAAATTCCGCCACTGATGACATGAATTTGTATGACGGGAAAAAAACAACAATGTTGCCGTGTACCGACGCACGACATTTTTTTATTTTTTCGGCTATAATGCCGAAAAATCTGTCGCGCGATGAATAACGGGTATCGACCGAATAGTCAGCAAGCACCGTCAGCGCATTGGGGTTGAACGGATATTCCGAATTGTAGCCGAAAACCTCTGATGAAGGAAAAATATTGTTGCGGTAAAACTCGAATGGCGAGAGCGTTGCTGAATAGAGTATAGACGAGTTTCCCTTTTTAATGGAGCTTTCAAGCATCGCGGATGCGTCGAGACACTGAAGTGAGAGCGCAGTACTGTCTCTCTTACGCAGGACAAAATAATCAGGGTCATAAAATTCGCAAAGTTGTGTGAATCGCCATAAATCTTTTAAGTAAAGCGATATTTCGCCCGATATGTGATGCTGTGCCGCGGCTTCGTCCAAAGCGTCGTTTGCGGTAATTATCGCTGAGTTGAGCTTTATTACCGAATCCTTATTCAAAGACTCATCGAGCTTCAAAAGCCTGTTCAGTTCAGTAAGTATACGCGCAACGCTGCGATATAGCCGTGAGGTTTTGTCAAGTTTCTTTTTTGTTTCACGCAGATCGCTCGCCGAAATCGAAGCAGAGTACATGTCGCGTCCGCGCTCAGGCAGATTATGCGCTTCGTCGATAAGAAAAATGTAGTTGCCATCAACATCAAAGAAACGTTTGATGTGCGATAATGGGTCAAACAGATAATTGTAATCGCAGATGACTATGCTTGCCTCCTCGGCGAGTGCCAGCGACAGCTCATGCGGACAAAGCTCGTATTTTTCGGCAAAATCGCGGATGACCGAAAAATCAAAATTGTCACATTTAAGCATTTCGGGAAGCGCGTCGTGAAGCTTTCTGTAAAAATCAAATGAGTATTTGCAGTTTTCCGGTGTACAGTCCTGAAGGTCGCACAGACAGCACTTGCTCTTTGCGGTGACGGTACAGCTCTTTATTTTTAATCCCTTTTGCCGTAAAAGCGCTACAGCGTTTTCATTTACCGTAAGCGTCTGATTTTTTGCGCTCAGACAAAATATTTTCGCATTGCAGTCGCTTAAAGTTTTGATTGCCGGAAACAGCGCCATAAGCGTTTTTCCGGAGCCGGTCGGTGCTTGCAAAAACAGATTTTTGCCTTTTTTTATCGCCGAATACACCTGTGCCGCGCCCTCACGCTGACCTTTGCGGAAGGTGTCGAACGGAAACTCCAGCTTTTGCGCGGTTTCGGCAAGCTCCGCATACGCTTGAAGACGACGTCCTATCAAAAGCGAATAATCATCAAGCATTTGGTTTACGGCTTCTTCGAGCAAAGAAACCGCAAATGTGTACTCAAAATCAACTATGCTTTCGTCCGATAGACAAAAATAGCTCAAACGGCACTTGATTTCCGATAATCCGTTATCCTTGGCGAAAATGCAGGCGTATATCATCATTTGCGCCTTGTGTGCGGCTTTGAGCGGCTTTTCAATGCTCGACGAAGCACAGTATGTGGATTTTATTTCGTGTATGTAATATGAGACTTTGTCATAAAATATGCCGTCGGCACGCCCTTGAAGCGTTATTTTGAAGCTCCCGTAAGATTTTGCTGTTTCAAGCGGTACTTCGCGGCGATACTGTATTGATTCGTTCTCAGAATAAATGTTCTGAAGCTTTTTGTGCGCCGAGGTGCCCTCAAACATACGCTCGAGTGTCGGTTGCGTGCCGAGTGAGCCCTGCGGAAAGCAGTATTCGGCAAGGTCGCCCGCCGATACTGTAATGTTTATTTGCGCTTTTTCCGTATAACTCACCTCCTCAGCTCAAGCATATCATATCATATTACGCTTTTTAAGTAAACCGTATTTGACTTGTATTCGACAAAATGTTACAATATATGCGGTGATATGAGTTGAAAAGAATGTTATCAACAATTTGCATAATTTTTCTTTTGTGCATGAATACATATTGTGTTACGGGCTATACCGACGGCACGGGTAAGGTTGAATACTTCGGAGATGAAACTTATGTATCCTTGCGCACTGCCGGCGAATTGCCGATAAAATATGATGCGAGCGATATCGTAACGCAAAACGGGATATATGAGTTTTCGGCAAAGCTGAGAATCACTGATGACGCATTCGATTATGCCAAAATGCATTTAGGACTTCGCGTCACCGATGAAAGTGGCACACGCTCGTATACTTCACGAAGCTTTAATATCACGCACGATTATGTCACATGCAACGGCGAAGCGGAAATCACATTCACGGGAAAAATCAAAAAAGTTGAGTTATACATTGCAAATTCGACGAAAAACGAGTATAATAATACTTATATTACGGATGTAGGCATAAAACGCATCGAAAACAGTACACAGGCAAGTGAAGAAGTTAACGTAGGCGCTTTGTATCTTAACAATACGGATTTCTTTGACACGGAAAGTATCGGAGTTACGCGTATGCGAGCCGAGCTCGATTATGCCGCATATGCGGGAATAGATTTCTTTGTTTATTCTTCCGTTTCTGACGGAGCACGTCACTGTGCGGAAAATACCGATATCAAGTTCTGCTTTTTGCTGACACCGCAGACGTCACAGCAGGACAAGTCTCAAATGTCGGCACTCATCAACAGTAGCGTCTATCTTGAGATAAACGGGCGTAAAGCGGTCTTTGCTCAAAACGGTGCGCAATATGACGGCCTTCCCGCAAATGTGATTTTTCTTACGAATGACAACACAGTCTCAGTCAAAAGCGATTTGTCGGGGCATACCGAAAATGCTCAAAAAATCAAAAACGCCTATCTGCAAGCCGAAAATACGGGACGAATATTGATAATAGACGCATGGAACACCGAAAACGGACTTGTGCCGTCGGCAACACACGGAATTGTTGATATTTCGCGCATAGAAGCGCTTCGTGCGGTGCTGGAAAAAGGAAAGACCGTTGATATAATCCGTTCGCTTAAAGCTTCGTCGGTGGATGCAAAAACACCGTCATATTCGTTATCCGACACACCAAGCTTGAACGGGAATACGCCTGCTCCATCACAAAACGAAGACGAAACGCATGATGCGGCTTCGACATCGGATCGCGAAAACAGCAAAGCACCATTGAATGAGGCGGGATCATCGAATGCGCCGAAACAGACAAAAGACGCGGAAGGCGATATCGGTAACGAAAGCATTGACGGCGAGCATACGGCGGACGACGGCGAGAACTTGAAGGAAGTAAAGAAAAAGCCTTCCGCATTTGAGTGGACGTCAGCGATAGTATACTTGGCAATTTCGGTCTCGGTAATGTCGATAGTTAAGATAATATCGGTTAGGAGAAAAAAGAATGTAAAAAAAGAATGAGATAAGTCATTCTTAAAAATATAGGCGGATTTGAATATGAACCGACGGAATACGGGAGCTCGGATACTATGCTTTATCGCGATGACCTTGATAAAAGAGCGGATAGGCCGCTCGTGTATTTGCGGGATAAAAGCTCGATGTTGACGGCGAACTGAATGTCGATTTGTATGAAGCCTGATATCATAATATTTTTTAAAGGAAGTTTTGAATAAATGAATTACACAGTGCTTTTTAATCCGTTGGCCGGAAACGGTAACGGACTAAACGAGGCTGAAAAGCTGAGAGAGATTTTGAAAGATGACAAGCTTGAATTTGTCGATATGTGCAAAATATCCGATTACGGTGCGGTTTTTGCGTCTGCGGAAAGAATCGTGATAGCGGGCGGTGACGGAACGCTTAACAGATTTATCAACGATACGCGCGATATCGAAGCAATGCCGGATATATATTATTTCGCTTGCGGAAGCGGTAATGATTTCGCACGAGACATCGCTTCGGTAGGTCAGGCTCAAGAAAGACCCGTAAAAATAAATGAATATATCAAATGTCTGCCGGAGGTCAGTGTTAAGGGCAAAACATATAAGTTCCTCAACAATGTCGGCTTCGGGATCGACGGATTTTGCTGTGAGGTGGGGGATAAGCTTCGCAAAATCCCTGATAAAAAGGTCAATTATGCGAGCATAGCGATAAAGGGCTTGCTTTATGCGTACCATCCGACAAACGCTCGGATAACGGTTGACGGCAGGGAATATTCATACAAAAAAGTGTGGCTGGCACCGACTATGAACGGACGTTATTACGGCGGCGGAATGAATGCGGCTCCGGCACAGGACAGACAGAATAAGGGAAAAACAGTTTCACTCGTTGTGATGTACGGCTCGGACAAGCTTAAAACGCTGATGGTCTTTCCTTCGATATTCAAGGGAGAACATGTTTCGCATACGGAAATGGTGGCGGTGCATACGGGACACAATATTACTGTGACCTTTGACCGTCCGACAGCATTGCAGATAGACGGCGAAACAATTTTGGGAGTTACCGAATACACGGTAAGGACGTGTAACGGATAAAATATAAGGAGTTTTCATTATGGTAATATGTTGCTTGGGAGACAGTCTTACCGAGGGCGATTACGGTGTTTACGGTAAAAGAGGAATAGCGAACGTTCACAGCCTGAATTATCCGTATTATCTTGCAAAGATGCTCGGTACGGAGGTAAGAAATTTCGGAAGATGCGGGTATCGTCCTACGGATTTTCTTGAACGGTGGGAGATCAACGGCGTAAATATAAAAGATGCTGATGTGATCCTGTTGATGCTCGGCGCAAACGGCGGAATGAGTATGGAGGATGAAACAGAACAGAATTACGCATATCGTAAAATAGTCGCACGCTGCCGTGGGGAGGCACCGCAGGCGGAAATCTTGCTTGTGACGACACCGCATGTTACGGTAAATTCGGAGTATTCGAACTGCGGTTATGCGATGCAGGTCAGCGAAGCGGTCGGTTTTACCCGCCGCTATGCTCGTGAGGCAAAATTAAAGCTCATTGATCTTGCGTCCTACAATTGCTTTTCGGCGGAAAACGAAAAGGTATTACAGCCTAATGACGGTCTGCACTATGCCGCTTTCGGATATTTTCTGATGGCACATTTCATTGCACAGGCACTTGAAAATGCGTTTCCGCAAAAAATCAAATATTCACCACTGAAAAAAGAGTTTTCGGTATCTGTTTCAACATCGGCCTTGCAGCGACGCTTTAATGATGAACGCGCACTTGAAATAGCTGCTCTTGCGGGAGCCGGCGGCGTGGACTTCAATCTGTGCAGACAAGATTTTAGAGATAAATCATCGCCGTATTCGCTTCCGGAGAAAGAAATGCTTGCACATTATAAGGCACTCGGAGAAAAAGCCCAAAAACTCGGAATAAGGTTCGTCCAGACACATGGCAGAATTTCGGGATTCCGTAACGATAAAACCGAGGATGAAGCACTCATTGTGAATGCCGAAAAAGATATAAAGATAACAAAGCTGCTCGGTGCACCTGTATGCGTATTCCATACCGCAACAACGATTTTTATGGGCGTAAACGCCGAGCCTTCGCTCATGCACCGTTTGAACGATGAGATGTTCACACGCTTACTTGATATTGCGGCAAAGTATGATATCAAAATAGCCACGGAAACCTTCGGCGATGCGACCGGCTTGGACGCGGTGGATTTCTTCGGTCAGCAGAGCGAATTCGTTTCCGCATATAAGCGAGTCAGTGAAAGCTCGAAAAACGGTAAGCTTTTAAGAGTTTGTGTCGACACGGGGCATTCCAATAAAGCAACACGATTTGAACAGCCGTCTCCGGCGGACGTAATACGCGAGCTCAACGGAGCAGTCGAGGTATTACATCTTAACGATAACGATACTTTTACCGATCAACATAAGATTCCGACAGAAGGGTGTATTGATTGGGACGACGTGTTCAATGCACTTGATGGGATCGGCTTTGATGGCGTATATAATATGGAAATAGAATATGGCCACGACGGCGAGACCGAAGCTGAAATCATCGGCGAGACAGTTCGTTCCGTACAAACAATGCGTCGCCTGCTCGATGAACGCTACGGCAGTATTTTGCGGAAAATGTAAAAGAAGGTTGCCTGATGTTAGAATATTTAGACATCAATCGGCATAAAATGTGAATACATTTAGTATTCTGAGACAATTTCATAATATATATTGACGCATATGAAAAAATGATGTATAATCTGTAAAGATGTATTGTTGTGCAAAAAAGGGGAATGGCAGATCTTCTTGCCAAGGAGAAAGAATATGAGAATTCCGTTTTCACCTCCTGATATTTCGGAACTTGAATTAAAAAATGTTCGTGAGGTCTTTGAATCGGGCTGGATAACTACGGGACCGAAAACAAAGCTTTTTGAAAAAAGAATCACTGAGTATTGCGGCTCATGGCGCACTGTCTGTCTTGCTTCCGCCACGGCGTCGCTTGAAACTACACTGCGAATACTCGGCGTAGGACCGGGCGACGAGGTAATAACGTCGGCGTACACTTACACTGCGTCGGCGTCTGTAATAGATCACGTAGGCGCAAAAATAGTTTTCGTAGATGTAAAAAAAGACTCATATCAAATTGATTACGATGCGGTCATTGATGCGATCACAGAACGCACGAAAGTGATCATTCCGGTAGATATCGGGGGAGTGATGTGCGACTACGATTATTTATTCAAGCGACTTGAAGAAAAGAAAAGTTTGTTTCATCCGTCGGATAACAAGTATCAGCAGCTGTTTGACCGTCCGATAGTCATGGCAGATGCCGCGCATTCTTTCGGAGCGGTATATCACGGCAGAAAATCCGGCACGGCAGCCGATTTTAATTGTTTCAGCTTCCATGCGGTAAAAAATCTCACTACTGCCGAGGGCGGCGCAGTAACGTGGGTGAAGCGAGAAGGACTTGATGATGAGGAATTGTACAAGCAGTACATGCTCATGTCACTTCACGGTCAATCAAAGGATGCATTCGCAAAGCTTCGTCCCGGTTCGTGGGAATATGACATCGTCACTACAGGATACAAGTGCAATATGACCGATATCACTGCGTCGATAGGTTTGGCACAGCTTGAACGCTTCGACGGACTTATGGAAAAGCGGAAACGGTTCGTCAAGATTTATGATTCGGTCTTGCTTGATTGCGGTATCGAACGAATGGAACATTTTGGACAAGATTATGAGGGAAATGCACATCTGTATCTTGTTCGTGTAACCGGCGCGGATGAGCAAAGGCGTAATGAAATAATATATAAAATGGCTGACGCAGGCGTTGCTTGCAATGTTCATTTTAAACCGTTGCCGATGCACACGGCGTATAAGAATCTCGGCTTCAATATATCAGATTATCCGAACGCTTATGCTCAGTATGCAAATGAAATAACGTTGCCTCTTAATACTCTTATGCGCGACAGTGATGTCGAATATGTTGCAAATACCTTTGCCGAAACGGTACGCGGATAGTTCATGGCGGCAACGAAACTATTGTATGTCAAGTTGATTATCGATAGAAAAAAGGTGTTTATGTAAAAAATATCAGGAGTTATTTGTTTTATGTCAAATCGCGAAGCGCTGCAAGATGAATTGCAAAAATTAAAGCCTTCCGGAAGTTTTCCTTATAGGTTTTTTAAAAGAACATTTGATATATTCGCTTCGGTAATTTTGATGATTCCGGTTTGGATAGTGATAGCCATTTCTGCTGTATTTATTAAAACGGAGGATCATGGTTCCGTATTTTACAAGGCACCCAGAATCGGAAAGTTCGGGAAGACTTACAAAATGTATAAACTGCGTTCTATGAAAGAGAATGCGCCGGATATCCGTTTGGCGGATGGATCTACGTATAACGGTGAAGATGATTTTCGTGTGACAAAATTCGGAAAATTTGCAAGAAAGATGAGCATAGATGAATTGCCTCAGATAATCAATGTTATTAAAGGAGATATGACTTTTATCGGTCCGAGACCGGACACGCCTATTGATATTGATGATTATTCCAAAGAAGAATTGATAATATTGACGGTTCGACCAGGAATTACAGGTTACAATCAAGTTATCAACAGAAATTCGGTGTTTACAAAAGAAAAGCTCAAAAATGATGTTTATTATGTGAAAAATTTGTCGATATGGCTTGACTTAAAAATAGCATTTTTGACAATCATTGCAGTTTTTAGACATAAAAATATAAATCGAAGCAACATAACAATAAACGATGCTTATATTTTAGCGAATGATAGTAACAAAACGGATAAATTGCAGTGAAGAATTGTTTTGAGGAGAATTCATAATAATGAAAAAGTTAATGATTCTCGGTGCAAGTATCTTGCAACTTCCGGCAATTAAAAAAGCCAAACAAATGGGTTTGCAAGTGGTTGCAGTTGATATGGATCCTGATGCGATCGGATTTAAGGAAGATGGCATAATTAAAGAGGTCATCAGTACAATAGATATCCCTAAAGTAGTTGAGGCAGCGAAAAGAAATATGGTAGACGGTGTTATTACACTTGCTTCCGATATGCCGATGAGAACAGTAGCGGCAGTTGCTGAAGAACTCGGACTTGTTGGAATTAGTTGCGATACTGCATTGAAGGCTACAAATAAAGTACTTATGCGAAAAGCACTTCTTGAACATGGAGTTCCGATACCTCGATTTTTCAGAGCTTCTGACAGAGATGAGTACGAATGGGTCACATCTCAATTCACATCACCTTTCATTGTAAAACCTGCAGATAATTCTGGTAGCCGCGGGGTAGTTAAGATTTCTGATCGGAACGATAAAATGGCAATATATGATGCGTATGATTATAGCCGAGCAAATTCAAGAAATGGTGACATTATTGTCGAAGAATTTATGGAAGGACCGGAGGTCAGTGTTGAGACATTAACTATTGATGGCGAATGTTATGTTATTCAGATAACCGATAAGCTTACTACCGGCGCTCCTAATTTCGTGGAAATGGGACATTCGCAACCAACGCGTCTTGATGGCAAAACTGTTGACAAAATTATGAGTGTTGCAAAAGCCGCAAATGAAGCTATCGGCATTACAAATTCTCCGTCACATACAGAAATCATAGTGACATCCGAAGGGCCTAAAATAGTTGAGCTTGGAGCGAGATTGGGCGGAGATTGTATCACAACACATCTTGTCCCTTTATCTACGGGCATAGATATGGTTGAATGCTGTATCAAAATTGCCATAAGTGAAAAACCGGATATTGAAAGAAAATGGAATAAGGGTTCGGCAATAAGATATTTTAATCAACATGCCGGGGTGATTCGTTCCATTGAAGGTTTACAGCAGGCACGGAACATTGACGGAGTTTGTGATTTGGAAATTGTTCACGGAATTGGTGATACCATTACAGAAATAAACAACAGCGCGGCAAGAATGGGTTTTGTAATTGCGCAGGCGGATAATGCCGATTCCGCAGTTGATATTTGCGAGCGGGCAAAAACAACAATCAGTGTGGAGGTTCAATAATGTGCACATTTTGAACATGAAATGTAAGAGGTTTGCTATATTATGTAATGACGACAGCGACCAAATTACGGATCGCCTTGAGCTTGTAGACTATTTGCATGCTTTGAAAATCCAGCCTTACGTCGCCGGAGTAGATACCGGCGAAACAAACGGCTATTATTCAAAAGAAAATGCGCTGTTTTTACCGATTGCAGCCAGCAGAAATAATACGAATCCTTTTAAGGAAATAAAATCTATTATCAGTGTCGCAAAACAAATGAAAAAAAACACCATTGATTCTGTGATAATTTACGGAGTAAAGAATCATGGAGCAATGGCGATAGGCTCGTATTTTGGCGGCGTAAAAAGAATTTTGTGTGTTGTAAACGGAAGCGGCAATTTGTTCAGAGTGACAGGAATCAAGGGTACTATTGTGAGACTGATGGCATTTCCTGTTTTGAGGTGCGCGTATAAAATTTCTAAGGCGGTATGTTTTCAAAATGAAGACGACCGAGGTTTGTTTCTCAGAAGAAGATTGATAAATGATAAAACGAATATTTTTTTTACAGGCGGTTCGGGGGTTAATTTGTCATTGTTTTCAAAAACAATTTTACCCAAAGAAAATCGCTTTTTGTTTTTGGCCAGAATTACTCGAAGTAAGGGCATTTGTGAGTATATAGAGGCTGCACATGTTGTTAAAAGAAGATATCCGGATGCTGTTTTTGATATTGTAGGGCCAATAGATGATACTATTGAACATGAAGGCTTTAATAGCATCTTGAAATCTGCAATAGAAAATGGTATAGTACAATATTATGGACCTACCGATGATGTGCCGTTATGGATGTCAAAATGCAGATATTTTGTCTATCCTTCATATTATCCTGAAGGTGTACCGAGGTGTTCGATGCAAGCAATCGCGACCGGGCGTCCAATTATTACTTGTGATACCCCAGGATGTAAAGAAACAGTTGTTGATGGAGTAAATGGTTTTTTGATTGCGGATAAGGATTCAACTATATTGGCTGAGAAAATGATATGGATGATTGAACATCCATGTGAAGTTGAAAAAATGGCAGACGCCTCAAGAAAAATAGCTGAAGAAAAATTCGATGTATTAAAAATAAATAAAAAAATAGTTGATGAGCTATTAAAGGAAAACGTTTAATGAATGAAGATTTAGAACGACCAATCAGAGTTTTACATGTTGTCTCAAAGATGGATCGAGCCGGTCTTGAAAGTCGAATCATGGAGATTTACCGTTGCATAGACAGAAAAAAAGTTCAATTTGATTTCTACACGTATAGTGATGAAAAAGGCTTTTTTGATGATGAAATAAAAAAACTTGGCGGGAAAGTATACTATGGCGATAAATCCGGAATACGACATATCATCACTATGACAACTAATATGAAAATGTTTTTGAAAAAGCATAACGAGTATTCAATTATTCATTGTCATATGAATCAGTGGTGCGGAATTATTTTGAAAGGGGCAAGGCAAGCGGGCGTACCTGTCAGGATTGCCCACTCCCGTACAGCATTAAAAGTAAACAGCATTAAAAATCTTGTAAAAAATATTATTCGCCTTTCTGCAAACAGTGAAGCAACCGACAGATTTGCTGTTTCTGAAAAAGCAGCGCATTGGTTGTTTGGTAAGAAAAATGTAAAGATTCAGAATGTCAGAATTTGGCCTAATGCGATAGATTGTAGCAAGTTTTCGTTTAACTCGGATATCAGAAATACCGTGAGAAAAGAGCTTAATATCGAGGATAACCTTGTTTTTATGCATGTTGGAAATATTAAGCCGGAAAAGAATCATTCTTTTTTATTAGATATTTTTTCTGAGGTGAAAAAAATCAGGCAAAATGTAAAGCTTGTTGTTGTAGGACAAGATTACATGAACGGCAGAATACAAAATGAAGCAGAAGAAAAAGGAATAAAAAGCGAAACATTGTTTTTAGGGGCTCAGACGAATGTGAACGAACTTCTTCAAGCTGCTGACTTATTTGTATTTCCATCTATTTATGAAGGATTTCCCGGCGCTGTATTAGAAGCGGAAGCAAGTGGATTACCATGCCTTATTTCGGATACTATAACTGAGGAAGTATGTTTGACTGATAATATCGTTCGCTTTCCCCTCAATAATTCGGCTCAAGAATGGGCAACGAAAGCATTAAACATGTATTCCGGTGACAGAAAAAGCAATGAAGGAAAAATTATTGATGAAGGTTATGATATTCGGAAGTTATCAAAAGATATGTGTGAATATTATTTATCAAAGATAAAAAATAGTTAAGCGGGTGATATTTGTGAACGATTTGTTGATAATCGGTGCCGGTACTTTCTCAACCGAAGTCGAAGAATTAGCAATACTTTTAGGCTATTCGAATGTTGCATTTGTTGATGATTCGGTCCCGGGATGTATAGGAACAACAGATGACATATTTAAATTGCATAAAGAATTTGATGATGCAATTGTTGCTTTGGGGAATAATGCCAACCGGAAAAAATATACAACTGTTTTGGAAGAATGCGGATATAATATTCCAACATTGATTCACCCTACAGCATACGTTTCAAAGGATGCTGAGATAGGATATGGCTGTATTGTCAGAGCCAAATCCGTAATTAGTCGGTATGCCAAACTCGGAAAGGGTGTGATAGTCAATGTCGGAGGATTGATTGACCATCATTGCGTTGTCGGAGATTATTCTCACATTTTAATGGGAGCTGTTGTGAGAAACTGCATAAATCTTCCACCATTGACATTGGTTAACAGTAATAATGTTGCAGAGTAGCAATGGGACGAGGTAATCGAATGAGGTTTACCGCAGACCATGATTTTCATATTCACTCGCAGTTGTCGATAAGTTCCGCTTTGCAAAATAACGGTAATAGTCGAGACTTGCAAGTAACTGATAAATCTATAAACTTGCAAAAAAAAATACACGCCGAAGAAATTCTTTTTCGTTCGGCGTGTGATTTTTTTATCAAAATACTATTTGCGCGGCGATCAGTCACGCTCGCTTTTTTGTTTTATTAAACTGACTCAGTTTGTATAATTATCGAAATATCCTTGAACAAGCACGACGGGCGTACCCTTGTCGCCGGATCCGCTCGTAAGGTCGCAGAGCGAGCCGATGAGGTCAGTGAGCTGGCGGGGAGTCGTACCCTGCGAAGCCATGTTGCCGACAAGATTCGACTGCTTTGATTTGATGCTTTCGGAGATGGCATTCTTGAGTGCTTCGCCGGAAAGCTCCTTGAAATCGTTATCGGCAAGATACTTGAGCTTAAGCTCGTTGGGCGTGCCGATAAGCCCGTCGGTGAATGCGGGGGACACTACCGGGTCGGCAAGCTCCCATATCTTCCCCTTGGGATCCTTGAACGCACCGTCGCCGTAAACCATTACTTCGACGTGCTTGCCCGTTTCTTTCAGGATGCGCGATTGGATATCAAGCACAAGCTCCTTACATTCTCTCGGAAAGAGCTTTATCTTGTCCTCGGTAGATTTGTTCGAGCCGAGCAGACCGTACTTTTCGTTACAGCCGCTTCCGTTTACAGGGGCGTTCATTATATCGTCAAGACCGCAAACGACCTTTGCGCCGTTATCCTTAAGTATACGCTTTGTTCTCTGACGTGTGTGGATATCGCATGTCAGCACGCGATCGGTGTAATTGAGGATCGCCTTTGCCTGATTGGCAAATACTATTTCGACCTCAGCACCGCTTTCACGTATGAGTTGTGCATAATAATCAACATAATCCACGCCGGTAAACTCATGCTTGTTCACGCCGAACAGCTCGCGGTATTTCTCAAGAGAGAGTACGTCGGAATACGGATTCACACCTGCGGCATCTATCTTATCAAGGCTTACAAGCTCATTGCCTACCTCATCGGAAGGGTAGCTGAGCATAAGCACGACTTTTTTTGCGCCCTTTGCGATACCGCGAAGGCAGATGGCAAAGCGGTTGCGCGAAAGTATGGGGAAGATGACACCGATCGTTTCGCCGCCGAGCTTTTGACGAACATCATCTGCGATGTCGTCTACGGAAGCGTAGTTGCCCTGCGCACGCGCAACGACCGATTCGGTAATTGCGATAACATCGCGGTCACGGAGCGGGAAACCTTCGAATTTTGCGGCTTCAAGCACGCTTTGAGCAACGATCTCACCGAGGTCGTCACCTTCACGGATTATCGGGCAACGGATACCGCGTGATACCGTACCGACTCTTCTTTCATAATTATCCATAATTATACCTCTTTTTCAAAAAAAGCTATGATTTGAAAAAACCAAATCACAGCCATATATTATATACCGAATTTTGAATTAACGCAATGATTTTTTGCAAAAATTTTATGTTTTTTTGTATAATTACTTATTTTACTCCGAAATTGACTTTTCCCTCAAAGCCTGTTTGCCACGACTCATCCCAATCCTCCGGCACTGACGACGCGGCGATGTTCAAATCACAGCGGCAACCGGCAAACGCATTAGGACCTATGTATTTTACGCTTTCCGGGATGTCATTTTTACTATCCTTTTAATACAAACGTCATATGTGCACCATTGATTTTGTCTATTGCGATACTGCTACAGCAAGTATAACGTAAATAAAAGGAAAACACAATGAAAAAAAACAGTCGAGTAATGTCGAATATTGTCGAATTAGTACATATGTAAAAAAAGTTGTTCGATTCGCAAACCAGTTTGACAAAGAAAAATAAACTTTGTATAATATCTTTATAAAATAAAAAAAAGCAAAATTAAGGAGATGTTTTTATGGCAATAATTACGATTATCGGCGCGGGCATGATGGGCTCAGCGCTTGCGTTTCCGGCGCGCGAGAACGGTAACGAGGTGCGCCTTGTAGGCACGCATCTTGACAGAGAGATAATAAGCACATCCGCTTCGACGGGCAGACATCCTAAATTCAATAAGGATTTCCCCGCGGGAGTCAAGTATTACCAAATCGAGGATGTCAAAAACGCCATTGAAGGCGCGGATATGATAATTGGTGGCGTAAGCAGCTTCGGCGTTGATTGGTTTGCGGATTTTATTTTGCCGAAAATACCCGAAAGCATACCGGTGCTTACAGTCACAAAGGGACTTATAAATACAAGCGACGGCAAGCTTATTACGTATCCCGCGTATTGGGCATCAAAGACTGACAAGCATTTTTCACTGAATGCTATCGGCGGTCCATGCACGAGCTATGAGCTTGTGGCACACGACCAGACGGAGGTCGCGTTCTGCGGAGAGGATCTCAAGGTGCTTGAAAAGCTCCGTTCATATATGCAGACCGATTACTATCATATAAGCCTTTCGACCGATGTAACGGGCATTGAAAGCGCGGTAGCGCTCAAAAACGGCTATGCGCTCGGCATCGCACTTACTATCGGACTTAATCAGAAGAAATTCGGGCTTGACAGTGAGCTTCACTTCAATTCGCAGGCGGCTGCGTTCGGCCAAAGCGTCAAGGAAATGTCGCGTTTGCTCGATTTTCAGGGCGCGGGCACACTTGATAATCTCTCGGTGGGCGCAGGTGACCTCTATGTTACCGTATACGGCGGACGCACTCGCCTTATCGGAATACTTCTCGGCAGAGGCATGAATATCGACGAGGCGCAGGCAGAGCTTAAGGGCGTGACACTTGAATCACTTGTCGTTGCAAAGCGCGTGGCGCAAGCAGTCAAGGTAAGCGCGGAAAAAGGAATACTCAACGTCGATGATTTCCCGCTTTTGATGCACATTGACGATATCATTACCAATAAAACCCCCGTTGATATTCCATGGGAAAGATTTACTTTTGCAAAATAAAACATAAAAATTCAAAACAGCCGCACCTGATAACGATGCGGCTGTTTGCTTTTGCCTAATATTTTGATCATTTTCGAGCTTTAAGTCTGCTTTTTAACAAATCGAGCTCACTTATGTTATTTGAACAGCTTCATTTTGCCGATAAAAGGGAGCTCCTTTGCCTTTCCGCGCAGTGTGTTTGCAACGCCGTAAATAATGAAGAAAAACATTCCGCCGAATAAAAGCACGATGAAAAATGTCGTAAGAAAATAGCATATCACTCGCAACTTTTCTATTGAGGAGAGAGTATATGAGGCTATAAGGCAAACCGAGAGAAAAAGCTCATCTATCATTAAAATGAAGCCCTGATGCGCGTGAAATCTCGCATACGGTGAGTCGGATGCGGCAAACCACGGCACGACGAACAGTAAGCCGAAATACGCGAAAGCGGATATTCCTTTGTTCTCCTCGATATCTTTTTTTGAAAATTCGTTCGTTCTGTCCATATAAAACCTTTCTGAAAGATGTATTTTGCGATATCTCAGTAATCATATGGATAGTATAACATGTTTGGCGTGTCCGCGTCAAGGATAATACCCGGGATATGCAAAAAATTCATAATATATGAAAAGATATTTGACATTTCTTCTCGGTTATGGTAAACTATACGAAATAAAACTAAAGGAGAGTATATATGAAAAAATTTGTCAAAATCATTGCGATCATAATGGCGGTACTGATGCTCGCACTTGTTGCCGGCTGTGGACAAAACGAAGGCGGAAAAAATAAATATGTGATCTATTCGGATAACAGCTTCGCACCGTTTGAGTTCTATGATGAAACAGCACAGGCGTATATCGGAGTTGATATGGATTTGCTTGCCGCGATAGCAAAGGATCAGGGCTTTGAGTACGAAATGCACAATGAGGGCTTTGACCCTGCAATGGGTGCCGTTCAGGCGGGGCAGGCTGATGGAATGATTGCGGGTATGACGATAAACGATAAGCGTAAGGAGACATTTGATTTCTCCGACGGATATTTTGAGGATGGCTCGATACTCGTTGTAGCAAAGGACAGCGACATCGCCTCTGCCGCGGATCTTGCAGGCAAGGTAGTAGCCGCAAAGACAGGTACTGTTTCGACTGATTATGCCGAGAGCATCATGGAAGAAACAGGCTTCACCATTACATATTTCGAAAGCTCGCCCGAAATGTATCAGGCGGTGATCGGAGGTCAGGCTGCGGCTTGCTTTGAAGACCGTTCCGTTATCGGTTGGGCGATCAAGGAGGGCGGAGTTGCACTCAAGACCGTCGGTGACGTTATCAATCCTTGCTACTATGGCTTTGCGGTAAAAAAAGGCTTGAATCCTGAACTTATTGAAAAGTTCAATGCGGGACTTAAGAATATCAAGGAATCGGGCGAATACACAACGATACTTGCAAAATACGGCTATTGATTATTTCCTGAATTAAAGATTTTTGCGATAATTTCAGTGCTGTATATTCGGTGCTGGAATTATTGCGTTTATTATGAGGTAGCAATTTGAATTTCTCAAACGTAATTACCATAGCGACACCGTTATTGCTTGACGGACTTAAAACAACGGTTATCGTTTCACTTATAGCCATAGTATGCGGCTTGTTTATAGGCTTTATCACTTGCATGCTCGGACGCTCGAAGCATATTGTTTTACGAGCGATAGCAGGTGTTTATGTGTGGATAATACGCGGTACGCCGATGATAGTACAGGCATTCCTCGTTTTCTACGCATTACCGCAGGTGGTACAGTTATTCAGCCCGGGCTTTACGATATCGGCATTCGTCGGCGGACTTATCACGCTCAGTCTTAACGCGGGCGCATATATGTCGGAAATCTTCCGCGGCGGCATTGATGCCGTAAACAAGGGGCAGGTTGAGGCATCACGCAGTCTCGGTATCAGTCAGACGAAAACGATGATAAAAATTGTATTGCCGCAGGCATTTAAGATATGTATTCCGTCACTTGTGAATCAGTTTATCATCACGATAAAGGATTCGTCGATACTTTCGGTAATCGGACTTGCCGACATCGTCAACAGAGCAAAGGTATATGTCGGAAAATCGTATGATTTCTTTCCGACGTACATAATGGTGGCGTTGTATTATCTTGTACTTATATCTGCACTTATGGTGCTTGCTAAATTTTTGGAGAAAAAGTTTAATTATGACAGAAAAAGACACAGAGACACGCATTAAGGTGCATGTTGCCGACCTGCATAAGAAATTCGGTAATCTTGAAGTCCTTAAAGGGATAAACATGGACGTTTTCGAAGGCGAAGTGGTTTGCTTGATCGGCCCGTCAGGCTCGGGAAAGTCAACGGTTTTGCGTTGCCTTAACCGCCTTGAGGAGCCTACAAGCGGCGTAATAGACATCAACGGCTTTGAGATATCGGACAAAAAAACGGATATCAACAAGGTGCGCGAGAATATCGGAATGGTGTTTCAGCAGTTCAATCTTTTTGCGCACAAGACCGTCAAGCAGAATATCATGTTCGCACCGGTCGAACTGAAAAAAATGACTAAAGAAGAAGCCGAACAAAAGACGATGGCGTTGCTTACACGCGTCGGACTTGCCGATAAGGCTGACAATTATCCGCATCAGCTTTCGGGCGGCCAGCAACAGCGTGTGGCGATCGCCCGTGCGCTCGCAATGAATCCGAGCATCATGCTGTTCGATGAGCCTACGAGCGCACTCGACCCTGAGATGGTAGGCGAAGTGCTGAATGTAATGAAAGAGCTTGCCGCAAGCGGTATGACAATGATAGTCGTGACGCATGAGATGGGCTTTGCACGTGACGTGGCGGACAGAGTGCTGTTTATGGCAGACGGCGTGATAGTCGAGCAAGGAACGCCTCAGCAGATATTTAACGAGCCGAAAGCGCAGCGGACAAAGGACTTCCTTGCCTGCGTGCTGTAAGGTCGTTTTTTGTACAGTGCTTTGCGGAGACTCCGTCTCCACACCCCTGCGCGCTTTTGTAAAAGCGCGGCAAAACTTTATAATGCGCTTCGCGCAGAGTAAAAAAATGCAGTGCCTTATGCCAAAACATAGCGTAGACACTGTGTTTTTTTATTTGCTTTTATTGTATTACATAACAAATTCGCTCGGCATACTTCGCGCCGAGCGAATTTGCTATAATGCAGTAAAAGTTTTTTGCCTCGCTTTTTTCAAAAAAGCGGTCAGGGGGTGGGGCAGAGTCCCAAAAGACAGGGCGGCAGAGCCACCGCATAGAAGGGCGCGGGACAGTGTCCCGCGAAGAAGAGTGGCTTATATTGCGTTGATCAACAACTCACAGAATATACTTTCTCAAATTTTTTTCTGCGGCGGTTTCACCAAGGTGTGCCTTTATATAATCGGTGTCTATAACGACTTCGTGCATCGGCACTTCGTCGGTTGCCGTGAAGGATATTTCATCAAGCAATCGCTCCATTACAGATGTCAGACGGCGAGCACCGATATTTTCTTTTGTTTCGTTTTCGGTGAATGCGACGTGCGCGATAAGGTCAATGGCATCCTCGGTGAATTTGAGATCGACGTTATCGACCTTCAAAAGCGCCTGATACTGATGCAGCAGTGCGTTATCGGTGCGCGTAAGGATATCACAAAGCTCTCTTTCGCCGAGCGCACTCAATGTAACGTGCAACGGGAATCTGCCCTGAAGCTCGGGTATGAGGTCAGACACCTTCGACATATGGAACGCGCCTGCTGCGATGAACAGAATGTAATCCGTCTTTACGGGACCGTATTTTGTGTTGACTGTACAGCCTTCGACGAGCGGAAGAATGTCTCTCTGCACGCCCTCACGGCTGACATCCGGACCGCCGTGTCCTGAGTGGCTTCCGCCGGCTATTTTGTCGATCTCATCAATGAATATTATTCCGCTTTGCTCGGCACGCTCAAGTGCTTCATGCGTGACAGAATCCATATCTATCAGTCGGTTCAGCTCCTGTTGAGAAATCACCTTGCGCGCTTCACGCACGGGCATTTTGCGCTTTTTTGTCTTTTTCGGCATCATACCGCCGAAAATGTCACCTATTACGACTTCCGGCTGACCGGGCATTTCGACATTCATGCCTGCGGGCTTATCTTCAACCTCGACCTCTATCGTCAAATCTTCGATTTTGCCTGCTTCGAGGTCTGCCTTAATAGCATCGCGGCGCGAAGAAACATCGCTGTTTTCGTCGTCCTTTTTCTTGCGCATCGGCAGAAGGATATCTATGAGCTTGTTGGTTGTGAGGTTTTCAAGCTTATCATGAAGCTGAACGGTCTTTTCTTCCTTGATGAGCCTTATCGAAGCCTCGGCAAGGTCGCGAATCATCGAATCGACATCGCGTCCGACATAGCCGACTTCGGTGAACTTCGTCGCCTCTACTTTAATGAACGGTGCTCCAACTATTTTGGCGATGCGGCGCGCGATCTCGGTCTTGCCGACGCCGGTAGGACCTGACATGATTATATTCTTGGGCGTTATTTCATCTTGAAGCTCTTTCGGGAGCTTACTGCGTCTGTAACGGTTGCGCAGTGCCACCGCCACGGCGCGCTTGGCTTCGTTCTGCCCTATTATGAAACGGCTTAATTCGTCAACAACTTGATTAGGTGAATAGTCCATCAGTTTACCTCCAACACGGTTATGTGATCGTTGGTGTACACGCATATGTCTCCGGCGATCTTAAGTGCCTTATATGCGATATCCTTTGCCTCAAGCTCGGTATTCTGCGCAAGTGCGCGTGCCGCGGCAAGCGCGTAATTCCCGCCGCTTCCGATGGCGACTATGCCGTCGTCCGGCTCGATGACCTCGCCTGTGCCCGAAAGCACGAGCGTACCGTTTTTGTCCGCAGCTATCAGCATCGCTTCGAGCTTCGATAATGCCCTGTCTCTTCGCCACATCTGTGCAAGCTCGACGCTCGCGCGGTAAAGATTGCCCGAATGCTCCTGAAGCTTCGATTCAAACAGATCGCAAAGCGTGAACGCATCGGCAACGCTTCCCGCAAAGCCTACCGAAACGGTATCGTTATAAAGCTTGCGCACCTTGACAGCGCCCGCCTTCATCACAACGGATTCTCCCATAGTGACCTGACCGTCACCCGCTATCGCGCATTTGCCGTCCTTGCGGACACAAACTATGGTAGTTCCTCTTAATTCCATTATATTTTCTCCTTTAACTCGTTGATTTTTTTGAGCGCGCGCTCTGCGACGTATGCGTACCGCGCAAGCTTACCGCCGCGAATGCGCATCTCGGGCGGGTGGATTATGCCGAAATTTACATTCATCGGCTGAAAATCTCTGCCGCTTCCGGATGAGACATAATATCCGAGTGCACCTACGGCTGTCAAAGACGTAAAATCGGTGATCTCCTCATTACGCAGTCTTTGAGCCATGGCGACCGCCGCAATAAAGCCGGATGCGGTAGATTCTATATATCCCTCAACGCCGGTTATCTGTCCTGCAAAGGCTATTTTATCATTGCTTCTCATCGCGTATGTAAAGTCAAGCAGCTTCGGCGAGCAAATATATGTGTTGCGGTGCATGACGCCGTAACGGACTATCTCACAGTTTTCAAGCCCGGGTATCATGGAAAACACTCTTTTTTGCTCCCCGAACTTAAGATGCGTCTGGAAGCCGACGATATTGTACAGCGTGTCGGCGGCATCGTCGCGCCGAAGCTGAACGCACGCATACGGCATTTTGCCCGTGTGCGGATCGACTATCCCGACGGGCTTGCACGGACCGTAGGCAAGCGTCTGCATGCCGCGCGATGCCATTACCTCGACGGGCATACAGCCCTCAAAGACCTGCCCCTCAAAGCCGTGTACGGGTGCGACCTCGGCTTCAAGCAACGCATTCACGAACGCTTCGTACTGCTCCTTATCCATCGGGCAGTTGATGTAATCGTCACCGCGCTCGTAGCGGCTTGCCTGAAACGCGATGTCGGTATTTATTGAATCTTTTGTTATTATCGGAGCTGCGGCATCGAAAAAGTGGCAATGCTCCTCACCGGTAAGCGTCTGTATTTTTTCCGCAAGCGCGTCACTGCAAAGCGGACCCGCCGCGATTATCACGGGCGCGTCGGGTATATCGGTCACTTCCTCGTTTACGACCGTAAGCTTATCGAATTTTTCAAGCTCGGCACGAACGAAGGATGAAAAGCTTTCTCTGTCCACGGCAAGCGCACCGCCGGCAGGCACTGCGCAAGCATCCGCCGCCTGCATTATAAGCGAATCAAGCTCCCGAAGCTCTGCCTTGAGCAGACCAGCGGCATTTTCTACACGGTCGGAACGCAGAGAATTGGAGCATACAAGCTCGGCAAAGCCGCCGCTCTTGTGCGCGGGAGTGAGCTTTTTGGGGCGCATTTCGTACAGTTTCACATCAAAACCGCGCTTAAGAAGCTGGTATGCGGCTTCACAGCCTGCAAGCCCTGCACCGATAACGGAAACATTCATTTATTCACTCTCTTTTTCTGTATCTTTCTCTTTTTTTGCCGACTTGGTATATTTGCAGTCAAAATTGTTGCAGAGTATCTTACCGCGGAAGCCTCTTATAAGGAAGCCACCGCACTCGGGACATTTTTCGCCCGTAGGAAGTCCCGCAGATGCAAAATCACATTCCGGATAATTTGAGCAACCGTAGAATTTTTTGCCTTTTTTTGAAATTCGCTGAATAAGCTTGCCGCCGCACTTGGGGCATGGCTCCTTAATTTCGTCTGCGGGAAGCGGTTTAGTCGATTTACACTGCGGATAATTCGGGCAGGCAAGGAATTTGCCGAATCTGCCGCTGCGTACGACCATCATTTCGCCGCACTTGGGGCACGGAACATCCGTCTTTTCGACGGGTACCTTTACTCGTTCGATCTGACTTGCCTTATCGAGCGTCTTTTTGAAAGGCGTATAGAAGTCGGAAACGACCTTTACCCATTCCTTGTCACCATTCTCGACGTCATCGAGCTTTTCTTCCATTGAAGCGGTGAACTTGATATCGACTATGTCGGGAAAATTCTCCGCCATCATATCGGTGACGCACACGCCTAAGGTAGTGGGTTTGAGCTGTTTTTTGTCACGTTCGATGTAATCGCGGTCAAGAATGGTGGAAACGGTGGTGGCATAGGTGCTCGGTCTGCCGATCCCTTTGACTTCCATTTCTTTTACGAGCGATGCTTCGTTGAATCTCTGCGGCGGCTGAGTGAAATGCTGAGCTGATTCAAATTTATCGAATATAAGCTCATCACCGACCTCCATTTCGGGCAAAGCGGAGCTCTTTTCTTCTTCCTCACCGTCGGAGTATACCGCCATAAAGCCGTCGAACGTGCGCTTTGATGCAGACGCCTTGAAAACATACTTGTCGTTTGCAAGAATGCTCACGTTTATCGTCGCGTACTTCGCGGGTGCCATCTGGCAAGCTACGAAGCGGTCGAAAATCAGCTTATAGAGCTTATATTGGTCGTTCGTAAGGCTTGCTTTCACACGCTCGGGAGTAAATTCCGTCGATGAGGGACGTATTGCCTCGTGAGCGTCCTGACTGTTCTTTTTCGTCTTATAGAAATTGGGCTTTCCGGGCAGGAATTTCGCGTCGTAATTGCGTGAAATGTATCCGCGGACGTCTTCAAGCGCTTCTGCCGCTACACGCACCGAATCCGTTCTTATATAGGTGATAAGTCCGACAGCACCGACACCGGCTATCTCGACGCCCTCATAGAGCTGTTGTGCAAGCGTCATGGTCTTTTTTGTGGTGAAGCCCAGCTTCCTTGCGGCATCCTGCTGGAGCATGCTTGTGGTGAACGGAGGCTGAGCATTTTTGCTTTTTGAGCCTTCCTTGTATTCGCTTACCTTGTAAACGGCGTTTTCAAGTGCCGAAGTTATTGACTGTACCTCGGCTCCGTTTTTTAACTCAAGCTTGCCGTCAACACTTCCGAAAAAGTGTGCGGTGAATTTCTTTTTAGGCTTCTGCGACGCAAGAGAAACATCAAGCTCCCAAAACTCCTCGGGCACGAATTTTTCTATCTCACGTTCTCTGTCAACTACCATTTTTGTTACAGCCGACTGCACTCTGCCTGCGCTCAAACCGCGCTTTATCTTGTGCCACAGTATCGGGCTTATCTCATAGCCCACAAGTCTGTCGAGCACACGACGAGCCTGCTGCGCGTTGACAAGATCGAGGTCAAGCACGCGGGGTTCTTTTATCGAGCTTGTAACGCAGTTTTTTGTGATTTCGTTGAACGTTACTCTGCACGCGGCATCCTGCGGTATCTTAAGAAGCTCGGCAAGATGCCATGCTATCGCTTCGCCCTCACGGTCAGGGTCGGTCGCGAGGTATATTTCGTCCGCCTTTGCCGCCTGCTCCTTGAGCTCTTTCGCAAGCTCTCGCTTTGTCGATATCATTGTGTATTGCGGTTGAAAGTTTTTTTCGATGTCGATGCCGAGTTTGCTTTTCGGCAGGTCGATTATGTGACCGGTGCAGGCTACGACCTTGAACTCCTTGCCCAAAAATCCGCCTACGGTCTTTGCTTTGTGTGGTGACTCCATTATCATTAGCTTTGACATTCAGTTATTTCCGCCTTGTCTGTTTAATTCATATATTCTTCCGGCGTTTTTGTTTATATAGCCGGAAATTTCAAGCATCATAAGCGCGGTATTAAGCTCTATTGGGTCTGATTGCAGTTCTTTTTCAAGCTCTTCATACTCAAGCGGCTCGATGCTCAATAGCTTTATTATGTTTTTGTGTATTTCTTCAAAGGAAGCGTCATCTGGAAGTGTCTTTTTTGTTTTGTTCGCCTTATATATGCCGAAAATCTCAAGGATGTCATCCGGCGACGTCACGCAGGTGCATCCGTTTTTTATGAGATAATTCGTGCCTTCGCTCGTCGGTGAGGTGATGTTCCCGGGCAGGACGAATACATCCTTGTTCTGCAGATTTGCATGCTCGACAGTCGTCATAGTGCCGCTTTTGATTCCCGCTTCAACAACGAGCAGGCATTTTGACAAACCGCTGATAAGCCTGTTTCTGTAAGGAAAGTTTCCGCGCATGGGGCTTGCCGAAAGGGGATATTCGCTTATTACGGCTCCGTGAGCGCATATTTGGTCATAAAGCTCTTTGTTCGCCCGGGGATAGACATGATCGACACCACAGCCGAGAACAGCAACGGTCTTACCACCGTTTTTTATGGCGGAGAGTTGTGCACAGCCGTCTATACCCTCAGCCATGCCTGAAACAATACATATCCCGTTTTTCGCAAACTCAGAAGCGAACACCGCGGCACATTTGCGTCCGTATGAGGTGGATATGCGCGAGCCGATTATCGAAACGCAGTTGCCGCTTACGGCGGTAATATCACCGATACAGTAGAGCAGTGCGGGCGGTGACGGTATGCTTTTGAGTGCTCGCGGGAATCTGCTGTCGTGATACAGGAGCATCACGATATTCCTAAACGACATATATTCTTCAAGCTTCTTTGCTTTTGCGAACCAAGCGCCGCTTAAGATGTCATTTTTTGAATCGTCATCAAAATAAGCAGGCGAATCACCTGCATTGAGTGCTTCGATAAGCTTGCTTCTTTCGCCGTACTTAAAATATACCGCGGAAAACCTGTAGACATACATCTTTTTTGTGTTGTTTACATACAGCCAGAAAAGCTCTTCATCGGTAAGCAATATATCAAGCCTCCGCAGATTCGTTTTGAGTAAATACCATATTATATTAAAAACATGTTCGTGTCAACAGAAAATTTTGTGTAAACAGAAAAAAATTGCGGAAGATTATGCTTGACATTGAACGCGACTTCCGCAAAACTGTTTATTTTGTTTCTTCAGAGGGCTTGGCACCGATATACTTTATATACGCTCTGTAGAATGCCGAATAGTCGTTGAAGCCGCACATCGCGGCGGCAGTCGATGCCTGACAACCCTCAGCCATCAGTTGTTGAGCCATTACTACGCGCTTGCGGATTATGTATTCCATGACCGGCATGCCCGTATATTTTTTGAATATGTGTCCCAGATGATATTTGCTTATGAAAAACTTTTCGGCAAGCTCTTCAAGACGGAACTGCTCGGAAATATTGTCGTTTATGTAGTTGACCATTCGCGTTATGAGTTTTTCACCCGTTTCGGACTGCGCTCCGGGCGCGAACTCGTTATGCAGTACAACGAGTAGCTCATTCAAAATGAGCTTTGCCATTATCGAACGTTCGGGCTCGTTCAGTGCGGTGCATGATGAAATACGCGCAAAGGTAGAGGGGATGCTTTCGTGGATTTTCGGATAAAGGTTGTTTATCCCCAATTCTCTGTTATTGAAGATATCGAGCAAAAGCGCCGAATTTTCAAAAACGATGCTTTCATCAAAATGAACTACAAGTCTTTCGTAGCGGCTGTCGGGCGAAATATTGACGCAATGAAATTCTCTCGGACGGAATACGAGCAGACAGCCCGGACATATGTTGTATGACGAGCCCTCTACAAAAAAAGTTCCGCTGCCGCGCTTGATGTAGATTATTTCATACATATTATGGCAGTGTCTTTGAAAATCGTCTTGCACGGGGATATCGGTAACGGTATGATGATAGTAGAAACCCTTAAAGCGAATGTGTTCGGCATTTTCCACGGTAAAAACTCTCCGACATTGAATTTTGTTTGTAAATTTGCTATAAAAACAGCATAATTTGCAATGGTATTTTTATTCCTTATATAGTATAATACAAGTTGAATAATTTTTCAACGATTTTTTGGAGGTGTAACTATGATTATCGGAGCACAGCTTTATTCGGTCCGCAATACATGCGATACGCAGGAGGGCATCAAAAAGACCTTTCAGGCAATGAAGGATATCGGATACACAAGTGTTCAGGTCAGCGGCTTTGCATATGACCCCGCCGCAACGCGCGACGCGGCTGAAGAATTCGGTCTGCACATCGGTCTTACCCATGTCGGAGGCGGTATAGCTGAAATAATAAACAATACCGACGATGTCATCGCAAGGCACAAGGCACTCGGTGTCGATGTTGTCGGTATCGGATATCCCGGCGGCTACCTCGAGGAAATCGACGGTGTAAGATACGTACTTGCCGAAAAGATGATATCAGACCTTTCCGACGCTACAAAGAAGCTCAACGACGCAGGTCTCAGGCTCGCATATCACAATCACGCGCTTGAGTTCGCAAGCAGGAACGGCGAACCGCTTCCCATTGACATTTTCTATGAAAAGACGAATTGGAATTTCACCTTTGACTGCGGCTGGGCGGCGTTCGCAGGTGCTGATACTCCGGCATGTATCAGAAAATACGCGGACCGTCTTGAATACGTTCACTTAAAGGATTTTCTTCCTGCGTGCGAAGGCAAACAGCCGTATGAGCTTATAACTCCCATATACACGGGCACCGTTCCGAATGACGATATAATCAAGGCGCTCATCGACGTAAAGACCGTCAAGGTCGCATATGTCGAGCAGGACAATGCGCCCGATACAGGCGACAGCTGGGGACAGATGAAGATAAGCTACGACAATATCAAAGCGAAGGGTTGGATAAAATAATGGCACAGTTTTTGATCTCGGCATTTGCCGACGAAGCGGCGTCGGACTTAAAGGGACAGATAGATGCGCTCAAGCGCAACGGTCTTGAGTATATCGAGATACGCGCCATAGATGGCAAATGCGTGATAGACTATACAGAAGACGAAATAAAGGCTTTTGCCGACGAGCTTGACTCCGCCGGCATCAAGGTTTCTTCGCTCGGCTCGCCAATCGGCAAGTATGACATCGTTGAGCCGTTCGAACCGCATTTCGAGCGATTCAAAAAGGCGGTAAAGACCGCGCAGATACTCGGCACGAAGAGAATAAGGATGTTCTCGTTCTTCATTCCCGACGGCAAGGATGCCATGGATTATGCTGACGAAGTGCTTGCACGTCTTACGGCGATGCTCGATTATGCCGAAAAAGAGGGCGTAACGCTCTGCCACGAAAACGAAGCCCGCATTTTCGGACGGCTTGCGCGTGAGTGCGAATATTTGCAAAAAAAACTTCCGCGTCTGCACGCGATATTCGATCCGTGCAACTACATAATGGAAAACGAAGATATCCCCGAAGCAATAGACCGCATCGCCCCCTATGTAGATTATCTGCACATCAAGGACGGCACATATGAGGATCACGCAATAGTTCCCGCAGGCTTCGGCGACGGCAAAATATCTCTCGTTATCGAAAAGACGGCAGCGGCACGCGGCGACAGGGACATATTCATTACCGTAGAGCCTCATCTTTTCAATTTCACGGGCTATTCAAATCTTGACAAGCGCACGCTCAAGCATCATTTCGAATATAAAGACAACAATGAATCATTTGATGCGGCAGTCAATGCCCTCAAGGATATATTAAAAAATTCAGGTTATATAGAAGGAGAAAACAGAAAATGGAAAAAGTAAGATTCGGTATCATCGGCGCAGGTAATATGGGAAGAGCGCACTTCTATAATTTTATGGGAGGCAAGATCATAAACGGCTATGTATCCGCGATCGCCGACATTGTACCCGAAAAGCTTGACGGCATAAAGGCTATCGCCGCAGAGCATCCCGAGGAGAGCGCACATGTTCAGTATTTCAATTCGGGCGATGAGCTTATCGCCGCAAAATGCTGTGATGTAGTAATCGTCGCCATCCCGCACTATTTTCACCCGGAATATGCCATCAAGGCTCTTAAAAACGGCATGAACGCCATCGTTGAAAAGCCCGCTGGCGTTTATACGCTTCAAGTGGAAGAAATGCTTGAGGAAGCCAAGAAATATCCCGACCTCAAGGTCGGAATAATGTTCAATCAGAGAACGAACCCCGCCTTCAAGAAGATGAAGCAGATGATCGCTGACGGTGAACTCGGCAAGATCACACGTCTTAACTGGATAATCACCGATTGGTACCGCACACAGTCATATTATGACGGCGGCGGCTGGCGTGCTACATGGAAGGGCGAGGGCGGCGGCGTGCTGTTCAATCAGGCTCCCCACAACATCGATCTTTTCCAGTGGATACCCGATATGATGCCCAAGAAGGTACGTGCATTCTGCTCGTTCGGTAAATATCACAACATCGAGGTAGAGGACGACGTTACCGCTTACTTTGAATATGAGAACGGCGCTACCGGCGTGTTCATCACAACGACCGGCGATGCCCCCGGAACAAACCGTTTCGAAGTTACCGGCGAACTCGGCAAGCTCGTTTTCGATGAAGGTAAGGTTACTTTCTGGAAAAACGAAATGCCCACAAGCGAGCATATAAAGACCGAGACCGCTTCATTCAGCAAGCCCAATGTAGAAGTCATTGAAGTAGACACGACCGGCGATAATCCTCAGCACGCCGGAATACTCAACAACTTTGCAAATACACTGCTCGGACTTGAAGAACTTTATGCACCTGCATCAGACGGTATCAAGGGCGTTCAGCTCGCCGATGCGATGCTTATGTCCGCATGGACCAATGAAGCTGTTGACATTCCCTTTGACGGCAAGAAATACTACAAGCTGCTTCAGAAGCATATCAAAAATTCAACCGTTTCTAAGGACGAAAATGCAAGTGCCGTTTCTTCCGATTTCTCAAGCTCATACAAAAAATAATCGGAGATGATTTGACGTGTTCAGAACAGCAATAGTCGGCTGTGGCTGTATCGCGCAGACACATGCCACAAACCTTACTCAAATGCAAAATGTCAAAATCGTCGCCGTATGCGATGTTCTGGCGGAACGGGCGGAAAAGCTCAAGGCTGATTTCGCCCTTGACGCTCTCGTTTTTGACGATTATCTTAAAATGCTTGATGACGTCAAGCCCGACATTTTACACATATGCACGCCGCATTACCTGCATGCCGAAATGGCTGTAGCGGCGCTTGAGCGGAACATAAACGTTCTGCTTGAAAAGCCCGTCTGCATCGACCTTGACCAGCTCGCGGCGCTTGAAAAAGCCGAACGCGAAAGCAAAGCAAAGATATGTATTTCTTTCCAGAACCGCTATCTTGCCCGCAACAGAATGGCGAAAGAGCTTATCGAAGGCGGCAAGGCGGGCAAGGTGGAATTTGCAAGCGGCGAGGTCCTTTGGTCGCGCGGCGAAAACTACTACACCGACAGTCATTGGCGCGGTTCAATGGCTACCGAGGGCGGCGGCGTTATGATAAACCAAGCGATACATACGCTTGACCTCATGTTGTGGCTCTGCGGCGATCCCGAAAAGTTAAACGCGCTTACGGCAAACTACCACCTCCGTGGCGTTATCGACGTTGAGGACACCGCAAGTGCGTACCTCACGTTCCCCGGCGGCGCGCACGGCATGTTCTATGCCACGACCGCTTATTTCTGCGATTCACCCGTCAAGCTTGAGATAAAATGCGAAAACGCAGTCATTTCGCTTCACGATGACGATATTTTCATCGACGGCGTGCCGCAGGACGCGCACGATGACGCGATGCTTATAAACGGCAAGGCGGATTGGGGCGTAGGTCACAAAATGCTGTTTGATGATTTTTATTCGCGTCTTGAGAACGGAAGCGATATGCCGATAAGCGTATCGGAGGCGGCAAGAGCCGTAAAGGTACTGCTTGCGATGTACGCCTCAAAGGGCAACGATATTATATTTTAGAGGTATATTATGAAAAACTTTTTTGATGATTCCTGTCTGCTCTCCAACGCTTCGGCTGAGAGGCTGTATGAGGAATATGCAAAAAATCAGCCGATAATCGACTACCACTGCCATCTTGACCCCAAAGAAATATACGAAAACGTAAAATTCGACAATATCGGTCAGCTTTGGCTTGCGGGCGATCACTACAAATGGCGTGCCATGCGTCAGAACGGCATCGACGAGGAGCTTATAACGGGCAGTGCCGATTGGAAGGACAAGTTCGTTGCGTTTGCCTCCACCATGGAATACGCACCCGGCAACCCGCTCTACTATTGGTCGCACATGGAATTAAAGCAGCTTTTCGGCATAAACAGACCGCTTAATTCAAAAAGTGCGGAGGATATCTGGAACGAAGCAAACGAGCGCATAGCCTCTGGCGGCTTTACCTCGCAGGAGCTTATCAAGCGTTGCAACGTAAAGGTCATTTGCACCACCGATGATCCTGCCGACAGCCTTGAATATCACAAGAAGATGCAGGACTTGGGCTTTGTGCGCGTACTGCCTACGTTCCGTCCCGACAAGATATGCTTCAAGCTCAACGACAAGGATATCCTTTTCTATATCGAACGCCTCGGCAAGACGGAAAACACCGAGATACGCAACTTTGAAACACTGCTTGCAGTGCTTGAAAAGCGTCTTGATTACTTCGTTTCGCTCGGCTGTGTCGTTGCGGATCACGCGCTGAATACACTCTCACCCGTCACCTGCGGCTATGACGAGGCGAAAAAGATTTTCACCAAAGCTCTGCACGGCAAGCTTCTCGATCCCGACGAGAT
>JAZRXI010000079.1:0-5349 GCA_045600145.1 Clostridia bacterium | reverse complement strand
GGTCAAAACGCTCGGCTCATATATAGTTTACACGCACGCCAAGGACGGCATCAAGCTTCTTGACGGAGATCCCGAATACATTTATCAGGTCGTTCACCCGATCCCCACCGAGTACGAGGGCAAGGAATTTTTCCGCGAAGTTCCGCTCGGCACGGGCAATGTAGATTTCAAAGCATATCTTGCGGCACTTGATGAAATCGGCTACAAGGGCTTCCTTACCATTGAACGTGAGGTCGGCGACGATCCGTATAAGGACATCAAAACGGCGTATGCGTTCCTGCGCGAGCTTGAGAAATAATTTTTTTCGGAGATAACAAATGAAATTAGCCGTATCGTCTTACAGCTTTTCACAGCTGATACGGGCAGGCGATGAGAATCAGCTTTCCGTAATCAAGCTTGCCGCCGATATGGGCTTTGACGGCATTGAATTTACCGATCTTTGTCCCGAAAACGGCATGTCACAAATCGAATATGCCGCCATCTTAAAAGAAGAAGCGAAAAAACAGAACATAGAAATAACGAATTACGCGATCAGCGCGAATCTTATCGCCGATGACATCGAAGCCGAAATAACCCGCCTTAAGGGACAGGTCGATGTTGCGCACGCGCTCGGCGCAAAATTCATGCGTCACGATGCGTTTTACTCATACCCCAAAGGCATGCCGCAGGAATTTGACTTTTATCTTGATAAGGTCGTTTCCGCTTGCCGCAAAGTCACCGATTACGCGCAGACGCTCGGTGTAAAGACCATGACCGAAAATCACGGTTTCATCAGTCAGGATGCCGACAGAGTGGAAAAGATAATAAAGGGCGTGAACAGTGAAAACTTCGGTTGGCTTGTGGATATCGGCAATTTTCTCTGCGTTGACCAATCCCCCGTCGAAGCCGTGTCCATAGCGGCAAAATACGCTTTTTACGTTCACGCAAAGGATTTTTACCGTTTTGACAAAAACGATGATTGCATCGTTACACGCGGCGGTAATTTCATACGCGGTGCATCTGTCGGTGACGGCATCGTACCCGTTGAAGAATGTCTCGGTATTCTTGCTTCGGCAGGCTACGACGGCTATTTATCAATCGAATACGAAGGCAAAGAGCCTTGTATAAAATCAATCATGAAAGGACTTGAATTTTTACATGAACATCTTAAAGGTTAAAACAAAACACGAAATGAGCTGTCTCGCGGCTGATATAATGGCTGCGCAGATCATCAAAAAGCCCGACAGCGTACTCGGACTTGCTACCGGCGAAACACCCATCGAAATGTACGATAACGTTGCAAAGAGAAACATTGATTTCTCGCGCGTGCGCACGGTCAACCTCGACGAATATGTCGGACTTGACGGCGCAAACGAAAACAGCTACCGTTATTTCATGGATACGAATTTCTTCTCCAAGCTCAACATCAAAAAGGAGAACACCAATCTCCCCTGCGGTACCGCAACCGACCTTGACGCCGAATGTGCCCGCTACAACGCTTTGCTTGAAAGCATCGGTCCGCGTGACATACAGCTTCTCGGCATCGGTCTCAACGGTCATGTAGGCTTCTGCGAGCCGAACACCGAGTTCGTTCCGAACACAAGCGTAGTTTCACTCACCGAATCCACCATCAAGGCAAATTCACGTTTTTATGACGATATTTCGCTCGTTCCCAAGCAGGCGTTGACAATGGGTATCAGGCAGATCATGGATGCCAAGCACATCCTGCTTATCGCCAACGGTCCCGCCAAGGTGGAAATAGTTGAAAAGGCTTTCTACGGCAAGATCACACCCGCCGTTCCCGCAAGCGTACTTCAGCTTCATCCGAACGTTACAGTTATCGTTGCGGAGAACTGATCCGATAATCGCAAGCATCGGTCGGAGTAGCTTATTCCGACCGATTTTTTATACAAAACCCGTTTTATTTCCGATTCAGGTAAGATCACAATAAAGATCGGCAATCTGCTGTTAGCCGTCGATCCTTGCGTTATTTTGCTATCACTGATAGTATTTCGGAACATTGATCTATGTCTCTACGGCATCATCGCATTGGTCGTCTCATCATTTTCAATAAACATACTGATCCAAAAGCTGAACGTCTCCAAATTGGCTTTTGTTGTATTCGGATAAAAATTCGCTCGGCAACGTTCACGCCGAGCGAATTTTTTATGCAACACAATAAAAGTTTTTTGCCGAGCTTTTTTTCAAAAAAGCTCGCAGGGGTGCGGGGACAGAGTCCCTGCAAAGAAGGTGCGGGGACGGAGTCCCAGCAAAAGGCAGGGATACGGGGACAGCGTCCCCGCAAAATGCGCAACTATAAAAACTTTTCTATATCGCCCGCGCGCGGCGGATTCGTTCCCTCGGTAAGGCAAGCGGCGGAGCCGTACGCTATTGCGTTTTTAAGGCAAAGCTCTTTCGATGCGCCGTTCTTTGATGCCGCAATAAATCCGGCTATTGAACTATCCCCCGCGCCTATTGTCGATATGGGATCTATTCTCGGAGCACTGCAAATAAATGTTCCTTCGTCGCAAGCAAGCAACGCCCCCTGAGCACCGAAGCTTATCATGACATTTTGAATTCCTTGCCTGTGAAGCACTTCAGCCGCACTGCAAGCATTGTTGATATTCTTGAATGTTTTACCCGTATACTGCGTGATTTCCTCCTCATTCGGCTTTATCAAAAACGGTTTGACGTCGAGCAGGTCATTCAGTGCAAATGAGCGGGAATCTATAACGGTGCGCACTCCCCTGTCTTTTAGCTCGATCAGCATTTCTTTTGCATTTTCGACAGGTACACCGAGCGGAAGTCTGCCTGTAAGTGTGAGGATATCGCCGTTTTCGATATCACTCAGCAGTGCGCGTATTTCGTCGAATATCGTTGCATCAGCCCGAAAACCTAAAAAGCTGAGCCGTGTTTCCCTGCCTTGAGCATGAACTGTGATATTTTCTCTTATTCTGCCATCAACAGTGGCCGTGCGAAGCTCGCCGATATCTTTTAATTCATCAGTAAAGCTTTTGGCGTTTTCTTTGCCAAGTACAGCCACTGCGATATTTTCTATACTGTTTGCGGTAAGCGCACGCGATATATTGATACCCTTGCCACCGGCATCGCGCGAAATGATTTCGGCTGTATTCTCTTTTCCTGTTTCAAAATTCTTCGCCGTGCAGTGAACATCAAACGCCGGATTTAATGTCAACGTGAATATTCTCATATTTGTTCCTTTTTGCGGGGCTTTGCCCGCACCACACGCGAGGACTCCGTCCCCGCACCCCTGCGAACTTTTCTATAGAAAAGTTCGACAAAAGATTTTATCGCGCTTCGCGCCCCTTTATCAAAAAAGCGGCAGGCAACAAAGTGATTGTGTTATAAAAGCTTCCTTGTGTCATTGCAAGACTATAAAACAAACGTGACAATTCATTTTGGTGTAAAAGTAACTTTAATGTAAAACATGAATTGCCACATCGCGTTATGAAATCGCCATAACTTGATAAACATTCTCCCGCCCTACTACGGCGGGAGAATGTTTCATAAGGTTACAAAAGTTTTTGCCTCGTTTTTTCGAAAAAATAAGGCGCGAACAAGCACCGATGCCCCCCTTGCAGTGAGTACGTAAGTCTCCCGCAAAAGTCATCCGCGTTATGTCAGCTCGTAAAAGTTTGCGAGTACCGAATCGCAGGTGTTATTGACGAACGTGGTAACGGTAATTGCAACTGAATAGTTGCCCTTAACGAAAATTATCTGCTTACCGTAAACCGGTACACCTGTGTAATTGGCGGTATATGTTGCACTGTTATATTCTTTGCCGATGAAAAGTGTTTTGCCTATCTCGTAATTGAAATCGGTGTAGCCCATATTAGCATATCCGGTTTTAGAGTCCTCCATACCATGCCGCAAAGAAGCTTCAAGATCGATAGTAAGTGCCGCTCCGATTCCGAGCTTTTCAAATACGATATTTATACTTGCAGAACCGTCCAGCTTAGAAGCCATCATATCGTAGAAATAATCGGCTTTTTCCAGCTGCTTTGTAAGATCATCGCCAATATTCTCAAGCACAGCACTGTTAAGATCCTTTATCTCGGCCTCGGAATAAATATACCATGTCGAATCAAAGTTACAGCCCATTCCAATAAACTTGTTGGTATAAATATTTTCAGCAACTTCGCCGATAGAAAATTCCGCTATCTGCTCGGCAGGTGTAGGCGACGGAGTCGCCGAATCGGTGGGATCGGCCGTGGCTATCGTTCCGCGCGGTTCCGTACCGCATGCGGCAAGACAGGAAAACACAGCAAGAGCCGCGATGAGTGCCATGATTTGAATAATGCGTCTTTTCATATTTTTTTACCTTTATTTCTTTGGTTACATTTTATAATATACACTAATGCTTAAGCAAAGTCAACTGTTTTTTATCATATAAAATCAGTCATTTATCCCGAAAAATCCGATGTTTACTTAACGACATCCACAAATCTTACGGTAGCTATGCGCTGATCTTCGAGCGGCTTGTCGCGTACATCGACCTTTACGGCGGCAATTCTGTCCACGACATCCATTCCTGCAATGACTTTCCCGAACGCGGCATAATTACCGTCAAGCGAAGGATAATCCGACTGCACTATAAAAAACTGCGACGATGCGCTGTTGTTCAGCTTATCCCTGCGTGCCATTGAAACTACGCCGCGCTTGTGTGAAAGCTTATTCGTAAAACCGTTTATCCCGAATTCGCCGAAAATAGTTTCACTTGAGCCGCCCGAGCCGATTCCCGTAGGATCTCCGGTCTGTATCATAAAATCATAGATGACACGGTGAAAGATAAGCCCGTCGTAAAAATGCGCCGATACGAGCTTTTTAAAATTTTTGACCGTGATCGGTGCAATATCGGGATAAAGTTCAAATATTATCACGCCGCCGTCTGTCATTTCAAGCTTTACGGTGTTTGTCTCCGCTTCGGTTTCGGTGAATGATATCTCGTCAGCAGTCCACTCAGATGTGGTTTTCGGTGTCTCAAGTGTCTTTTCATCACTCGCACACCCGCAGAGTGCAAGCACGCACATGATGCAGATAAGCTTAATCAAGCTCTGTAACGCCCGTGTAAAGTTCATAGTATCTGCCTTTCAATTTTAACAATTCATCGTGGTCGCCGCGTTCAATTATCTCGCCGTGTTCAAGAACCATTATCGCATTGGCGTTGCGTACAGTCGAAAGTCGGTGTGCGATGACGAATGTCGTTCTGTCCTTCATGAGCCGCGCCATGCCGTGCTCAATATGGCGCTCCGTGCGCGTATCTACCGAGCTTGTAGCTTCATCCAGAACAAGTATCGGCGCCTTTGAAAGTGCCGCGCGTGCGATGTTGAGAAGCTGACGCTGTCCCTG
>JAZRXI010000078.1:0-2384 GCA_045600145.1 Clostridia bacterium | reverse complement strand
AATCTTATTGAAAAAGAGATGTGAATGTGTACCGAAACCGGCTTAAAATCAAGATTTTTGTCACTTGCGTTATGAACACTCCGACCACATGCAAATAATCCGAACATTCTCTTACTTGGAGAGTCGTTCGGATTATTTGTTTTATTTGAGTATCCAAATTTTAATAGCAAGAAATGAAAATAGCCTATACCACATTATTTTGACTATGGTATAGGCTATTTTGGCGCAACCGATTGTTGCTCGACAATATAGGTTCTTTGTGATATAATATACAACGGAGGGCGGTGATATAAATGTTTGATACTATGAAATTCGGCAAGGCGCTTTCAACACTTCGTAAAGAGGCCGATATGACACAAAACGAAGTGGCTGACAGGCTCAATTTGTCACGTCAAGCAATCTCGAAATATGAGCGTGGTGAAAGCTTTCCCGATATATCCATACTTGTAATGATCGCGGAACTTTTTAACGTTACGCTCGATGAACTTATAAACTACGGAGAACCGACAAAGGGTGAGTCTACAATCTTAAAAAATGTGGCAAAAGGAAATGCAGATATTATCGCAGAAAATATTGCGGATGTAGTAAACCTCGCACCGCTTTTGAAGCCAAGCATTTTAACAAAGCTATCGCACCAATTTGAAAAGCAAGGTATCGATATCTCGGATATTATCACCCTTGCAGAGTATTTGAACGACGAATCTGTTGTCACGCTGATAGAAAATGCAACCTTTGATGACATCAATAATGAACTTCTCGAAAAATTCATACCGATGCTCAACCATAACTCAAAAGAGGTTATATTCCAAAAGATATTGGACGGAGAAATGGATTGGCATTTCATAAAAGCACTTTTGCCGTATGCGGATTATATTACAACACAAATAGAAGCGGCAGTAGTGGCAGGTGCGCTGCCTTGGGAAGTCCTTGATATTTTGAATGATTACTATTGGGACACGAACGGATACCGCCAAAAGCAAAGCAAATCATAACACGGAGAAAAACATGGAACATTATTATTTATGCCCGAAATGCAGGTCAAAAACTTTGTTGACACACTGCAATACTTGCGGATATGAAATTCCACTTATTAACTCGATATATCGCTTTTGCAATGATACCTCAGTAAAGCTTGAAGGAGACAAACAGTATATTGGATATGACGATATCGGAGAAAATTTCGAGCCCGAAGTTACGTATTGGGATGCAAACAGTACCGAACGTTACGGTGTATATGCCGCTTGCGGTGATTTGATTGCGAAGAAGTTCGGCACGAAAATCAACATTCTCGATTTAGGCGCAGGCCTGGGCACTGCTTCTATCCCTCTTGCAAAAAACGGAATCTATACGATTGCTGTTGACATATCGGCAGTTATGTTAGACACCGCGGCAAAACGCGCCAAAGGACTTTATAATAATCTCATTCTCGCACAAATGAATGCCTACGATATTATGCTTCCGGATAACAGTATGGATATAGTGGTTGAAAACGCTATGATACATCTTGTCAATGAGCCTGAACTCGTTATCAAAGAAATATCTCGTGTATTAAAGCCCGGAGGAAAGCTAATCAGATTCGGCTCCCCGGGAATGCCTATCACGAAGGAAGAATCAGAACAAAACAAACATTGCAATGCCGTTCTATCCGATATCAGCGACCATTATTACAACTATCTTGAAGGTCACAATTATCAAAGCACGGCGTTTAATGTTGATTACAGAACGGTACTTTTACAATATTTTGAATCACCATACAATGAAATTGCCGAAGGATTTGAAGAAGTATTCACCGATAAAATGAAGTTCAGATTACACAGAATGAAAACGGGTGCACACTCTGATCTGCAAAGAACGCCAAAAAAATTGATTGATGCGGCTTGGAAAGATACAGATAATTATGCTCGTGAAAAGTACGGTGACGATTACGCGGAAATAAAAGGATTTTCAAGATACGGCGCAGCTTTAGATATATATACTGTTAAAAAATAAATTCAGCCACGGCAAGGAAACTCCCTGCCGTGGCTTCTCCCGCTTTGGCTCTTTCGGCTTTTCGGTCTGTGCTTTCGGCTCTTTCTCGGGTTCGGTGATAATCAGCTCAGTTTCGGCGGGTACAACTTTGCTTTCCTCTGTAACTACCATAAACGGTTCTGTTTGCGTTTCTTCCGTTTTGGACTCATCCTTGACCGTTTCCACAGCGGTGCTTGTCGGCTCAATAACGGGCGTTTCAGCGGGTTCTGTGGGGTTGGCAGTGTTCATAGCAATCAATGTAATAATGGCGATTATTAGGGCTATAAGCTTCTTCATATTCTATCCCTCCGTCAGTTATAAATCAGTTCGTTGTTTACAATCTCGGTCGCCTGCGCTCGGATACCGTTCATCTGTCG